>NZ_JABXGI010000021.1:0-79308 GCF_022627865.1 Herbaspirillum sp. C7C2
GTAGCACCACTACGGCGCGTCGCTGCGCCTAGGCAGACAACGCTTGGCGACCTCTCGCACTCGTAGATTAAATGTGAACAGGCCCTAGTCCGACTTGAGTCGGGACTGGCGGGGCGGGTGATCCGCCAGAACCCTGCCGACCTGACTCGCCCGGTCGTGCAGGTCTTGCATGCCCGGGACGAACATGACATCGGCAGCAACGGCGTGCTCGACCTGATGGCCTGGCCACGGACGGATGGCATCGTACAACGCGGCCAGGATGCGAACCCTGCCAGCTGATATCCGGGGACTCAGTTCAGGCCACTGCCACCAGGCGGTCCAGTTTCTCGCCATCGTCGAGCAGGCTCTGGCTGTCGGAGGCATGCACGATACGCCCACGATCCAGCACGATGGCACGCTGCGTGAGCGAGAGCGCCATGCGGGCGTGCTGCTCCACCACGATCACCGACATGCCCTCCTCGCTGACCAGGCGACGGATCACCTTGAGCAGTTCCTGCACGATGATCGGGGCCAGGCCTTCCATCGGTTCATCCAGCAACAGGATGCTGGGGCTGACCATGAGAGCGCGGGCGATGGCCAGCATCTGCTGCTCGCCACCGGAGAGCTGGTTGCCCATGTTGTTGCGGCGTTCATGCAGGCGCGGGAAGATCTGGTAGATCTTTTTCAGGTCCCACTGGCCGCCGCGTTCGACCACGGTGAGATGTTCTTCCACCGACAGTGAGGGGAACATGAAACGTTCCTGCGGCACCCACCCCAGGCCCGCATGGGCGCGCTTGTGCGTGGGCACCCGCACGATGTCGCCACCGCGCCAGCGGATGCTGCCGCCATGCATGCGGGTCAAGCCCATCAGGGTGATCAGCAGGCTGGTCTTGCCCACCCCGTTGCGGCCCAGCAGGGCCAGGCTCTCACCTTCGTTCATCGCGAAGGACACGTCTTCCAGTACGATGGATTCGCCATACCCGGCGGTCACTTTCTCCAGCGTCAGCAGTTCACGCATGTTCGGCCTCCCCCAGATAGACTTCCCTGACCCGCTGGTCGGCGGCGATCTCGGCCGGCGTTCCCTCCACCAGTACCTTGCCGCCCACCAGCACGGTGATGCGCTCGGCGAAGCGGAACACCAGTCCCATGTCATGCTCGATGAAGACGATGGTGACCTCGCGCGGCAATTGCGCGATGACTTCGAAGAGTTCACGACTTTCGGCCGAGGGGATGCCGGCCGCCGGCTCATCCAGCAGCAATACCTTGGGCCGGGTGGCCAGGGCCAGCGCAATCTCGACCAGCCGCTGCCTGCCGTAGGCCAGACTGCGGGTCAGGGTGTTGGCGTCCTGCTCCAGCTTGAGCGAAGCCAGCAGAGACATGGCTTCCTCCACCACCTCGGTCTGGCTGGCCACGGTCTGGTACCACTTGTATTGCATGCCGCGCCGTTCCTGGATCGCCAATACCACCGACTCCAGCACGGTCAGGCCGGCGAACAGGGTATTGATCTGGAAGGTGCGGGTCATGCCGCGCTTGACGCGTTCATGCTGCGGCAGGGCCGTGATGTCTTCGCCGCCGAACCAGACCTTGCCGCTGCTGGGGGCAAAGCCGCCGGTAAGCAGGTTGATGAAGGTGGTCTTGCCGGCGCCGTTGGGGCCGATCAGGGCATGGCGCGCCCCGGGAGCGAAACTGAGCGAGACATCGCTGTTGGCAACGAAACTGCCCCAGCGCTTGGTCAGGCCTTCGGTGCGCAGCGTGGTGTCACCGATGGATGGATGCGGGCTCATGCACGGCCTCCCTTGAAGAATTTGTCACGCAGCACGGCCAGGCCTCCCAGCAAACCCCCACGGGCGAACAGCACGATCACGATCAGCAGCAGGCCGATCCAGAATTGCCAGTAGGCCGGATTGAGCCCGGACAGATAATCCTGCGCCAGCATGTAGACCAGCGCACCGACCAGGCCGCCATACAGGCGACCGGTACCGCCCAGCACCAGGATGATCAGCAACTCGGCCGAGCGCGGAAAACCCAGCACGTCCAGGCCCACGAACTGCGTGGTCTGCGCCAGCAGCGCACCGGCCACACCGGCCACCGCAGCGGCCACGGTGAAGATCACGACCAGTCGGCGGCTGACGTCGGCACCGATGGCAGGCATGCGGCGACCACCTTCGCGGATGCCTCTGAGCCCCAGACCGAACGGTGAATTGACCAGCCGCCGCAGTACCACGAACAGGACCAGCAGCACCGCGAAGCTGTACACATAGGCCACGCGCCCGTTGAGGTCGAACTCGAAGACACCGAAGATCTTGCTCATCACCATGCCCGAGAGCCCATCGACACCGCCAGTGATGAAGGCCGCCTTGTTGGCCGCTTCGAACAGCATCAGGCCGATGCCCAACGTCACCATCAGGCGAGTCAGGTCAGCCCCGCGCACCACCAGGAAGCTCACCAGGAAACCAGCGATGGCGGCCACCACGGCAGCCAGCAGCAGGCCGGTGATCGGCTCGCCCCACCCATGCACGGCCAGCAGACCTGCCGTGTAGGCGCCCAGCCCGAAGAAGGCCGCATGACCCAGCGAAACGATGCCGGCATAGCCCAGGATCAGGTCCAGCGAGATTGCGAACAGGCCCACGATCATGATCTGGCTGATCAGCACCAGGTAATCGGGGAAGACGAAATAGGCGGCTACCGGCAAGAGCCAGAACAAGATCTCCAGCGGCGTCCAGCGGTCATTGGGCAGGTGCAGGGCAGGCTTCATGGTCGGCTTTCCCGGACTGACGGCGGAGGTGGTGGAGGTGGTCGAGGTAGAAGTCGAGGCGGAATTCACGATGCTCATCCGCGCCTCCGCATCAGTCCGGCCGGGAACAGGATCAGCAGCACCACCATCAGACCATAGATGACGAAGGCACCGATCTCCGGCACATAGTATTTACCGGCCACGTCGAACACGCCCAGGATGATGGCCGCCAGCAGCGGCCCTTTGATGGTACCGGCACCACCCACGGCCACCACCAGCAGGAAATAGACCATGTACTTGACCGGGAAGGTCGGGTCCAGCCCCAGCACGTCGATGCCCAGACCACCGCCGAGACCGGCCAGGCCAGAACCAAGCGCGAAGGTCAGGCTGAACACGCGGCTGACGTTGATGCCCAGTCCGGCGGCAGCCACCTGGTTATCCACCGAGGCCCGGATCTGTGCGCCGAAGCGCGTGCGTTCGATCAGCAGGCCCAGGGCCAGCGTGACAATCACCACCACGCCAATCAGGAAGACGCGATAGGCGCCCACATCCAGTCCCAGCAGGGAGACCTGGCCCCGCAACCAGTCCGGCAGCACCACCGGTTGCTGGGTCGGCCCCCACTGCCAGGTGGCGCCGGCCACGGCCATGAAGGTCAGGCCGATGGAGAACAGCACCTGATCCAGGTGGCTGGCCTTGTAGAGACGGCGATACAGGGAACGTTCCAGCACCAGTCCGACCACGGCAGCCGCCAGGAAGGCCAGCGGCAGGGTCGCGAGGAAGGGGACACCCATGCGATTGAGCAGGCTGACGCAGACGTAGCCGCCCAGCATGGCAAAGGCGCCGTGCGCCAGGTTGATAAAGTTCATCATGCCCATCGTCACCGACAGGCCGACGCTGATCAGGAATAGCAGGCTGCCGTAGGCGATGCCGTCGAAGAGCACACCGAGGAAGTTGCCTAGCATGGCGCAGCTCCCCGATGACGGTGCGTGGGTGCGGCCGCACGCGGCGCGCAATCATGATGTCGATGCATGATGCGTTGTGTCTCCTATTCTGGCCTGCGGCTCTGTATTGGTGGCCGCTTGGTGATGGGATGGTGCTTTTTTCTATTGTGCTGCTTTTTCCTCTATGCCTGCCTGATCAATTTTCAGGATCACATCAACCATCTTCATGGTTGATCGAGCGATGGGGATGGTGCAGCCAGGTGCATCGCCGCGCCATCCCGCTGTCATCACACGCGTTCGATCACCATGGCGATGCCCTGCCCCACGCCGATGCACATGGTGCACAGCGCGTAGCGGCCACCGGTGCGTTCCAGCTGGTAGAGGGCGGTGGTCACCAGGCGGGCGCCACTCATGCCCAGCGGATGACCCAGCGCAATCGCGCCGCCATTGGGGTTGACCCGCGCATCGTCGTCAGACACGCCCAGTTCGCGCAGCACGGCCAGACCTTGCGAGGCAAAGGCTTCGTTCAGTTCGATCACATCCATCTGTTCGATGCGCATGCCGAGTTGCGCCAGCAGCTTCTTGCTGGCCGGGGCCGGACCCATGCCCATGATGCGCGGCGCGACGCCGGCCGTGGCCATACCCAGGATGCGGGCACGTGGCTTGAGCCGGTGTTGCTCGGCCGCCTCGGCACTGGCCAGCAGCAAGGCGCAGGCGCCATCGTTGACACCCGATGCATTGCCGGCGGTGACCGTGCCATCGGGCTTGACCACACCCTTCAGACGGGCCAGCGCTTCCATGCTGGTAGCACGCGGATGCTCATCCTGCGTGACGGTGACGGGGTCACCCTTCTTCTGCGGGATCACCACCGGTACGATCTCCTGCGCCAGGTTGCCATTGGCCTGCGCGGCGGCGGCCTTGGCCTGGCTGCGCACGGCGAACTGGTCCTGGTCCTCGCGGCTGACCTTGTAGTCGACGGCGACGTTCTCCGCCGTCTCGGGCATGGCATCCACACCATATTTCTGCTTCATCAAGGCATTGACGAAGCGCCATCCGATGGTGGTGTCCTGGATCGCGGCCTGGCGCGAGAAGGCGCTATCGGCCTTGCCCATCACGAAGGGAGCGCGAGTCATCGACTCGACCCCGCCGGCGATCATCAACCCGGTCTCGCCGGACTTGATGGCGCGCGCGGCGGTCCCCAGGGCGTCCATGCCCGAACCGCACAGACGGTTGATGGTGCTGCCCGGCACTTCCTGCGGCAGACCGGCCAGCAGCAGCGACATGCGGGCGACGTTGCGGTTGTCTTCGCCGGCCTGGTTGGCGCAGCCGAAGATGACGTCATCGATCGCGCTCCAGTCCACCTGCGGATTGCGCTCCATCAGCGCGCGCAGCGGTACCGCGCCCAGATCGTCGGCGCGCACGTCCTTGAGCGCGCCGCCGTAGCGACCGATGGGGGTACGGATGGCGTCACAGATAAATACGTCTTTCATGCATTCCTCGCAGCGAAAATTGGTTGATTCGAACGGACTCAGGCAGCCGGGCGCAGCGGTGCACCGGTCAGCTCCTGCAGTTGTTCGAAGGACAGGCCCTCGACGATCTCGCGCACCTGTAGTCCCTGCGGGGTGACGTCGATGACGGCCAGGTCGGTGTAGATGCGGTTGACGCAGCCGATGCCGGTGAGCGGATAGGCGCAGGCCTGGACCAGCTTGCTTTCGCCGGTCTTGGTCTGGTGATCCATCATCACGAACACCTGCTTGGCGCCGATGGCCAGGTCCATCGCTCCGCCCACGGCAGGGATGGCGTCCGGCGCGCCGGTATGCCAGTTGGCCAGGTCACCCGTGGCCGACACCTGGAAAGCACCCAGCACGCAGATGTCGAGGTGGCCGCCACGCATCATGGCAAACGAATCGGCATGGTGGAAATAGGCACCACCGGTCAGCAGCGTCACTGGCTGCTTGCCGGCATTGATGAGGTCTTCGTCTTCCTCGCCGGGCGCCGGGGCCGGGCCCATGCCGAGCACGCCGTTTTCGCTGTGCAGGAAGATTTCCTTGTCGGCCGGCAGGTAGTTGGCGACCTTGGTGGGCAGGCCGATACCCAGGTTCACGTAGGCGCCTTCGGGAATGTCCTGGGCCACGCGCGCGGCGATCTGTTCACGGGTAAAGCGATTCATTGCTGTGCCTCCTTGGTTTGCACGATCCGCTGCACGAAGATGCCGGGGGTGATGATGTTTTCCGGATCAAGCTGACCCAGTTCTACCACCTCGCTGACCTGGGCGATGGTGCATTTGGCGGCCATGGCCATGATGGGACCGAAGTTGCGGGCGGTCTTGCGATACACCAGGTTGCCCCAGCGGTCGCCACGCAGCGCCTTGATGAGCGCGAAGTCGGCGTGGATCGGCGACTCCAGCACATAGTGGCGGCCGTTGATCTCGCGGGTCTCCTTGCCTTCTGCCAGCATGGTGCCGTAGCCGGTGGGGCTGAAGAAACCGCCGATGCCGGCACCGGCGGCGCGGATGCGCTCGGCCAGGTTGCCTTGTGGGGTCAGTTCCAGTTCGATCTCGCCGGCACGGTAGAGTGCATCGAAGACATGGGAATCGGTCTGGCGCGGGAAGGAACAGATGATCTTCTTCACCCGCTTGGTCTTGAGCAGCGCCGCCAGGCCGGTGTCGCCGTTGCCGGCATTGTTGTTGACGATGGTCAGGTCGCGCGCGCCCTGGGCGATCAGCGCATCGATCAGGGCCGATGGCATGCCGGCATTGCCGAAGCCGCCGATCATGATGGTGGCGCCATCATGGATGTCGGCCACCGCCTGCTCCAGGGAGTCAGAAATTTTATTGATCACGTTGCTCTCACTTTAGATGCGGCGCCTGGGGCTGCGCCTGCTGGATATCCCGCCATCTGGTTTGCCACGTTGCAGCCGGGCGGGCGTGTTGCACGGGCTCGTCTCGGTCGGTGTCTGCGGACATTTGAGGCTTGCTGCCGGACTGACTTCAGACTGACTTTTCCCGGCACTCAATGTTCGATCACCGAACTAATGTTTGATTTTCGCACAAAAAGAGTTTAGCGATCCGGCTTGACGGCCGTCAAGAAAAACCGGCAGGATGTGTTCGCTTGCCGCACAAAACGTTAAAATCCGGACGCAATCGGCGCCGTCCAAAACCCGAGCCGTCCTGAACCATCCGCCCAGAGAGCCCATCCGAGTCCATGTCCACCGCACCCGCCGCCAAGACCCGCAAGACTGCTGCCAAAAGCAGCGCCACTGCTGCCTCCACTGCAGATGCCAAGGCCGGCAAGAGCAGCCGGTCCAAGAGCAAGGAAGTCGCTGTCGCACCCACTGCCGCGACCGAGGCGGAACGCGAGCTGACCATCGCCGAGGAAATCGACGCCCTCACCGACCCCAGCTTCATGACCTCCCTGGCGCGTGGCCTGGCGGTGATCCGCGCCTTCAGCGATTCGCGCCGCAGCCTGACCATCGCCCAGATCAGCCAGAAGACCGGGATCCCGCGTGCGGCAGTGCGACGCTGCCTGCACACCTTGAAGCAACTGGGCTATGCCGATTCGGACGTCAACAATTTCTCGCTGCGCCCCAAGATATTGACGCTGGGCTATTCCTATCTGTCGTCCACGCCGCTGACCGTTTCTGCACAGCCCTATCTGAACAACATCAGCCGTACCCTCGGCGAATCCTGCTCGCTGGCCGTGCTGGACGACAACGAAGTGCTCTACGTGGCCCGCTCGGCCACCTCGCGCGTGATGTCGGTAGCACTCAATACCGGCAGCCGGCTGCCGGCCTACTGCACCTCGCTCGGTCGTGCCATGCTGGCGCACCTGCCGGACGACCAGTTGAAGGCCTATTTCGACAAGGTCAAGCTGCGCGCCCTCACCGAGAAAACGGTGGTCTCGCAAAAACGCCTGCGTGACATCCTGGCCGGCGTGCGCGAAAACGGCTACGCGGTCATCGATGAAGAGCTGGAAGTGGGTCTGCGTTCCATTGCGGTTCCGGTGCGAGGCGCCTCCGGCAACGTGCTGGCGGCCCTGAACGTGGGCGCCCAGGCCGCACGTGTATCGCGCCAGCAGATGGAAGAAGAGATCCTGCCGGTGCTGCTGCGCGGTGCGCAGGAACTGTCGGTCCTGCTGCCCTGAAAAAAACCGGCCCGGCCCCTCTTGCGGGGAGCCGGACCGAAGACAAAAACAGACCCTGTCTTTGTCGTGCCGCGGATGTCGGCGCGCCCTCTCTGCCTGCGGGCGCGCCATCCTCCTCAAGAGCGTTCCAGCGACCTCACTCAGAAGGTGTGACGGATGCCCGACATCACCCCCAGCTGGTTCTTGCCCGCCCCCACGGTGCCACCCGCATCGATGGCCACCGCTGCAGTGCCGCCGTTCTTGATGTAACCCAGCGAGGTATACAGCGCGGTGCGCTTGGACAGGTTGTAGGTCAGACGTGCCACCGACAGCGTGACATCGTTGGGGCTGTTCTTCACCGACAGGCGCGACACCTGTGCATCCAGCACCAGGGCCACGGACAGCGGATAGCTCACGCCCAGGTAGTAGAGATCGGAGTCGGTATTGACGTTGGCAGCCGCGCGGGTGCGGCGATCCACCACACCGCCACCCAGCTTGACGTCACCGATCATGAAGTAGCCGTTGAGCGTGATGCGCTGATCGCTGTTGCTGCTGCTGGTGAGACCGCCGCTGGCACCGGTATTGCCATACAGGATGTCGTAGGAACTGGTCACGCCCCAGCCCTTGCCGTCATATCCCAGCAGACCCGTGACCTGGCGGCAGGCCTTGCTGTTGCCGGCCACTTCACCGGGGCAGTTGGTCGCTGCCGGTCCGCCGGTGGCCGACGTGTCGCGACCGAAGCTGTAGGTCGCGCCGACGGTGAAGCCACTGAAGCTGCCAAGGTAGCCGATGGCGTTGTCGCTACGGGCATTGGGCAGGTAGGCATCGATGCTACCGATGGCGAAGATGTTGGGTCCCATGACGTCGGTCTTCAACTGCGACAGATAGGTCATGTTGACCTGGCGTCCCAGCATGATCTGGCCCCAGTCGCCTTTCAGGCCAACGTAGGATTGGCGCCCGAAGATGCGGTTGCCCTGCCCCATCGAACCCGTGTCAGGCGCGAAGCCGCTTTCCAGCACGAACATCGCCTGCAGGCCGCCGCCCAGGTCTTCCGTACCCTTGAAGCCGATGCGTGAGGGGAAGCTGCCGGTCAGCGACGGCATCTTGAACACCGAATTGCCATTGGCGTTGGCATTGGTGGTGTAGACCACGCCGGTATCGACGATACCGTAGATGGTTACCGAACTCTGGGCCAGCGCCGAACCGGCCGTACCTGCACAAGCACATGCTGCCGCGGCCAGGGCCACTGCGCGCAAGGTCATTTTCTTTGTCATTGCCATCTCCTCCTGATTTCTATGAATGATGATTGGCCGGTCTGCTGCCGTAGAGCGTTGCCCTCCTCACGCTCTCCGACGATTCGCCGCTCGCCGGGCCGGGTCACTTCCAATACCGTCAGTCCCTCCGGTGTTGCCGATATTGCGGGTGTTGCTCTTGCGAATTCTTCGATGCCTCTACGACAAGCTGGCCAGGCGCGGGCGTAAAAAGGCCCCTGCCCCATGCTCCAGGCCATCGGCATATTTACTGGCGGACACAATTTGTGTCGCCTCACCAAATACGAGTTGGTCGACACCACCAGGCGGGTGTCGCAGAAAGATTCGTCTCGTTGCTTATTTTTTATAACTTTTATTAGCCGTTCGGTTACCGCACATCGGTTTGTTTACCGAACGGATGGTGCGATACTATTGTCGGCACCGAAGCTTTGTCAACAAGGCGAGCCGAGGAAGGGAAATCGATGCGTCGTCCGAGTGCAACAGTCGGACCGGCGATGAGACAATCACGACGGCACCAGAACCGCCTGCCCATCGCCCCTCACCACAATCACAAAGGAGACTGAAAAATGACGTTCAAGAAAATCGCGTTGCTGGCTCTGCTGGCGACTTCCCAGCTCATGACAGTTGCGTCCGCACGGGCCGAGGAAACCATCAAGGTCGGTCTGGTCGCAGCCTTCTCCGGGCCCTTCGCCGACTACGGCAAGCAGATGGAGGGCGGCATCAAGGCATGGATGGCGCAGCATGGCGATCAGGTCGCGGGCAAGAAGGTGCAAATCATCATCAAGGACACCACCGGTCCGGCGCCGGAGATCGCCAAGCGCCTGGCGCAGGAGCTGGTGGTGCGCGACAAGGTGGACTTCCTGGCCGGCTTCGGCCTCACGCCGGAAGCGCTGGCCGTGGCGCCGATTGCGGAGCAGGCCAAGAAACCGATGATCATCATGAATGCCGCCACCTCGATCATCACCACCAAGTCCAACTACATCGCCCGCTTCTCGATGACGCTGCCGCAGGTCTCCGGCCCCATGGCGACCTGGGCGTTGAAGAACGGCATCAAGCGGGTAGTCACGCTGGTGGCAGATTACGGCCCGGGCATCGATGCCGAGACCGCCTTCAAGACCAACCTGCTGGGTGGCGGTGGCCAGGTGCTGGAATCGATCCGGGTACCACTGCGCAATCCGGAGTTCGCGCCCTACATCCAGCGCATCAAGGATGCCAAGCCGGAGGCGGTGTTTATCTTCGTGCCGGCCGGTGAGCAGAGCATTGCGTTCATGAAGGGGTATCGTGAGCGCGGCCTGGCCGAGGCTGGCATCAAGGTGATTGCCACCGGTGACCTGACCGACGATCACGTCATGCCCGCCATGGGCGACGCCACGCTGGGCGTGATCACCACCTTCCACTATTCGGCCGCCCATGATTCGCCGGAGAACAAGGCTTTCCTGAAAAGCTTCGCCGCCGCCAATCCCGGTGCGGGACGTCCCAACTTCATGGCCGTGGCAGCCTATGACGGCATGAATGCGATCTACGAGGTCAGCAAGAAACTCAATGGCAAGATCGACGGCGACAAGGCCATGGCCATCCTCAAGACCATGAAGTTCATGAGCCCGCGCGGACCCATTGCCATCGACCCGGCCACCCGCGACATCGTGCAGACGGTCTATGTGCGCAAGGTGGAGAAGATCGGTAACGAAGCCTACAACGTCGAGTTCGACAAGTTCGAGAACATGAAGGACACCGGCAAGTAGTCCTTGCCATGCCCACGGGAAACGCCGGTGATGCACTGCACACCGGCGTTTTTTCTTTGCGTGTGCGCATGGCATGCGGGCTGGCGCTGCACGTCCGGAAAAAAAGCAAGCCAGGGCAGCGCAACGCAGCATCGACGTATCGGTGACACCCACAAAAATATGTTCGGCTACCGCCCGCTTTTGGGAATAACGCACAACACGCCACACTGATGGCGCTTGCTTTTGCGCACATCTTACTTATACTAAATAAACGTTATAACTTATAACTAATTTCAAAAAACCTACGGGCATGACCAGAGACAGCATGAACCAGCACAGCGACCTTCTCGACATCCAAGTGCACGGCGCCATCGCCGAGATCGCACTCAACCGCGCCGCCAAACGCAATGCCCTCAACGACCCACTGGTACGCGCCATCCGCGATTGCTTCGAGAACCTGCCGGCGGGCGTGAAGGTCGCCATCGTCCACGGCAAGGGCGAGCACTTCTGCGCCGGACTGGACCTGTCCGAACTGCGCGCACGCGACACCAGCGAATCCATGCACCACTCGCGCATGTGGCATGCCGCCTTCGAACAGATCGGCTTCGGCCGGGTACCGGTGATCGCGGTGCTGCACGGCGCAGTCATCGGCGGTGGCCTGGAACTGGCAGCGGCTGCCCACATCCGGGTGGCCGAGCCGAGCGCCTTTTATGGCCTGCCGGAAGGGCAACGCGGTCTCTTCGTCGGCGGCGGCGGTTCGGTGCGTATCTCGCGCCTGATCGGCGTGGCGCGCATGGCCGACATGATGCTGACCGGGCGCGTGCTGAACGCCGAAGAAGGTCACCAGGCCGGCATCTCGCAATACAGCGTGGCCGCTGGTGCGGGACTGGACAAGGCGCGCGAGCTGGCAGAACGCATCGCCGGCAACGCACCGATGACCAACTACGGTGTCATGCACGTGCTGCCGCGCATCCACGATCAATCGATCCAGGATGGATTGATGACCGAATCCCTGATGGCGGCGGTGGCCGGCAGCGATCCCGATACCAAGGGACGGCTGGCAGCCTTCCTCGATCACAAGCAGAACAAGGTCAGGCCGGGCTGAGTACGTCCGGCACAGGGGCCAGGACAGGACCAGAAAGTCAGTAATACAGCGCAATACATAACAACACCACTGCCCGACCACGATCGGGCAGTCAGACAACAGAGACATGTATGAACACTCCACCTCGCTATCGCAGCGTCAGGTTCGGCATCGGCGGCGTTGACGTCGTCGCCGGCGCTGACGGCACCTCCATCGTCAGGACGCGCCAGCCACTGCAGGACTATCCGGCGCGCCTGACCGACAAGCTGATCCACTGGGCCACGGTCGATCCCGAGCGCACCTACATGGCCCGCCGCGACCAGGACGGCCAATGGCGCCGCATCAGCTACGGCCAGGCCCTGCAGAGTGCGCGCCGTATCGGCCAGGCGCTGCTGCAGCGGGGATTGTCGGCCGAACGTCCTCTGCTGATCCTGTCCGAGAATGACCTGGAACATGCCATGCTGGTGCTGGGTTGCCATTACGCGGGCGTACCTTATGCACCGGTGTCGTCGGCGTATTCGCTGCTCTCCAGGGATTACGCCAAGCTGCGCCACGCGGTGCAGTTGCTCACTCCCGGCCTGATCTTCGCCGCCCATGGCGAGAAGTTCGCGGCTGCCGTCGCGGCAGTGGCGCCGGAGATCGAATTCGTGGTCACCGAAGCGCCGCCACCAGGGCGCGCATGCACGCTCTTCGCAGAACTTGATGCCACCCGTGCCGGCGACGAGGTCGAACGTGCCTATGCCGCCACCGGGCCGGACACCATCGTCAAGTTCCTCTTCACCTCGGGCTCGACCAAGATGCCCAAGGCGGTGATCAACACCCAGCGCATGATGTGCAGCAACCTGCAGATGATCGTGCAGACCTTCCCCTTCCTGGCCGAGGAGCCGCCGATCCTGATCGACTGGCTACCCTGGAACCATACCTTCGGCGCCAACCATAACGTGGGCATCGTGCTCTACAACGGCGGCACCATGTACATCGACGAAGGCAAGCCGACCCCGCAGGGACTGGCCACCACCCTGGCCAACCTGCGCGAGATCGCGCCCACGGTCTACTTCAACGTACCGGTGGGTTGGGAAGGCATTGCCCATGCGCTGGAAAAGGACGAGGCCCTGCGCCGTACCTTCTACAGCCGCCTGCGCATGCAGTTCTACGCCGGCGCGGCCCTGGCGCAGCCGGTATGGGACAAGCTGCATGCCACCGCCGAGGCCACCTGCGGCGAGCGCATCGTGATGTCCTGCGGGCTGGGCATGACGGAGACCTCGCCCTCGGCCCTGTTCGTGGTAGATCACCAGGTCAAGGCGGGCCAGATCGGCATCCCCACGCCGGGCATGGAGATCAAGCTGGTCCCCAATGGCGACAAGATCGAGATCCGCTATCGCGGTCCCAATGTCACGCCCGGCTACTGGCGGGCGCCGGAACAGACCGCCGAGGCCTTCGACGAGGAGGGTTACTTCCGCTCCGGCGACGCGGTGCGCTGGCTCGATGCGGCCCATCCGGATCGCGGCTTCATGTTCGATGGTCGGGTGGCGGAGGACTTCAAGCTCTACACCGGCACCTGGGTCAGCGTCGGTCCGCTGCGTGCATTGATCGCCCATGAGGGCGCGCCCTACCTGCAGGATGCCGTCATCACCGGCCAGGACCGCAACGAGGTCGGCATGCTGATCGTCCCCAACATCGAGCGCTGCCGCCAACTGGCGCGCCTGCCGGCACAAGCGTCGCGGGCCGAGGTCCTGTCGGCACCGGCCGTACGCGGCTTCTTCCAGGGTGTGCTGGATCGTCTGCAGACACATGCCACGGGCAGTTCCAATCGCGTGATGCGGGCGCTGGTGCTGATTGACCCGCCTTCATTCGACCGTGGCGAGATTACCGACAAGGGATCCATCAACCAGCGTTCGGTACTGACGCACCGCGCCGCGCTGGTCGAGGCGCTGTACGCCGGCACCGACCCGGACCTGCTGACGGCACAGGCCGCGCTCACAACCGCTCACTGAGGAAGCATTGCACATGGCACAGGCAGCGTTCTATTCAAGCTTCAAGGATATCTGGCTCATCGGCGGCGTACGCACGCCCATGGTCGACTACTGCACCAGCTTCAGCCAGCTTTCGCCCACCGACATGGGGATCAAGGTGGCCCGCGAGGTACTGGCACGCACCGGCGTGGCGGCCGCCGACATCGGCTCGGTCATCGCTGGCAACATGGCCCCGGGCGACGCCTACCAGTACATGCTGCCGCGTCATATCGGCCTGTACGCCGGCGTGCCGATCACTACCCCGGCCATCATGGTCCAGCGCATCTGCGGTACCGGCTTTGAACTGATCCGCCAGGCCGGCGACCAGATCGAACGCGGCTACACCGAAACCGCCCTGATCGTGGGCAGCGAGTCGATGACCCGCAATCCCATCGTCGCCTTCTCGCATCGCAGCGGCTTCAGGCTGGGCGCGCCGGTGGAATTCCAGGACTACATGTGGGAAGCGCTGGTTGATCCGGCACCCGGCATCACCATGCCGCAGACCGCCGAAAACCTGGCCAGGAAATACGGCATCACCCGCGCCGAGGTCGATACCTACGCCGCCTATTCCTTCGAGCGCGCATTGAAGGCGCAGGCCGCCGGTTTCCATGCGGGCGAGATCGTGCCGGTGGTCAATGAGACCTTCCACCTGGAGGGCTACAACGACCGTCACATCAAGCTGCAAGGCAAGCTCACCGAAGCAGCCAGCGATACCCATCCGCGCCCGTCGCCGGTGGACGTGCTGGGTAAGCTGCGTACGCTCTACCCGGATGGCGTGCAGACCGGCGGCAACAGCTCGGCGCTGGTCGATGCGGCGGCAGCCACCATCGTCGCCTCCGGTGACTATCTGCGGCGCCATGACAAGGCACCGCTGGCCCGCGTGGTCGCCGCCGCCGTGGCCGGCGTGCCGCCGGAGATCATGGGCATCGGCCCGGTGCCGGCCATCCGCACGCTGCTGGAACGCAATGGCCTGACGGTGGCCGACATCGGCTGCTTCGAGATCAACGAAGCGCAGGGCGCGCAGATCGTGGCGGTGGAGCGCGAACTGGGCATCGATCGCGAACGCCTCAACGTCAATGGCGGCGCCATCGCCCTGGGTCACCCGCTGGCAGCCACCGGTGTGCGCCTCTCGATCACGGCGGCACGCGAAATGAATCGTCGGGAAGCCCGCTACAGCATCGCCTCGGCCTGCATCGGCGGTGGCCAGGGCATCGCCCTGCTGCTGGAAAACCCGGCGGCTTCCCACTGAATCGAGAAGGACTCTTACCATGCAACTGCAAGGACAAGCCGCACTGGTCACCGGCGGCGCCTCCGGCCTCGGGGCCGAGACCGTGCGCCAGCTGGTGCACGCCGGCGCCCGCGTTTCCATCCTCGACGTGAACGTCGAAGCGGCACAGGCGCTGGCGGCCGAATTGAATTGCCACGCCGCACGCTGCGACATCACCGACAGCGCCTCGGTCGAGGCTGCGCTGGACGCCGCGCAGCAAGCCAATGGCGTACCACGCATTCTCATCAACTGTGCCGGCATCGGCGGTGCCAAACGCATGGTCGGCAAGGACGGCAGCGCCATGCCGCTGGAGGACTTCAGCCGCATCGTCAACGTCAACCTGATCGGCACCTTCAACGTGATCCGCCTGGCGGCCGCCCGCATGGCCGCAACCGACGCGCTGGAAGACGGCGAACGCGGCGTGATCGTGGCCACCGCCTCGGTGGCGGCTTTCGACGGCCAGGTCGGACAGGCCGGCTATGCGGCCTCCAAGGGCGGCATCACCGCCATGACGCTGCCACTGGCACGCGACCTGGCGCAATACGGCATCCGCGTGGTCACCATTGCACCGGGTCTGTTCCTGACGCCCCTGCTCTACAAGCTGCCGGACGAAGTACAGCAGTCGCTGGCCTCCAGCATCCCCTTCCCGAAACGTCTGGGCAAGGCCGAAGAATATGCGCAACTGGCGCTGCATATCGCCACCAACCTGTCGCTCAACGGCGAGGTCATCCGCCTGGATGGCGCACTGCGGCTGGCGCCGCGTTGAGGAGAGCGACATGAGCAAGACCATCATCTATCCGGTGCGCGTGGAATTCGGCGATTGCGATCCGGCCGGCATCGTGTTCTTTCCCAATTTCTTCCGCTGGTATGACGCAGCCTCGCGCAATTTCTTCCACCAGTGTGGGGTGCCGCCCTGGCGCGAGACCGAAAAGACCCGCGGCATCATCGGCACGCCCGTGGTGGACATCAGTTCACGCTTCGTGCGCCCGGCCACCTACGGCGACCAGGTGGAGGTGCATTCCACCATCATCGAATGGAACGACAAGACCTTCGTGATGCGCCACGAATTGAAACGTGATGGCGAACTGCTGTGCGAAGGACGCGACACCCGGGTGTTTGCGATCCGCCATCCGGACGATCCAAACCGCATCAAGGCCATCGCCATTCCGCAGGACATCAGGGAAATGTGCAGCTAGACAGGAATCAGCAGACCAGGCAACAAACGAGGCGGAGCGTCCATGCCCTGCCCGTCATAAATCGATCACTCGATGACAAATACAAGGAGACGGAGATGAAGATGAAACTGGCAATCAAGGCAGGGGTACTGGCTTCCATGCTGGCCTGTTCCGCAATGGCACATGCCGAACTGACCATCGGCGTGGTGATGTCGCTGACCGGCCCGGGATCGGGACTGGGCATTCCGGCCAAGAACGGTTTCGCCCTGTGGCCGGAGACCATCGGCGGGGAAAAGGTCAAGCTCATCATCCTCGATGACGCCACCGATCCCACCCAGGCCAGCAAGAATGCGCGCCGCCTGGTGGCCGAAGACAAGGTCGACCTGATCATCGGCTCGGCCGCCGTGCCGCCCACGCTGGCCATCGCCGATGTCGCGCTGGAAACCCAGACCGTGCAGTTGGCCATCTCCCCCATCGAAACAGCCGAGGGCAAGGACGCCTGGACCTTCCGCCTGCCGCAATCGACCGCCGTGATGGCCGGTGGCGTGGTGGAGCAGATGAAGAAGCTGGGGGTGAAGACCGTGGGCTTCCTCGGCTACTCGGACTCCTATGGCGAGAACTGGTTGAAGGAAGTGCAGCGCCTCACAAGCGCCGCCGGCATCAAGATGGGCACGGTGGAGCGCTTCTCCCGGGCTGACACCAGCGTGACGGCGCAGGCCTTGCGAGTGGTCAGCTCCAACCCGGATGCGGTGCTGGTGGTGGCCTCCGGCAGCGGCGCGGCCATGCCGCACAAGGCGCTCATCGAGCGCGGCTACAAGGGCAGGATCTTCCAGACCCATAGCGCCGCCTCGCGCGACCTGATCCGCCTGGGTGGCAAGGATGTGGAAGGTTCCTACGTCATCTCCGGCCCGGCCGTGGTGCCGGAGGCCCTGCCGGACAGCAATCCTTCCAAGAAGCTGGCCATGGACTTCGTCACGCGCTACGAGAAGCAATTCGGCGCCGGCACCCGCAACCTGTTCGCGGCCCATACCTACGATGCCCAGCTGGTGTTGCAGAAGGTGGTCCCGGAGGCATTGAAGAAGGCCAAACCCGGCACCCCAGCCTTCCGCACTGCGCTGAAGGAAGCGCTGGAGAGCGCCGGCCCGATCCAGATTTCGCAAGGCACGCTGAACTACTCGCCGAAGGATCACTTCGGTCTGGGTGACGATGCCCGCATCATGCTGACCATCCAGAATGGCAACTGGAAGGCAGTCAACCCCTGACGCTGCGCCAACCGTTGCGGCGGCACGGCTTGATTGCAGACCGTGTCGCCGTTGTTCCGTGGAATTTGCCTGTTTCGCTGACTACTCATGGATTCTTCGATTGCCGCCATCCTCACCCTGGATGGCCTGACCAACGGCATCGTCTATGGCCTCATCGCCATTGCGCTGGTGCTGGTGTTTACGGTCACCCGCATTCTCTTCATTCCCCAGGGTGAATTCGTCGCCTATGGCGCCTTGACCCTGGCCATGCTGCAGCAAGGCCAGCGCCCCGGGCCACTGTGGCTGCTGCTGGTGCTGGCGGTCTGCGCGGCGGTCATGCAGGCCCTTGCGCTGCTGCGCTCGGGGCAGGCGGCACTGCTGCCGCGTGTGCTGCTGGGCACACTGGGCTTGCCGCTGGCGGTGGCCGCGCTAGTCTGGTGGGCTGCGCCGCAGCAGTTTCCGCTGCCGGTGCAGGTGCTGCTGACGCTGCTGCTCATTACCGCGCTGGGGCCACTGATGTACCAGGTGGTGTTCGAGTCGCTGGCCGATGCCAGTGTGCTGCAACTGCTGATCGTCTCGGTCGGCATCCACCTGGCGATGACCGGCCTGGGCCTGGTGTTCTTCGGGGCCGAGGGCTTCCGCACGCCGGCCTTCTGGGATGCGCGCTGGAACCTGGCGCAGCTTACGCTGAGCGCACAGGCGGTAGTGGTGGTGATTGCCGCCGTGGCACTGCTGCTGGCATTGTGGCTATTCTCGGGGCGCACGCTGTATGGCAAGGCGCTGCGCGCCACGGCGGTGAACCGCCTGGGTGCGCGGCTCATGGGAATCTCCACGACGCTGGCCGGCAAACTGTCCTTTGCCGTGGCAGCGTTTATCGGTGCTCTGTCGGGTGTGTTGATCGGCCCGATGAGCACCATCTTTTATGACTCGGGCTTCCTGATCGGGCTGAAGGGATTCGTCGCCGCCACCATCGGTGCGCTGGCCAGTTTCCCGGCGGCCGCAGGAGGCGCGCTGCTGGTGGGGTTGCTGGAATCCTTCAGTTCCTTCTGGGCCAGCGATTTCAAGGAAGTGATCGTCTTCATGGCGCTGCTGCCCATCCTGCTGTGGCGCTCGCTGGTGACACCGGCGCATGACGAGGACGAGGAATGAGCATGATCAACAAACGACTCCCGCTCTACGTGCTGCTGATCGTGCTGGCACTGTTCCCGCTGCTGCCCACGCCGCAGTTCTGGGTGATCCAGGCCAACTACATCGGGCTGTACGCCCTGGTGGCCATCGGTCTGGTGCTGCTGACCGGTATCGGAGGCATGACGTCCTTCGGCCAGGCGGCTTTCGTCGGCATGGGGGCCTACACCACCTCCTATCTCACCACGGCCCATGGTGTTTCGCCCTGGCTGACGCTGCCGCTGGGTCTACTGATCACCGGCGTATCGGCCTATGTGCTTGGGCGCATCACCTTGCGCATGTCCGGCCACTATCTCCCACTGGCGACCATTGCCTGGGGGATCAGCCTGTACTTCCTGTTCGGCAAGGTGGATTGGCTGGGCAAGTACGACGGCATCTCCGGCATTCCACCTCTGCAACTGGCGGGTGTGGATCTGGCTGGCGAACGCCACCTCTACTACCTGATCTGGATCATCGTGCTGGCGGCAGCCTGGGTCTCGCTGAACCTGCTGGATTCACGCGCTGGCCGCGCCATCCGTGCCCTCAAGGGTGGCCGCTCGATGGCCGAGGCCATGGGCGTGGATACCGGACGCTACAAGATCCTGGTC
The DNA here is from genome assembly GCF_022627865.1 of Herbaspirillum sp. C7C2. Lineage (NCBI taxonomy): Bacteria > Pseudomonadati > Pseudomonadota > Betaproteobacteria > Burkholderiales > Oxalobacteraceae > Herbaspirillum > Herbaspirillum sp. C7C2. The sequence goes on from NZ_JABXGI010000021.1 coordinate 19,319, forward strand.
TTCGTCTTCGCGGCGCTGCTGGCGTCGGTCTCGGGTTGGCTGTTCGCACACATGCAGCGCACGGTCAATCCCTCGCCGTTCAGCCTGGCGATGGGCATCGAATACCTGTTCATCGTGGTGGTCGGTGGCATCGCCCATATCTGGGGTGCGCTGCTGGGTGCGGGTGTGCTCAAGCTGCTGTCGGACCAGTTGCAGGTGTTGCTGCCCGCGCTGCTGGGCGACGCCGGCAGTTATGAAACCATTGTCTTCGGGCTGATCCTGATCGTGCTGCTGAAGTACGCCCGTGGCGGCTTGTGGCCCTGGGTGCGCGCCCTGTGGCTGCGCGCCTTCCCGCCGGCGCCGCAGCCGCTGCGCGAGGCCAGCGCCGCCCCCATGGACAGGCGGTCGGGACCGACACGCGGCGCGCCGCTGTTGCAGGTGGACCAGATCAACAAGCGCTTCGGCGGGCTGGTGGCGGTCAACGATGTGTCCTTCAACGTCAAGGCCGGCGAGATCGTCGGGCTGATCGGCCCCAATGGCGCGGGCAAGTCGACCACCTTCAATCTGGTGACCGGACTGCTGCATGCCAGCGGTGGACGCGTAAGCTTCAACGGACGCGACATCGCCGGTCTGCCGGCCCGTGCCATCGCCCGCCTGGGGATTGCACGCACCTTCCAGCACGTGCGCCTGCTGCCGGGCATGTCGGTGCTGGAGAATGTGGCGCTGGGCGCACACATGCGTAGCCAGCAGGGCTTCCTGCGCAATACGGTCAATGCCATGCTGCATCTGGAGCGGGTTGAGGAGAAGGCCTTGCTGGATGAGGCCGCACGCGCCCTGCATCGCGTGGGCCTGCAACACCTGATGCACGAGCAGGCTGGCAATCTGGCGCTTGGTCAGCAACGCATCCTGGAAATTGCCCGCGCTCTCTGCTGCGACCCGTTGCTGCTGTTGCTGGACGAGCCGGCGGCAGGCCTGCGTCACCTGGAAAAGCAGGCGCTGTCCCGGGTATTGCAGGAGCTGCGCAGCGACGGCATGAGCATCCTGCTGGTGGAACACGACATGGAATTCGTCATGGAACTGACCGACCACATCGTGGTGATGGAATTCGGCGCCAAGATCGCCGAAGGCACGCCGCAGGAAATCCAGCGGCATCCGGCGGTGATCGAAGCCTACCTGGGTGGAATCGAATGAGCGAACTGGTCCTCGAAGTCGCGCAACTGCGCGCAAGCTATGGCAAGGTGCAGGCGCTGCACGACATTGATCTCAGACTCGAACACGGCAGCATCGCCACCGTGATCGGCCCCAATGGTGCGGGCAAGTCGACCTTGCTCAACGCCATCATGGGAGTGCTGCCGGCGCAGGGAACGGTGCGCTATCACGGTCGGGCGGTGGAGCGCTGGACGCTGGAGCAGCGTGTCATGGCCGGTATCGCGCTGGTGCCGGAGCGACGCGAACTCTTTTCCAGCATGAGCGTAGAAGACAATCTGCTGCTGGGCGGCTTTCGCCGCCTGCGCTTGCGGCAGGCACAGCCGATGGACCAGCTCGCCACGGTCTTCGAATTATTCCCGCGCCTGAAGGAGCGGCGCAGCCAGCTGGCCGGCACGCTCTCGGGTGGCGAGCGCCAGATGCTGGCCATCGGACGCGCAATGATGGCCAAGCCGGAACTACTGATGCTGGACGAACCCAGCCTCGGACTGGCGCCGCGCATCGTCAAGGAAATCCTGCAGATCGTCTCCGAACTGCGCACCGCAGGCATCTCGGTGCTGCTGGTGGAGCAGAACGCGCGCGCCGCGCTGCAGACCGCCGATTACGGTTACGTGCTGGAACTGGGCAAGGTCAGCATGCAGGGAGAATCGGCACGGCTGGCCGGCGATCCGCAGGTGATCCAGGCCTACCTGGGCTTTGGCAAGAAGGCTGAGGCCGAGGTGGTGGCCGCTTCCTGAGCCTTGACGCTTTCTGCACCACCGCATGACAAAACAACATAGAAAAAGGAGACCACGATGAAGAAGCTGTTCCTGCTGCTGGCCGCACTGACGCTATCCTTCCAGGCCCATGCGGCGAGCGATGCCGACAATACCGCGCTCACCCCACCGCAACCCAAGCTGGCCTTCCTGGCGCGCTTTTCGGTGGACCTGGTGGCGCCGATCTGGGAACTGGGCAAGACCTCGGATCTGGGCAAGCGTCGCATCATTCCGATCACCGGCGGCAGCTTCAAGGGACCGCTGATCAACGGTGAAATCCTCAACAACGGTGCCGACTGGCAGACCGTCACCGCCGATGGGCTGGCCATCATCGACACCCGCTATCTGTTGAAGCTGGACGATGGCGAACTGGTCTATCTGCAGACGCGGGGTGTGCGTTACGGCCCGCCGGAAGTGATGGCCGAGGTGGCCAAGGGCAAGCCGGTCGATCCCTCGCGCTATACCTTCCGCCTGTTCATGAACTTTGAAACCGCTTCCAGGAAATACGACTGGCTCAATCGCGCCATGGGTGTGGGCTACGCCATGCGGCTGGGCAATGCGGTGGTGTATGACGCCTACCTGCTGAACTGAACGAAGCGGAAAGAATGACGATGCACTATACGCCGCCCCTGCGCGACTTCGCCTTCGTGCTCGATGAAGTATTGCAGGCGCCACAGGTCTTGCGCGCCTTGCCTGCGCATGCGGAGATCGATGGCGAGCTGATGCGGCAGGTACTGGAAGAAGCGGGCCGCTTCGCCGCCCATGTCGTCGCACCGCTCAACGCCATCGGTGACCGCAAGGGCTGCCGCTTCGAGCGCGGAACGGTGAGCACACCGCCCGGATTTGCGCAGGCCTATGCGCAATTCTGCGAAGCCGGCTGGCCGGCGCTGGCCTGCGCGCCCGAACACGGCGGCCAGGGTCTGCCGCACGTGCTGGACTGCGCACTCTATGAAATGCTCAGCGCCGCCAATCATGGCTGGACCATGTATCCCGGCCTGTTGCATGGCGCCTATGCCTGCCTGGCTGCACATGGCGCGCCCGAACTGCAGGCGCGCTATCTGGAGAAGATCGCCAGCGGCCAGTGGCTGGCCACCATGTGCCTGACCGAAGCCCAGGCCGGCAGCGACCTGGGCCAGTTGCGCACGCGTGCGCTGCCACAGGCCGATGGCAGTTATCGCCTGACCGGGGACAAGATCTTCATTTCCGGTGGCGAGCACGACCTGACCGACAACATCGTCCATCTGGTCCTGGCACGCCTGCCCGATGCACTGCCGGGCAGCAAAGGGCTGTCGCTGTTGCTGGCGCCCCGCGTGCTGCCCGATGGCAGCCGTAACGGCGTGCAGTGCACCGGCATCGAACACAAGATGGGCATTCACGGCAGCGCCACCTGCAGCCTGCATTTCGAGAACGCGCAGGCGTGGATGGTCGGCGAGCCCGGACGTGGACTGGCGGCGATGTTCGTGATGATGAATGCGGCGCGCCTGCATGTGGGTGCGCAAGGCGTGGGTCTCGCCGAAGCGGCCTGGCAGCGCGCTACCGCCTATGCGAAGGAGCGCCGGCAATCACGCGCGCCGGGCGCCGCCGGCACCGATGTCATCCTCCGCCATCCGGCAGTGCAGAAACTGTTGATGGAACAGCGTTGCCGCATCGAGGGCGCGCGCCTGTTGACCTGCTGGGCGGGTCTGCTGCTGGACCTGGCGGAGCACGATGCCGATGCCGCGCTACGACGTCGGCATCACGAACGGCTGGAATTCATCACACCGGTGATCAAGGCCTTCCTGACCGACCAGGGCTTCCAGTGCGCAAGCCGTGCCTTGCAGGTATTCGGCGGACATGGCTACGTGGTCGAGACCGGGATAGAACAGTTCATGCGCGATGCCCGCATCACGATGATCTATGAGGGGACCAATGAAATCCAGGCCATCGACTTCCTGATGCGCAAGGTGCTGGCCGACGACGGCCGACGGCTGCACGATTTCCTGGCGCTGGTGGAGGCTGATATCGATGGTGCGGCAGGACTTGTCGAGCAAGGCCGGTTGCTGAAAACCGCTGTGGATAATTCAAGGAGGTTCGCCACCGGGATTGCGAACGCGTCCCGGGAGATGCCCGCCTTTCCCTATTACGTGGCTGACGAGATGCTGCGCCTGACCGGACATGTGGCGCTGGGCTGGATGTGGCTGCGGGCGGGGCACCGGGCGTTGTCGGCGCTGGACTCGGACCCGGTCTGGTACGGCGGCAAGCGGGATGCCGCGTGCTATCATTTCGCCTTTGCATTTGCGGAAGTCCAGCAGTTGTCCAGCGTGATCGAAGGCTGCCTGACAACCGGCCTTCCGCCCCTTCCAACCGACCTGGACCACCATGCTGCCCAAGAAGCCGGCTGATTTCGATTCCGACGACGGCGCTGCCGAGAATGCGGCGCTGGACCAGCAACTGCTATTGAGCCTGGTCGGCTACAACTGCCGGCGCGCCTATATCACGATCATGCCGCTGTTTGAAAAGCGCATGGCCAAGTTCGCATTGCGGCCGGTGGATTTCACGGTACTGAGCCTGCTGAAGGCCAATCCCGATATCAACCAGAAGCGCCTGTCCAAGGCGATCAACGTCTCCCCACCCAATCTCGCCACCTTGCTGGACAAACTGGAGCAGCGCGGCCTGGTGCTGCGCCAGCGCAACCCGCAGGATCGCCGCTCACAGGTCCTGGCTCTGACCACGGCCGGCACGCGCATGTGTACCAAGGCCGAACAGACCGCCGTCGAGCTGGAAATGAAGGCGACCGAGATGCTGTCCGATGAGGAGCGGGCACAATTGATTGGCTTGCTGCAGAAGATGTTCTTGCCGCAGTAACGACGACGGATGAAGGTGTTCGGCTTCAGAAGCTAATGCGCCAGTCTGCATTTTCTGTCAGGAGCACGGTCAATGCTCCTGACTCTCTCCCCGCCGCCGCTGCGTTTTGTCCATGAGCTGCGGCCGTGTTATTACCTGCGTATGTCCGGCTCACCTTGCCCCGGCGTCAACGCTTCGCGTCAGGCGCCTTCTTCGATACAGTTGGCGGTGGAGCGAGTCCCTCCTCCAGAGCCTTGGCCAAAGGCCCTGAATCACGCGTCCCCTCCCCTTCGGGCAGAGGATGATCTACGTCATCCGCCGGTTTTTTCACGCTCGCTGCATGGGTGGCTTCAGATACCGTCCGGGCCCGTTCCGACTCGGCTGTTGCCATGGCTTTCAACGGGCTGCTATCAAACCAGTTGAATGGCAGCGTCATGCCTGCTGCCATGGCCGCAATGGCTGCTACAGCGAAGACAGCCACTGACGTCAACAAGGCCAGCACCACTATCGTGCGACGGCGCTTTGGCTTGCTGCCACCGACCAGATCGCCGGTCTCCATTTGCCCTTTGGAAATCGAATCGAGCATGCGAACTTCATCAGTGATGGGAGTGTCCGATGCTGGCATCAGGCTCGGCCTTCGGGGGGATGATTTTTCTTGATTCGGGGACTGCAAGGCCGTTCTCCTGATAATTCAATTCAATAAGATTTCTGGGTTTATTGATTTTCTGCTCTGTACCAGAACAGATCAATTCCAGAAGTGTGCTGGCTTCGCACGACCGCTAGGACAATGCGTTGACCACAACAAAAAGGGGACGTCGTCGTGCTGTTTTTCCTCATTACTGTCTATCTGCTCATCACCGGATTCGTGATGTGGCTGCTACTTTTTCCATCCGGCCGCATGCGGACTTTACGAATTATCCAGGGCTGCCTCGCCAGCTTCTCCACGATATGCAGGCGTTGGAAATCAAAGAGAGAAGAAGTGGTTTCAGGAACCAAAATCGGCGTGCGCAGCTCCCTCAACGCGGGCATAAACTATGCGAGTAGAAACTACAAATTACTATCCGCTATGGTTGCCTTATTGACCGCTCCAGCAGTCATTGCATATCTCTTGAGTGGCAAGCCTATGCTGGAAAGCTTTGAAGATAGCAACCGGACATCGAATTCCAAGATTGCGGAACTTTTAAAAGGCGAGCAACTCGTACCACCTCCACCGCTTCCGCCGGACATGTTTACCACCGCGGAAGTCGTCAAGGTTCGACCCATGCTGGTCTACGCCAGCCGCAACTGGCAATTGCTTAACGCCGAATACGCGCAGCGCCTGCTACTGGTCTTCAAGATCATGAAGGAAAGGCATGGCTATGAGATGGTGCTCATCGAGGGATATCGCAGTCCCGAGCGACAGAACATGCTGGCGGGGTTCGGAAGCAGCGTCACCAATGCGGCGGCCTTCCAGAGTTATCACCAGTACGGACTCGCCGGTGACTGTGCCTTCGTTCGGAACGGCAAGCTGGTGATCAGCGAGAAGGACCCGTGGGCGATGGAAGGCTATCGTCTCTACGGCGAGGTGGCCGGGTCGGTGGGGCTGACCTGGGGAGGAAACTGGAAAATGATGGATTTCGGCCATACCGAATACCGGATGCCGGGCGTGATGAAAAGGTAGACCGCTGCCATCGTCACGTGCCAGGCAGCCCGATGAAAGATCGCAAGAAATACGGGGGATACACCATGAACACGCCAATCATTCATACACGATACCAGGCTGCACACAGCCGCGGCATCAGCGCGCGCGCCGGCAAGTGCGGTCGTCCGCCCTCCTGCTGCGACGAACTGCGCGGCGCCAGCTAGCGCAGACACCACATATCGGGCGGACAGACCGCCCACATCAGGGGCTGGGATCAATAACAACAATAAGAGAACAAGAACGTGAACACTGATGCCTACATGGTCAAGATGCGCCCTCCTGAACCGCGCAAGCTTTCCCGACACCGGGATGATGTCCGCCACCCGCTACCTTGCCACCGGGCCCGGTGCAGACCTCGTCCTGTACCGGCTCCAGCCGACTCCATCATTCATTGATATCAGCTTGCTTCCGGCGCAATTCCGGGACCGATCGGCTACGCCCTGCACCCGCCGCTCGCCTGGCCGCGCCGACACGGATGAATTTCCGCGGAATCCGCACGCGCGGGATAGCTGCAGGTCATCCGCCAGAGAACTGAACAACGTTTCCGTAACTCGCTTCATCAATGGGTGTGAGATGCGTTCTGATTGCCAGATCTCCTCAGACCATTGGACCGAAAGGCAACTGGGCCAGCCTCCGCCGTCTACGTACGCGCCGTCTTACGCCTTCCCACGAGGGCCGAGCCGATGATGCTCAACGCTGCGATCACATGACAAAAAACCTCTAGCAGAAATCCCCAACATCATGAAACGAATCTGGCATTTCCTCACCGATAAACGCACCCTCTTCATACTTGGGTTCGTCGCCTTCGCCATCTTTCTCCTCCTAGCCGCCGATCAGTTGGAGATCGATCTGGCCTGGGTTCTTCTCATCCTCGGCGTGTGCCTGCTGGTATGGCTGGCCTTCTGGCTGCTCAAACGGGCAAAGGCGCGTCGTGCGGCAAACAAGCTGGAGGACGCGCTGGAGAAGCAGGCGACCCAGTCACCTCCGGCCAGCAGCGACGAGGTTCAGCGCGACGATGTCGCGGCCCTGCGCCAGCGCATGCTGGAGGCCATCAATACCATCAAGACTTCCAAGCTGGGCCAGAAATCGGGTACGGCGGCGCTATATGAACTGCCCTGGTACATGGTGATCGGCAATCCGGCGGCCGGCAAGAGTACGGCCATCGCCAACTCCGGTCTCCAGTTCCCGTTTGCCGACACGGCCGGAAAAATTGTTCAGGGCGTAGGCGGGACGCGTAATTGCGACTGGTTTTTTACTACCGATGGCATCCTGTTGGACACGGCCGGCCGCTACGCGGTCTACGACGATGACCGCAAAGAGTGGTTCAGTTTCCTCGGTTTGCTCAAGCAGTATCGCAAGCAGGCCCCGATCAATGGGATCATCATCGCCGTCAGCATCGCCGATCTGACCGGCAATGACCCGCAGTTCTCGGTCACGCTGGCCAAGAACCTGCGCCAGCGCGTGCAGGAACTGACCGAGAAGCTGGAAGTCTTCGCCCCGGTCTACGTGGTCTTCACCAAGGCCGACCTGATCACCGGATTCAATGAATTCTTCCTCGATACCGAACGCAGCGAGCGTGATCGGGTGTGGGGCGCTACCCTCACCTATGACCGCCAGCGCGGTGGCCAGGATGTCACCAGCTTCTTCTCGGAGCGCTTTGATGAACTGTATGCCGGACTCAAGGAAATGAGCCTGGCCAACATGTCCGTCAGGCGCGGCGAAAATCTAGCGCCTGGCGTATTGACGTTCCCGCTGGAATTCTCTGCCATCAAGGGCACGCTGCGCTCCTTCGTCTCGACACTGTTCGAAGACAATCCTTTCCAGTTCAAACCGGTCTTCCGTGGCTTCTACTTCACCAGTGCCTTGCAGGAAGGGGAGACGGTAAGCTCATCATCCGAACGCATCGCGGAACGTTTCGGACTGACGCTGGAGAAGAAGCCGGAGCGCGCGATCATCTCCAAGCATGGCTTTTTCCTTCATAACCTGTTCAAGCAGGTGATCTTTGCTGACAAGCAGCTGGTGTCGCAGTACACCAGCCGCAACAAGATCCGGCTGCGCTATGTGACCTTCTTCGGTGCCGTCACCCTGCTGGGTGCCCTGCTGGGTGGCTGGAGCTGGTCGTATATGGGCAATCGACAACTGCTCATCAATGTCCAGGCCGATATGGACAAGGCCATCAAGCTCCAGGACAACCGGCTTGACCTGCAGTCACGCTTCGAGGCACTGGAACTGCTGCAGGATCGCATCGAACAGCTTGAACATTACCGCAGCAGCCGTCCGATTTCGGTCGGATTGGGGCTATACCAGGGCGATCTGCTGGAGCGCAAGCTACGCGAAGAGTATTTCGCCGGCATCAGGGAGATCATGCTCAAGCCGGTCGCTTCCAACATCGAAACCTACCTGATGGAAGTGAATGCCAACGCCGGAAAGCTGGAGCCCATGTCGCGTCCGGCGCAGGCAAGCGCCGTGACTGCAGTCGCGGACGCCAGCGCACAGTCCGCCCCGGCGTTGCGCACCTACAAGGATAGCTCGGCCACCAACGTGGAGGATGCCTACAACGCCCTGAAGACCTATCTGATGCTGGCCGACAAGCCACGTGCGGAATCCGGCCACCTGAGCGACCAGATCACCCGTTTCTGGCGTGGCTGGCTGGAGGCCAATCGCGGGACCATGCCGCGCGAGCAGATGATACGCAATGCCGAACGGCTCATCAGTTTCTCGCTGGAGCAGATCAACGATCCTTCTTGGCCGACGGTCGAAAACAAGCTCACCCTGGTCGACCAGACGAGAGAAAACCTGCGTCGCGTGGTGCGCGGCATGCCGGCGCGCGAGCGTGTCTACGCGGACGTGAAGGCCCGAGCCGCCACCCGCTTCGCTTCTGTGACGGTGGCGCGTATCGTGGGCGACAAGGACAGAGAGCTGGTGATGGGCAGCTACGCAGTCCCCGGCACCTTTACCCGCGACGCCTGGAGCAAATTCGTCGGCGATGCGTTCAAGGATGCCGCCAACCGGGAATTGCAAAGTGCCGACTGGGTATTGAAGACATCCTCCAAGGACGACCTGACATTGGAAGGCAGTCCCGAACAGATCCAGAAAGCCCTGGTAACGCAGTACAAGGCCGAGTATGCGCGTGAATGGCAGAAATTCCTGCAAGGCGTGAGCATTCTAGAACTGCGCAACATGGACGACGCCACCAACGCCATGAACCGCCTTGGTGACCCCGTCACCTCACCGATCAACAAGGTGATCAAAACCGTCTACGAGGAAACCTCCTGGGATAACCCTTCCATGGTGTCGGCAGGCGTGGCCACCGTCAGCAATGGTTTGACGGGGTGGATCAAGGAAAACATCCTGCGTCGCTCACCGACGCCGATCGCCGTGCCGACGCCGAACCAGCTCAATGGTGACGGCACAGGCGCAATGGGGACAGTCGGCCAGGAATTTGCCGGGGTGGCGCGACTGGTGGCCAGCAAGGACAAGGGAGGCTCATACATGAGCGGCTACATGGAGAACCTCTCCAAGCTGCGCACCCGCCTCAATACCATCAAGAACCAGGGTGATACCGGCCCGGGGGCCAAGCAGCTGATGCAGCAGACGCTGGAAGGTACAGGTTCCGAGCTGTCCGATTCGCTCAAGTTTGTTGATGAAGAAATGCTGCCCGGCCTGAACGACCAGCAGAAGGCCGTGCTGCGCCCCCTGTTGGTCCGCCCGTTGATCCAGGGCTTCAACGCGCTGATCCTTCCGACCGAAGGAGAAGTCAACAAGATCTGGCGTGCCCAGGTCTACGAACCGTTCCAGAACAATCTGGCCGCCAAATATCCGTTCTCCCCCGCATCCAAGATCGAGGCCAATAGCGGCGAGATCGGTACGGTCTTCGGTGAGAACGGCGCGATCGCAAAGTTCGTGAACACGGCGATGGGCCCTTTGGTGGTACGACGCGGCGACGCCTTGTCCCCACGCAGGTGGGCCGACATGGGCATCAACCTCTCGCCGACCATCACGGGCAGCTTCGCTGACTGGATCAATACCTCAGGTAGCGCCGGCGGCGGGGGCGCTGCTGGCGGCGCCGGCGATGGCCAGACGGTATTCCAGATCCAGGCGCAACCAGCACCGGGGGCGCTCGAATACTCCATCGAGATCGACGGTCAGCAACTGCGCTACCGCAATACCCAGTCGCAATGGACCAACTTCATCTGGCCCAATCCGCAAGGCGCGCCCGGCGCACGCGTGACGGCCGTCACCTATGACGGCCGTACGGTGGAACTGGCGAATCAGCCTGGCCGCTTCGGGCTGGAACGGCTGATCAACAGCGCACAGCGCAAGCGCAGGGACAACGGGATCTTTGAATTGTCGTGGACCAGTGAAGGAGTGACGGTCGCGGTCAATCTGAAGATCATCAGCAGCGCTGCGGTCACCGGCAGCGGCAATGGAGCTGCCCGTGGAACAGCAGCGCTGCGTGGTTTGAAACTACCGGAAATCATCGTCGGTAGCGCGCCATCCAGTTCCGACGTTCACTCCGGCGCGACCTCTGCCTCCTCACCGGTCAAGCAGGACGGCGCAATGACGGGCGATCCGGCGACACTTCTGCAGCGTTCGCAGATCGACATGGGGATGAAATAATGAGCCGCACCAGCACACCGATCCGGGTCGGCTATTTCGGCAAGATCCCTGCGCGCGGAGACTTCATCAAGGCCACCGACAATGCCGCACTGATCACGCTCCTCGACAACTGGCTGGCGCAAGCCATGGAGCTGCTTTCCAACGATCCACGCTGGAAGGATATCTATGACGCGCTCAAGCCACTGCATTTCGTCGTAATGGGTCCTCGCAGTCGCAGGGCCGTCGCCGGCCACCTGCGCGCCAGCGGGGACCAGTCGCAACGTCGCTTCCCGTTTATCTCGATGAGTACCTTCGATGTGGACGACCCGATTGCCTTTGTCAATCACAGTGCGATGATCCTGTCACGGCTCTGGTCACGCCTGGAAATGCTGACCGACGACGTACTGGATGCGTCCGACCCGGGCCCACCGCTGCAGGCGCTTACTGCGGCCGAACTTGAGCTGGATATCGACCGCACGGGGTATAGCGCCATCTTTACGGATTTCCTGGAACTACAGACCTTGGCGTCGCTGGGGCAGCTGTTGCAGCACGCAGGATTCCAGGGCGACCTGCGCCACCTGCTCCTGGCTCTGGGTCTGCTGTTACATCCTGTGATGACGAGTACTTCAAGCCGCCTGGACAAGAGCCTCATCCTGCCACTACCGCACGACCCGCTCTATCGTGGTCTGGTGACCAGTTTCTGGATGCATCTGCTGACACCCTTTCTGTCGCGCGCCGATTTCGAATTGCTGCTATTTCAGACCAGTCTGCGTGGGAAACCATGCATGTTTCTGGGATTTTCCGGAGCCTCCCCGCGCACACTGCACGCGGTCATCGACAGCGGGTCAGGCGCGGAGCACAACATTGCCTTCGACAAGGCAGACTGGGTCGAAGAGCATGTGTACAGCGGCCCCGGCATCCAGAAACTGTCCAGCTACCTGACTCATCCCGACCTGTCGTTGAAGTCGGTCATGGGCTCTTTCCATCAAGCCTTCATTGGTGCCTGAATCATGAAAACTTCTCTTCCGCAATTCGCCCCACGCATCGCGCTGCTGGGGGCAGCATTCCTGATCACCGGTTGGGGTCAGGCCCAGAACATCGCGCCACCGGTTGCCACACCCGCTCCCGGGCAGGTTCTGGTCACCGGCACGGTCCCGGATGAGGCCAGCAAGTCCGCAGCCCTGGCACGGCTGCGGGAAATCTACGGTGCGGAACGCGTGGTAGACCAGATCGCCATCGGACAGGTCGTATTGCCGGCCAACTGGAACACTCACGTACAACGACTGATTTCCTTCAATCTCACGTCGGTCAGTCGGGGGCAACTGAAGATCGACGGCACTACGGTGAGCATTTCCGGCGAAGTCGTCAACGAAGCCCAGCGCCAGAATATCGCCAGCGCCATGACCACCAGCCTCAACTCGACCTATACGATCAATAACGCGCTACGCGTGCCAGTCTCCGAACAGGGGGTATTGGATACATCTTTGGGCAATCGCGTGGTCTCCTTCGAAAGCGGGCAGGCTGCCTTGACGCCAGAAGGCAAGCGCATTCTGGATGAGATCGCTGCCACGCTGCTCACGCTCAAGGGACGCCGAGTAGAAATTGTCGGAAATACCGACAACGAAGGCCTGCGCGCCAGCAACATATCGCTCTCGATGGCGCGCGCAGAGACTGTCAAGAGTTACCTCAGCGGCAAGGGCGTGGACGAACGTCTGCTGAGCACATCGGGACAAGGTCCGGATCGCCCGGTCGCGTCCAATCTCACCGCCGAAGGTCGCGCCAGGAATCGCCGCATCGAATTCCGTATTGCAAAGTAGCGCAGCTCTCGGTGACCGTAAAAAAGCGGAACTGGTGAACCAGTTCCGCTATTCATTTCGCCGCTACCCGTGACGCACAAATCATTCGGCCGGGGGCGCCTGCAGTCCCAGCAGTTCTTCCACATGTGACAGCGCCGCATTGTCCTTGATGACGGTCTTGAGCCACGCATGCAGGGGCATCTCTCCCCACTGTGCCGCCTTGTCGGCTAGATGCGTGACGGGACTGTGAGGTTCCGTGCGCCGGAAAAATTCCGCTACGGCACGCAACTGCGCAATCGCCTCTGCCCGGTTGCGTAGGGGACCACTGTGGCCCGGCTGCGCATTGGCATGGACGTTAGTTTCCTGTCGTGACGCAAGCATCGGCGTGACGGCTTCCTCCTTAAGTCGCGTCTCACTGGATGCTGCCGAGCGGAAACCGGTATCGGCGGCAAAGCGGACCAGGGTTTCATGTACCTGAGTCAATGCCTCGCGCGCCGCTGAAAAACCGGGACCATCCAGGCCCAGGCGCTCATCCACAGACTTCTCCAGCTGAGCAAGAGATTGCAGACAATACAGGCCATCGGCCATCATGGCTTCGTAGAATGCATGCGAACTGCGCTTACGGGCCGCATCCATCGTAGCCAGCTTGACGCCCTCTTCCGGCCTTCCGCCCTCTGTTGCAACCCGTTCCGCGTTGGCGGCGCGAGAGCGTGCTGCTTCGAAGTCCAGCAGGGAGAAAGCTGTTCCCCGACCCTCCGTCAGCGGGATCTCGCGTGCCATCTGGACCGTACGCGAGAGGAGCCACGTCAGGTTACCGATGCGCAGGTCATGATCTCCATCCTCCGAGGGAGGATAGAGATGATCCCAGTACTGATCGAAGAGCCCGGCCAGCAGAAGGAAGCCATCACCAAGTCCACGCATTGCCCGCGTCTTGCAAGCCGCCTCGCAGTACCACACCACCAGACGCAGATCCTTGCTGCGCGTTTCGATCAACTGCGCGCATCGCTGTTCGACAAACGCCCAGTCCGCTTCCTTGATATCGGTAACCCATTCACCTTGGTCAAGGGTGGGATCATCGAAGCGCCGCGCCTCAACGATGACGTCCAGATCGGCACTGAAGGAAAGGTCCTCCCCGCCTGGTTGCTTGTCATTGATGGGCTTGAGCAAATGGGCGATGGCGACAGTGGCAGGGGTGTCTCCCCCTAAGGAGTTGAGAATCGGCATTTTCATGAGGGCCAGGTTGATGGTCGGTATCTGCTTGGTTTCTGATCGGGGACGCCTGAACCGCGCTGGTGCGTGTCCCGTAGCGCTTACTGGATGACGTACTTGAAAACGCCTTTCTTGCTGGCCGACACCTTGATACGACTGATGCCCTGCGCTTCGGCCATGCGTGCCAGCACGCTCCCAGCGATCTCGGGCAGCAGGCTGCCGTTAAGGATATTGTCCACATTGCGCGCGCCGGAATCGACCTCCGTACAACGGGCCAGCACGGCATCCACAAGGGTCTTGTCGTAGACGAATTCAGCCTTGTGATTCGCTTCAATGCGCTTGGCGATGCGCGAGAGCTTGAGCTCGATGATCTTCACCAATATGTCATCAGCGATCGGGTAATACGGAATCACCTTCAGCCGCCCGAGGAAGGCTGGCTTGAAGGCCGTGACCAACTGCGGCCGGATCAGGGCGTCAAGTTCATCAGGGGTGGGCAGCTCGTCGCTAACCTTGTTCAGGCAAGCCTGCATCATCTGCGCAGAGGCGACATTGCTGGTCAGAATGATGATGCAGTTCCTGAAGTCGATCTGACGCCCCTCACCGTCGTCCAATACACCCTTATCGAAGACCTGGAAGAAGAGTTCCAGGACGTCCGGATGGGCCTTCTCCACTTCATCAAGCAAGACCACGCTGTAAGGGTTGCGACGTACCGCTTCGGTCAGCACGCCCCCCTCTCCGTAACCCACATAGCCTGGAGGCGATCCTTTGAGTCCCGAGACCGTATGCGCCTCCTGATACTCGCTCATGTTGATGGTGATGAGCTTGCGCTCGCCGCCATACAGCACGTCAGCCAGCGTCAGGGCGGTCTCGGTCTTGCCTACCCCGGAAGGACCAACAAAGAGAAAGACGCCCTTCGGCTTGCCAGGATCATCCAGATTGGCCCGGGAGGTGCGGACCCGCTGAGCCACGGCGTCGGTCGCATGTCGCTGACCAAGCACGCGCTCCTGAAGCAAGGCATCCAGACCGAGTACGGTCTTGATCTCGTCCTTGACCATCTTGCCCAGCGGGATGCCAGTCCAGCCGGCGACGATCTCCGCCACGATCTGGCCGTCGACCTGCACGGGCAGCAACGGCGTCTCACCCTGATACAGCCTGAGTTCATCCATTAACTGTCGCAGCTCGGCGCGCGCCTGGGCGGGATCCTGGTCCGGACTATCTGCCTGTGCCTGTGTCTCCAGCGTGGCGCGAAGACTCTGTATGCGTTCATTGAGCTCACGTTCCCGCTGCCAACGGGCCTTCAACACCTCCAGATGGGCCAGCGTTTCCACCCGCTGTCGATTCAACTGGGTCAACCTCGCCTCATGGGCGATGTTAATGGCCGCCTCGCGTTCCAGGGCGAGCACTTCGGCGTCGATCTCTTCCAGTCGTCGCTTCATCCCCCCCAGCAATGGCGGTGTGGCGTTCTGTCCCAGCGCAACCCTGGCACAGGCCGTATCAAGCACGCTCACCGCCTTGTCCGGGAGTTGCCGACCGGTGATGTAACGGTGAGAAAGTCGCACGGCCTCCTTGACTGCCTCGTCATAAATGCGTACACCGAAATGCTTCTCCATCAAGGGCACCATCGCCCGCAGCATGGCACAGGCTGTTTCCTCATTGGGCTCTTCGACCTTGATCACCTGGAAGCGCCGCGCCAGGGCGGCGTCCTTCTCGAAATACTTCTTGTACTCACTCCAGGTCGTCGCGGCGATGGTACGCAACTCGCCACGTGCCAGGGCCGGCTTGAGGAGATTGGCGGCATCGTTCTGGCCAGCCTGTCCACCCGCTCCGATCATGGTATGGGCCTCGTCGATGAAGAGAATAATGGGATGCGGGCTTCTCTTTACTGCATCGATCACGTTCTTGAGGCGGCTCTCGAATTCGCCTTTGACGCTGGCACCGGCCTGCAGCAATCCCATGTCCAGAGTGTGGATCTCAACACCTTGAAGAGCCTGCGGTACGTCGCCATGGACAATGCTCAGGGCCAGCCCCTCGACCACCGCAGTCTTGCCGACACCGGCTTCCCCGGTGAGAATCGGGTTGTTCTGTCTGCGACGCAGCAGGATGTCAACTGCCTGCCGGATCTCGGCATCGCGCCCCACCACCGGATCAATATTTCCAAGACGGGCAAGCTGCGTCAGATTGATGGTGTATTGATCGAGCACTGCCGTCTTTCCACTGGACCCCACCTGCATTTCACCGACAGGATCACCCTGTGAGAGTCCACTATCTTCAGGCGCTGCGCTATACTCAATACCTACAGTAGACTCAACCGACCCCACCGTCAGCTTGCGCAGGTCATGCTTGATCTGTTCTACCTTGAAATGGGCGAATAGCCGTGAGCCTCGATAGGCTAGCTGTGATAGCTCGCTATGGGTCAGCAGGGCAAGCAAGAGATGTCCGCTGCGGATCTGCGGATTGCTGCCTTCCAGCGAGGCGATCAGCCACCCATGCTCGAACAGCGTCTGCAAGTGGGGGGACAGGACTGGCGTGCGCGTATTGCCGTTCTTGAAGCTGGCGATCTCATGCTCAAGATCAGTCTGCAGGCTATCGCTACTGACCCCGCTGTGGTGAGCAATCAGACTGAAGTCGGATTGCGGCTGTTCCAGCAAGGCGAGGAACAAGTGCTCCAGGTCGACTTCGTACTGCCCGCGTGACATGCACAGCGTGGCAGCACGCTCAGTAGCCATGCGGCTGGTTTCGTTCAGTTTGCCGATCAGCGATTTCAGATTGATGCCCATTCTGCTTTTTCCTTGTCATGTTGACCGCGGTGCGGCCTGAATTTTTTCTTCTCACCCACACGGTCAATGCAAGGTGACCTCGTACTGGATATCGGCGCGATCCTGTGTTTCCGGTTCTGTGGAAATGAATGCATCCCAGCCTAGGCGACCGCCATTGCCAGTGCTACCTAGGGTGACGCCACGTACATCCCGCGCAAGCAGGATCAGTTGGATCTCGTATTCCAGCGCAGCGCCGGTAAACAGACCAAGCAGCCGTGATAGCGCCAGCGCGCCCCCGCCTCCGGGTAGGAACTGTTCAAATTTCTCTATCTGTAACGGTCCGATAGAAAGCCGCATGCGCAAGTCGCGTTGCCAGACCCGCTCGCCTGCCATTGCCTTGCCGAGCAAGGAGTTGGTCGATCCGAGGATGGTCTGGTGCTCTCGCGGAACGTGGTACCAGTCTCCCGCAAATTGCATGACTTCCAAAGGAACCGAGAAATAGTCGGCCAGTACCCGCTGCATATAGAACGCCGATGCCGGACGATGCCGCAGGGCCCCAGCGAAGTGTGCCAACGATTCGTCTCGCACCCCTTTACCATCGCTGCCATACAGCCGATGGTGCAGTGAGCGGAAGCCCAGCCCCGCCACCGACAGCAATAATGGCAGGAAGGTATCGCGGCGCCCGGCCTCATACTGGAAGGCCACCCGGTACTTGCACCACGCCTGATAGAACAAGGCTAGTGATCGCGAGGAAAACGTATCGAGAAAGGCGCGCGGTCCTTCGTCGCGCTGCTCCAGCAGATGTCGTGCGACGCGCTCCGTGTAATGTGCTGGCAGAGACCCATTTCCGCCCAGGAAACCCATGAATGTCGGCGTGATCTGGACATACTTCAGCTCGCCATTGAGAAAGGACTTCCTCAATTCATCCGCCGAGCACGGCACGCCATTTCGTGGCGGATAGGTCTCGATATGCTCTATCTCACTGGCAGGAAACGCGAGCAAGGTACGATTGGCGAACCGCAGAAAGTCGCATACTGCTC
The DNA here is from genome assembly GCF_022627865.1 of Herbaspirillum sp. C7C2. NCBI lineage: Bacteria > Pseudomonadati > Pseudomonadota > Betaproteobacteria > Burkholderiales > Oxalobacteraceae > Herbaspirillum > Herbaspirillum sp. C7C2. Next base: position 37,163 of record NZ_JABXGI010000021.1, read on the forward strand.
GTTCATGTGGCACGCCATTGCGCTTGAACCAGAGTTCGATCATGCGCACTGCCTGAAAAAACTGAAAGCGATGAGGAGTGAAAAATATCCTCTCGATCACGCTAGGTTCAAATCTCCGCTGCGTGGGCTGCATCTCAGCAATTCCTCCCCTGTTCTTTTTGATAGCACGGTCAATTGGGAAAAGCTGTTGGCCTGGACATATAGCCCCATGAAGCGATCGATGAGGCCTGCAAATGCATGTAAGCCGCTACCGACGAAGCCATCCTCATCCACCGTCAACCTGATCTCGATACCACGCACCAGACTTGCAAACGGGTTGCCTGGCAGCCATGCCGCGGCAGCCTTGTGTTCAATCGCTGAAATGGCGCTGATCTGGCGTTGTGAAATAGGTGAATTGGATTGGTCATAGAGCATCAACATTTCCTGAAAAGCTTCCAGCCCGCCCTGCATCAAGGAGAGATGATTGAGCGACAGATGGGAAATGAGCCGCCACTGGGCGCCTCTGCCACGTTTGAACCGTAAGGGATGGGTCGGCTTACGCAGCAGAGCGACCTTTCGTATTACGCCTCCCCCTTCCATGCTCAAGTCCCCACCGGGGAGACCATAGGTCAACGAGGCAGGAAGATCCCGATTGGAACAGGTCAGCTCAAGACTGATCGTATCGGTCTCGACCTTGGCGGGATCGAAGTCGATATCGACGATGGAAATCTCGGTTTCGTGGCCCGGACTTTTCAGCGCCACCAATTCGTCCCGTCGCATTACCCAGTAATGCCCATCGTGCTCAGGAGATTGCCCATGACGCAAGGAATAGAAAGGCCGGAATCGCGTGAACGATTCACCCTGCGGAGTTTGCCTGATGAGCTGTACCGAATTGATTGAATGTACCTGGTATCCGAACGAGTGGCGTCCGTCGACCAGTACAGGATGATAGGCACCGGCATGTGTCAATCTGATCGGGTCGCCGGCCTGGGGGAACAGATTGATCACCGGCGTACAACCCAGCAAGATGTTGGAATTGCTGATGCTACCCAGTTGTCGCGCGATGTGCGAGTCTGCGCGCAAGCCCGACAGCCCGAAATGTATGGTAAATCGCCTGACATCGGAGGGAAGTACCGCAAAAACGGGATTGAGATCGAGATCGAAGAAGTTGAATTTCTCAGGAAGGGCGAAATACTCCGTCAGCAGTCGATATGCGGGGTGCGATTGGGCGGGGAAATCGATGAGCGCATCCTCCTCGGCAAAACCTACCTCTGCCAGCGGCGGCTGGCGCAGCGCGATCCACCGACCGTTCCCGGATGCTTCGACCCAGGCAGCCTCGGTACGCATGAAAAGGCTGTCGCGTAATGCCGCGCAGAATGAAGCCTCTCCATCTATGAACAATCTTAACGAGGCCAATCCGAGGGACGTAAAGGCCACGTTATCTGCGATGGTTTCGAAGGTGAGCGACAGCGAGGAGCTGATCCCGGGCTGCAACATCACGGCCTCCGGCGCGTCGATAATGGGCGCGAAGGTCACCTGAGACAGACGGATCGGCGCTATCGACACATCATAGGCAGTCCTGAATCTGCAGACGATCCCCTTGACCTGGCCGCTCGCCAACAAGCTGCCCCGGGGGATTTGTGTGGTCGCGGTGAGCTGATCTGCCGAGGCGAGATAGTCCATGCGCGCAATCGAGCAGGACGGAAACGGGCGCAAGTAGTGAGGATACAGGACCTCGAACAGTGCCTCGGTAAACTCCGGATAGTCATCGTCGAGACGCTTTGACACGCGCGCGTTGAGCAGTGCGTAGGACTGTATCATGCGCTCGATATGCGGGTCTTCACATACCTCGCCGGCCATCAGCAGCCCGCCGGCGATCTTGGGATAGCGCTCTGAAAAATCACGCGAATAGCGTCTCAGGAAGCTCAGTTCTCGTTCGTAATAGGGAAGCAAATCCTGCACTTACACTCCAATGCGGCTTGGCCGCGCCTTGCTGATCGAGTATTGCAGCGTAGATGGCTGCAGCACTGCGTCGAAATTGACCGCCTCTCGCGCAGCATTGACGACCAATAAAGCGCTGATGGCGAAGTTGAGCCGATTGATAGATCCCTCCTGTATTTCCAGATTGGCGAGTACATTTTGCAATCTGGGTTCGTGCCGTGATATGGATTGCTGCAGGGCCTGGCAGATAGCCATGCGATCGTCCATGCTGGCCAGGCTCAAGCCGGCGAAATCACCTAGACCATAGGCAAGAATGGACTGGCTGCATTCTGGATAGCTATCCAATAGCTCTTCAGAAATAACCGAACGCGTATTGAGCATGGCTTCAAGATCGCGCGCAACGGCATCCTTGAGTTCTTCCATCGAAAATCGGATGACTACTGGACTGATCGTAGACCTGGACCCGTCATTCATCAGTTTGTCGAACAGACTCGGTGCAAAACCCTTCATTTGCGCTTACCCAATTTAAAGAGGTCGTCGAACGCCATGTGCTCCAAAAGGGACATCCGCCTGAAAGTCAGGCGGATGTCATAGGGACAGGCGAAATCCTGTTCTTTTTACCTACAGTTCATTTCGTCTGGACGGAATCAGATGACCTTGTTGGTCGCGAGGTCCCAACCGCCCGAGGTGTTACCAGCAGCACCACCATCCTTTTTCTGTTGCGTGTACTTCCACTTCACGGAGGAATACTTCAGACCAACCCTTTCGCCAAGGATCTCACCCGCCTCGATGGAGGGCTTCACGCTGCTGATCATGACGTTGGCCAGCTCGATTTCGAAGTAGCGCACGCGCTCGCCCTTGCCATCGGCGCGCATGAATTCGAACTTGGCCTTTGCAATGGTCTTGCCCGACGAAGAATTTTGCAGCAGCAGCGGCGACGCGAGATCGGCGACCTTGGTGAGCACGATGTCCTTGTGCTCGCAGCGCTCCGCAGTATGGCCGCCGCCGGTCGATGCCGTCGCAGACTTCGGCTGCAGAACTTCCCAGTCTACGGTCTTGCATTCGATCCAGTCCTTGTGCAGGTCATCAGTGGATTCACCCTTGATGCCATCGATTTGCAGATAAACGTCAATTGCCATAACTCATCCTGTAAATATGAGGGAGGAAAAATAGTTAGGATTTCCCTGCCTGCGGCAACTCCGCAACCAACCGAAGCGAAACAGACAGTTCATCTAACTGAAAATGCGGACGCAAGAACGACACGGCGCGATAAACACCCGGTCGTCCCGGCACTTCCGACACCTGTACCGAAGCTTCGCGCAGCGGGAATTGCGCTTTGGCCTCTTGCGTGGCGTTGTCATCCAACAGCACGTATTGCGCGATCCAGCGGTTGAGGAAGTCTTCGACATTTGAGGCGGCAGCGAAGCTACCGATCTTGTCGCGCATCATCGATTTCATGTAGTGAGCGATGCGGGAAACTGCGAAGATATATTGCAGTTGCGAGGATAGAACGGCATTGGCGTTCGCTGCGTCCGTGTTGTACTTCTTGGGTTTCTGCGCGGACTGGGCGCCAAAGAAAGCTGCATAATCAGAGTTCTTGCAGTGGACCAAAGAAATGAACCCAAGATCGGAAAGCTCTTTCTCGCGGCGGTCAGTGATCGCGATCTCGGTAGGACACTTCAATGCCACCTCTCCTTCATCGGTCTTGAAGGTGTGCGTCGGCAGGTCCTCGACCAGGCCACCACCCTCCACACCGCGAATGGCGGCGCACCAGCCGAAATCCTCGAACGCCTTGGTGAGCTTGGTTCCGAACGCGTAGGCAGCGTTACACCACAGATATTTGGAATGGTCGGTGCCATCGACATCCTCGACGAAATTGAAGCCCTCTACCGTCGTTCCGTCCTTTGGATTGAAGGGCAGGCGTCCAAGGAAGCGTGGTAGCGTCAGCCCAACATAGCGCGAGTCCTCGGATTCGCGGAAGGACTTCCACTTCGCATACTCGATGGTGTCGAACACCTTGGACAGATCACGGGGCTTGCCCATATCGGCATAGCTTTCAAGACCGAATAACTCGGGCGAGGCTGCCGTAATGAAAGGTGCATGAGATGCTGCTGCGATACGCGACATCTGCTCGATGAAGTACATGTCTTCCGGCTGACGGGTGATCTCGAAATCACCGATCAGCGAGCCAAAAGGAGCTCCGCCAAAAGTACCAAATTCTTCCTCGTAGACCTTCTTGAACATCGCGCTCTGATCGAACTCCAGTGCCGAATTGAAATCCTTGACCAATTCCTTCTTGGTTGCGTTAAGGAGCTTGATCTTCTGTCCCTCCCCCACAGTTGTGTTACGCACCAGGTAATTCAGGCCGGTCCAGCTTCCTTCCAGTTTCTGGAATGCCGGAGCATGCATGATGGCACTTACCTGATTGGAGATCAGTCGATCCACTTCTGCGATACGCGCATCCAGGGTGACGGAGAGATTCGGCGATACGACCACGGTACCTTCCATCACCTGACTGACCAGTTCAGCGATCAGGTCTTTGGCACGATCGTGCTCGGAAGCGGATTTCGCGACCTTGCTTTGTTCGACGATATCATCCAGCAGGGTACCGCCGGCGACAGTGGGCAAAGCGCCTTGAGCGACTTCGTTATTGATTTGAGCAGACATGCAGATCTCGATTATTTGGTGGTTTGCTTGCTGAGCTCTGCGAGCTTTTCGGTACTGCTGAGCACATCGTTGAGGATATCTTCGAGCTTGTCGTTACCAGCGATCTTGTTACGTAGATCCGCCAGTTTGGTACGCGCCTCGAGCAGCTTGCGCAAGGGTTCGACCTGCTGCACCACCGATTCCGGCCGGAAGTCCTCCATCGAACGAAACTTCAGTTCCACGGCAAACTCCCCACCGGCGTCGGAGAGCTCGTTAGCGACACGATAGACAGCGCGCGGCTCCAGACCCTTCATTACCTCATCGAAGTTATCCGAATCGATATTGACGAACTTGCGGTCTTTCAGTCGAGGCTGGGGCACTTCCGAATTGCCACTGAAGTCGCCGATCACGCCAGTGACGAAGGCAAGCTCTTTCTTCTCGATGGCGTCGCCAATTTCGACGTCATATGTCATCTGCACACGCGGAGGTCGCACCCTTTGCAGCTTCTTCTGAATACTTTCCTTTTTCGACATTTCTTCTCCGTTTCTGGTTTGGTCCACGCGCCTCATTTTCTGAGGCTACTGATCAATGGGAGACGCTCAACCTGTTCCCGCCTGACCTCTTACTTCAGGTTGATGAACGGATTGGGTCCGCTTCCGCTGCCGACGTCGCTGGCAGGTGCTGGCGCCGTCTTGCGAACCATCTTGCCGCGCGGAGGCGTCGCAGCGACCGGCTTTCCCGGCACCGATACCGGCGCCTCCCCCGTGATCTCGCGCAGCGTCCTGGTCAGATCCTGGGCGTCGCTCTTGATTGATCCATTGAGTGCATTCTGCGAGCGCAAGTCCGCGAGCGACTTGGTGGCCAGGCGTAGGCTGGAAAGGGTCAGGATGCTGTTGGCACCCTTTTCGGAAGGGTCCCGCTTTATTGCCTCCTGAGCGTTGATGATGGCGTCGCTGTAGTCACCTGCATCGAAGCGAATCTGCGCAATGCGCAGCCAGGGCGTCTTGTCTGCAGGGAAACGCGACGCCAGGGTTCTTAGCATCTTCACGGCATCATCGGTCCGACCCTCGACCAGTGCCGCCTCAGCCTTTTCCACGCTGCTTTCCAGGCTGCTCTTGGCCTCTGCCTCCGCCCCCTGCTTGGAGTCGCTGTTGGCGCACCCCGTCATCATCAATGCCAGCGTCAGCAGAGCTGGAATCAACAGATCTATTCGTCTCTTTCTTGCATTCATGGGGATTTAATCCTTAGTTTTTTAATTCTGGAGAACCTATCCGATCTCTCACATGCATTCGAATGGAGAAGACCGGAAGATATTCGGCTTGTCACGACTTTTAAACTTGGAATGAAACGCGGCGATGAATTTCTGGTGAAAATTGGCGCTTCATTCATTCCTGCTCTTCAGTCACGCCACGTTTCAATTTCCGCCATCGGCTTGCTGCTAAGACTTAGTTTTTAAGTAAGGCAACTGAGGATCACTCGAATGTATCCCATAGACCCCTTTTACAAAATGGAGCCACTCCATATGTGAACGCTTCCTAAAAGTTTTTCGGCACGCGGGAAATTCACGCCAATCAGAAATCAGATAAAACATGCGGGGTAAAGTTGAATAAACGACAGAGAAATGCTGTGGCACTGGGATTGATCATCTCTTGCATCACCGGCTGCGCCGCAGTGGGCGCGGCTTCCAAGGTGGGGCAGGTTGCCAAGTCGACACTGGAGGCACTGGGCCTTAAGAAGCCTGACGCGCCTGAAGTAGCGGATGCGATGAAGCAGCCACGCAAAGTACTCATCAAGCTGCATGCATCCAAGGCGCTCAACATGGATTCGCAACAGCGTCCCCTGGCATTGGTCGTCAGAATTTATAAATTGAAGCAGAACGTTAGTTTCCAGCAGGCGTCATATGACGCCTTTCTGAATCCGCAAAGGGAGAAGGAGGTTCTGGGAGCCGATCTGCTGGAGGTAAAGGAAGTCACGCTAGTGCCAGGACAACGCTACGAAGTCGATGAAAAGGTGAGCTACGAGGCGGGATATATCGGTCTGGTGGCGCTGTTCATCAATCCAGATCAGCAACGTTGGCGGGCCACCTTCAGGGCCGACGAATCCGAAAAGAACGGCATTACGGCAGGCTTGCAATCCTGTTCGGTCACCGTAGGTACGGGGGCTATTGCCGTGGATACCCTAGGTAAGCCAATGGACAGGAACCTGATGCTCGCGCCAGTCGAGTGTCATTAGAAATCAACAATCTCTTAACTGCAGATCACGATGCGACAATCATCAATTACGGAGCTAACCAATTGAACCATCCCAACAAGGTACTCTGGGGCGAGGGCCTTTTCCTTCGACCTCAGCACTTTCAGCGTCAGGATCATTACCATGAAACGCGTCTGCATCAGACTGCGCTCGCTCTCAATCCCTATTGCTGGGGTGTTTTATCCCTGAAGATCGATGGAGATGCACTTAACAACAGTACCCTTCGTCTGCTGGAGCTGTCGGCAATCTTCCACGACGGAGAAATCTTCAGGGCGCCAGACGGGGATGACCTCCCGGCCCCCATCGAACTGACAGAAATTCCGCTGTCCCAAAACTCCATCACCTTTTATGCGGGGTTACCGATGCTGAAAAGCTTCGGTAGCAATTTCTCCGTTGGCACCGGAAATCAGCAATCCACCCGCTATATTCAGGATGGCGTCCAGACGCCGGACCTGTTCACGCAAGCTGCCAAAGCAGAAGTAAGCTACCTGAAAAAGGCAGTACGCCTGGTGTCAGAAAACGAGCCCCGAGATTCATTGGTCTGCATTCCTGTGGCGCGCCTGCGTCGCGCGAGCGGGCCTGGCTTCGAGTTGGACCCCGACTTCGTTCCGCCCAGCCTGTCAGTGCATGCGTCTACCTTGCTGTTCCAGCGCCTGCGTCGCCTCATGGACGCGCTGCAAGCCAAGGTCAGCGCCCTGTACGGGCATCATCGCGAGCCTAGCAAGAGTGTGGTCGAATTCCGTTCTGGCGACATCACATCGTTCTGGTTGTTGCATACCGCCAGTACCGCTTATGCCAATCTGTCGCACTACCTGAATCATCCGATGCATCACCCGGAGCGCCTTTTTGAACAGTTATTGTCACTGGCCGGATCGCTCATGACCTTCTCGCGCAGCCTGGCCCTGTCCGACCTCCCCCCTTACGATCACCGCGATCCGGGGCCGGCTTTCGCAAAGCTGGACGCGATCATTCGCGAGTTACTCGATACCGTGATCTCTTCTCGCTATTTTGCGATTGCCTTGAACGAGAGCAAGCCGTCCTACCATATGGGCATGCTGGACTCAGGCAAGATCGACGAGAAGACCAACTTCTACCTCGCGGTCCATGCAGACCTGCCGGCAATCGAACTGGTCGATATCGTGCCGTTGCGCTTCAAGATCGGCGCACCTGACGATGTTGAAAAATTCGTGCTGGCGGCGCTGCCCGGCGTCAAGCTTGTGCACTCGCCCCAGGTGCCAGCTGCACTACCGGTTCGGCCCGACACCTATTACTTCACGCTCGAGAGCAAGGGTGCGATGTACGAGCGCATGCTTCAGGCACAGTCGATCTGCATCTATGTGCCATCGGGCATTCGTGACCTCAATATTGAACTTCTGGCGGTGACCCAATGAACACGACAACCATCCCTTCCCTGCTGGATCCTGCGGATTCTTTGCCCACTTATGAAGCCGGCGCGCCGATTAACGCCAGTTCGCTCTTGGACCTGATGTACGACGGCTTTTATGCGTTGTTCATGCTCAAGAACGGTGGCACGCCGGTGGACGAGGTGTCATTCATGGCAAAAATACGAAAGTTTCTGGGAGATGTCGAACGCGGCGCCAAGAAACTGGAAGTGTCGCCCGAGGATGTCCACGCAGCCAAATATGCCTTCTGTGCTTCCGTGGATGAGATTGTCCTGCGCTCTAATTTCAGCATCCGCGATACGTGGCAACGCCGCCCCCTTCAGTTGGCGATGTTTGGTGATCAATTGGCAGGTGAAAATTTCTTCAATCGGCTAGAAGATCTGCGCGTTCGCGGTACCGCCCGACTCCAGCCATTGGAAGTCTTTCATATGTGCCTGCTGCTGGGATTCCAGGGAAAATATGCGCTGGAAGGGCCGGAAAAACTCAATTACCTGACTGCTCGACTGGGCGATGAGATTGCTCACCTGAAGGGCAAGACTGCCGGGTTCGCACCGAATGGCGAGCGACCTGATGCCATCGTCAACAAGTTGCGCAACGATGTGCCGTTGTGGGTAGTCGCTTCCCTATTTGCATTGACCGCTATGTTTGCCTACATAGGACTGAACTGGACCCTGACCAAGGGCACCGAAAATCAGCTGGCCGGCTATGCCGATATCGTCAAACTTGCCCCGCGGGCAGCCAACCTGACTATCACCTTGCCCTGAGCTTGAAGAGCCAGATTTCTGTGGGGAATACCAGAGGCCTCCATGGCTGCCGATTTTTCGATCACCAACGGATCATCGGCAGCACGCTCAGGATCTCTGACACAAGCCTAGATCAGCCCGGGCGAGGCTGGGTCAGCGCAGGAAAACCAACTCTGCATAGCTAGGATTGGCGTGCTCACGCTGATAACGCTTGAGGTCTTCCCAGACCTGTTCGCGGGTGAGCCCTGTATGTCCCTTTTCAGCAATTTGCGAGCCGGTAACGCTGGCAACCTGCTTGACCGCCGACTGCTCGGTAGATGTACCTGATGGGGTGTCGGCTGCGTAGGCTGCATGGGCAGCCAAGGCGGTCAAGGCGGTCAAGGCCATGCTAATGGCGACCGCGCAATGACGAATGGTGATGTTGCTCATGATCTACTCCTCGGTGAATGCAAGCGGACCCAGCCCTATGCTTATCCTTTATCAATGCTGCATTCTCATGCGAGAAGTTTATCGGTCCGGCCAGGAGAGAAAAACCGGTGAACGGGTAATGCTGTATTGCGGCACTTGAAAGAATGTGCACGCGAATCTTGTCTGTCTTGCAGCAGTTAGATCATCAAATTGCGAGCTGAACCGGTTTTTACCGCTTCCACTTACCTTTCCATGTCGCTAATCGCGGTCAGAATCTGGTAATCCTATAAATACTATTCAAGGAACAGGTATGAGAATCGGCACGCGGCTCGGTGGTTCATTCATGCTGGTCACGCTGCTTGCCTGCAGCCTGATCGTCGCTTCAATTCTGATCCTGAACCAGATCGGACGACATTGGGACGACTTTTCCGGCACTGTGCTGAGCAAGCAGGACTATGCCACCCAGGGTTACATCAAACTGGGCGATGGTGTACAGAACTTCAAGAACTACGTCGTCCGCGGCAAGGACTATGACAAGCACTTCCTGGCCGATATGGATGCCATCAACCGCCTGATGATCGAATACCGCAAGCTTGGCGTAGACAATCCCAAGGAAAATGATCTTCTACAGAAGATCGCTACAGGCGAAAGAAATTACCGCGAGGCATTGGCGAAGGCGCAAGGCATGAAGTCAGCGGCTGCGTCCGTGACGGAAATCGATGCTTCCATCAGTGGCGCTGACAAGGTATTGGCGGCCGGTTTTTCCGGTCTGCTGGCGATCGCGCGCGAGAATGCCAACGGTACGGGCCGGGATATCTCCAAAGCCATCAGTACCGGCAAGTCCATCGACCTGGCCGTCGGTGCGCTGGTGATGGCACTAGCCGCCTTATTGGCCGTGCTGGCAACGCGTTCGATCACACGACCGATGCACGAGGCAGTAAGAATCGCCAAGACCGTCGCAGCAGGTGACCTTGGGAGCCGGATCGAAGTCACTCGCAAGGATGAGACCGGTGAACTGCTGCAAGCACTCAAGGATATGAACAGCAGCTTGCAACGCGTGGTCGGTGGCGTGCGCACTGGCAGCGATACCATCGTCACGGCCTCGACGCAGATCGCTGGTGGCAATCTCGATCTCTCCGCACGCACCGAGCAACAGGCCAGTTCGCTGGAAGAGACGGCGGCGGCGATGGAACAGATCACTTCGACCGTGAGACGCAACGCTGATCATGCGCGCCAGGCAAATGCGATGGCAGGCTCGGTCTCCGAGGTGGCGTCGCGCAGCGGACTGGTGGTTTCCGACGTAGTCAGCACCATGGACGAAATCCAGGCCTCTGCCCGCGAAATCGAGGAAATCATTTCTGTCATCGACGGCATCGCGTTCCAGACCAACATCCTCGCGCTCAATGCAGCGGTGGAAGCAGCCCGTGCCGGTGAGCAGGGACGTGGCTTTGCGGTGGTGGCCTCGGAGGTACGCACCTTGGCCCAACGCTCGGCTACAGCGGCGAAGGAAATCAAGGCGCTGATCGGCAACTCGGTCGAGAAGGTGGAAGACGGCAGCAGGCTGGTCAGAAGCGCCGGGGCGACCATCGAGGAACTGGTAACAAGCGTACGCAATGTCACCCAGATCATGAGTGAAATCTCGGCCGCCAGCGGCGAGCAGGAAGCCGGGATCGAACAGGTCAACCAAGCCATTGCGCAAATGGACACTGTGACGCAACAGAACGCCGCCCTGGTGGAAGAAGCCGCTGCCGCCACCGAAGCATTGAAGGAACAGGCGCGACGACTGGCACAGTCGGTAAGCGTATTTCGGCTGGGCGGGGGTAAGCTTGCGTGACAGAGGAACCGGGACGCACGCGGTGTAATGAAGCTGACCGCAGCGATTCGTTGAATCGATCAGCTACCGTTGCGCGGTAACTGATCGATTCTCTGAGCAAGCGGATTGAGGTAATTGATGTCTTGTCGCGTCTATCTTTACTGTACGAATTTTGAAGGCATGCCATTGGACGCGGAGGCAGACCAGTTCTTCGCTATCTCAGGTACCGAGTACGAGGCGAACGCCGGTATCCCACTTTTCTGGATGTGCCTTTTCACCGGCACAGATATCAAGATCGCTCCCGGGAGCGAGAATTACGCTCCTGATTCGGATGATGACGCAATCGATGAAGATTTTGATGAGGCAAGCCTGTCCGCGCTTGAAGACGATGACAGCTATCGTCCATATGCCTATATCTCTTGCCAGAAAGCGGTTGGCATCGATCAACTCAAGCAGCGGTCCGAGATATTGCGTGCCGCCATCGGTGCCGACCGTCACCAGTTGTACGTCGAATGGATTGCCCGGATTGAGGCGGAGCCTTTCCGCAACATACTGGTCAAGACCGAAGAGATCGACGGGATGGGAAATGATGGCGAACTGGAGATACTGTTACGCAGCGCCATCCGGGATCTGGAGGCGGCCATCCGGACGGGCGTCCTGGCAACAAGCAGAGAGATGATCAATATGATGGGACTGTCGGAAGGTAGCGTTCTGAGCGAATGTGAATCCAGCGAACTCGCAGGCTGGGCCAACGCCGCACAACGATGGCCGCAATGCTTGCCTCCTGCCCCGACTGAACAGGAAGGCGTCTCGATAAGAGCAGTGAAAAAATCGAAATGGATGTTCTGGAAGCGATAAGCATCATCATCGGAATCTTGAATGCCGCCGGCCAGAGATGGACTCCAGGATGTCCAGAACAAATAGAAAAGGCTCTCCGAACGGAGAGCCTTTTAAATACTGGTGCTGGCTGCAGGACTTGAACCCGCCACCCCCTGATTACAAGTCAGGTGCTCTACCAGATGAGCTAAGCCAGCAAAACTTGAGCCCGCGATTATAGCCTACTTGATCCGGGTCAGTACAGGTCGGCCACCTTTTTTCGGTGGTTCCGGATCGTCATCGTCCTTTGAGCCAGTATCTGCAGGCTTCTTCTCGGGTTCGGAAACGGGAACCGAGGACAGTGCCGGGGCCGGCGCGACGCTTTCAGACACAGGTGAGTCCTGGGCGTTATCCTCACCAACGGCAACCGGCGCTTCAAAGGCCATGCCCTGGCCGTTTTCACGGGCATAGATGGCGATGACGTTTTCTACCGGGATCATGATGTCGCGCGAGACACCGCCAAAGCGGGCGCTGAAATGGATGCTGTCGTTCTCCATCTTCAAGCCGCTGGTGGCCTCAAAGCTGATGTTCAGTACGATCTCGCCATTCTTGACGAACTGCATCGGCACGCGCGTGCGGCTGTCGACGACCACTGCAATGTGTGGCGTATAACCGTTGTCGGTGCACCACTCGTAGATGGCGCGCAGCAGGTAGGGCTTGGTGGAGACTTCTTGCATGACTATGTGGTGTGCGATGCGCGGCATGCCCGCATCTGCCGGCTGAGCCGGGGTGAAACTGCAAATCGGACTGCAGGTGGAACACGCTGCGCGCCCATGAACGGCAGACGCGCAGCGGATACTCCGGAATGCGGCTTAACGACGCATCACCTTCTCGGACGGGGTCAGCGCCTCGATGTAGGCCGGACGCGAGAAGATGCGCTCGGCATACTTCATCAGCGGGGCAGCAGTCTTGGACAGCTCGATACCGTAATGATCCAGGCGCCACAACAGCGGTGCCAGTGCCACGTCCAGCATGGAGAACTCGTCACCCAGCATGTACTTGTTCTTCAGGAACAGCGGTGCCAGTTGGGTCAGGCGGTCGCGAATTTCGTTGCGCGCCTTCTCCTGGTTCTTTTCGGCCGCTTTGGACTTTTCGTTTTCCAGCGTGTGCACGTGGACGAACAGTTCCTTTTCGAAATTGAACAGCATCAGGCGGGCACGGGCGCGCATCAGCGGGTCGGCCGGCATCAGTTGCGGATGCGGGAAACGTTCATCGATGTATTCGTTGATGATGTTCGATTCGTACAGCACCAGGTCACGTTCGACCAGGATCGGCACTTGGCCGTAGGGGTTCATGACCGAAATGTCTTCCGGCTTGTTGAACAGGTCCACGTCGCGGATCTCGAAATCCATGCCCTTTTCGAACAGGACGAGACGGCAACGTTGCGAAAATGGGCAGGTCGTGCCCGAGTAGAGAACCATCATTTTTTCAGAGCCCTAAAAACAAAAGGGGGGCGAGACGCATAACGCTCACCCCGGTACGCAATTCCGCAAAACCGCGCGGATACGTGATTGTACGTTTTTACTTGATGTTCTTCCAATAGGACGCGTTCAAACGCCACGCCAATACCGAGAAGATGCCCAGGAACAACAGAACCCAGACCCCGAGTCGCTTGCGCGTATTCTGCGCCGGCTCACCCATCCATTGCAAATAGGCAACGAGATCGGCGACGTTGTTGTCATACTCCGCCGTGCTCATCTTGCCGGGCTTGACCTGCTCGAAGCCGGCAAACTTGTGGGTGGTCTTGTTGGCGTCGTGGGGGTCCTTCTCCTCGACGAACTTGGCCTTGCGGATTCCTTGCAATTCCCACAACACATGAGGCATCCCGACGTTGGGGAAGAGCATGTTGTTCCAGCCGGTGGGACGACTGTCGTCCGTATAATAACTGCGCAGGTAGGTATAAATCCAGTCCGGACCGCTGCCTGCCTCCGATGCCTTGGCACGCGCAATCACCGACAGGTCCGGTGGTGCGGCGCCAAACCAGGCCTTGGCATCCTGCGGCGACATCGAAATCTTCATCAGGTCGCCGACTTTTTCCCCGGTAAACATCAGGTTGTTCTTGATCTGGTCCTCAGTCAGGCCGATATCACGCAGGCGGTTGTAGCGCATCGCGGAGGCCGAATGGCAATTCAGACAATAATTCACGAACAACTTGGCACCGTTTTGCAACGACGACACGTCCTTGGTCCGGTCCGGGGCGTGATCCAGCGGAAAGCCCCCTTCGTTGGCGCAGGCCAGCACTGGCAGCAAGGCCAGCGCGGCAATCACTTTCTTGAGCAATGTCATGTTCTTGTCCTTTGGCGGCTGGCTTAGTGCGGGTGGTAGACGACGCGCTCGGGAACCGTCTTGAAGGTACCGGCAGCACTCCACCAGGGCATCAGCAGGAAGAAGCCGAGGTAGATGAAGCTGCACACCTGCGAGACGGTGGTGCCGATGGCCGTCGGCGGTTGCACGCCGAGGTAGCCAAGGATGACGAAGGCGATGCCAAAGACCAGGTAGACGTACTTGTGCCAGCTCGGGCGGTAGCGGATGGACTTGACCTGTGACTTGTCCAGCCACGGCAGGCCGCCCAGGATGACCACCGACAGGCCCATCAGGACCACGCCCCAGAACTTGGCGTCGAACACCAGCATGCCGGCAATGATTACCAGACCGATGACGATGGCAGCGATCTTCAGTTTTGCGCTCAGGCCCGACTTGATGGCCAGCAGTGCCACGTAGGCTGCCACGCCAGCGATGAGCCAGCCCATGAAGTCCGCCGTGGTCGCGCGCAGGATCGAGTAGAACGGCGTGAAGTACCACACCGGGGCGATGTGCGGCGGGGTCTTGAGCGAGTCTGCCGGGATGAAGTTGTTGTATTCCAGGAAGTAGCCGCCCATTTCAGGTGCGAAGAACACCACCGCCGAGAACACCATCAGGAAGATCGACACGCCGAAGATGTCATGCACCGTGTAGTAGGGATGAAACGGCACGCCGTCCAGCGGCACGCCATTGGCATCGGTCTTTTCCTTGATTTCCACGCCGTCCGGGTTGTTCGATCCCACTTCGTGCAGCGCGATGATGTGGGCGACCACCAACCCGATCAGCACCAGCGGAATGGCGATCACGTGGAAGGAGAAGAAGCGGTTCAGGGTGGCGTCGGAAACGACGTAGTCGCCGCGAATCAGCAGCGACAGGTCAGGGCCGATGAAGGGAATTGCACCAAACAGGTTCACGATCACCTGCGCGCCCCAGTAGGACATCTGCCCCCAGGGCAGCAAGTAACCGAAGAATGCTTCACCCATCAGGCACAGGAAGATCCCCACTCCGAACAGCCACACCAGTTCACGCGGCTTGCGGTAGGAGCCGTACAACAGGCCCCGCACCATGTGCAGGTAGACCACGATGAAGAAGGCGGAGGCGCCGGTGGAGTGCATGTAGCGCACCAGCCAGCCCCAGGGTACATCGCGCATGATGTACTCGACCGAGGCGAATGCCAGGGTGGCATCCGGCTTGTAGTGCATCACCAGGAAAATGCCGGTGACGATCTGGATCACCAGCACCAGCAGGGCGAGCGAACCGAAGATGTACCAGAAGTTGAAATTCTTCGGTGCGTAGTATTCGGACAGATGGGCTTTCCAGGTAGCGGTCAGTGGAAAGCGGGAATCGACCCAGTTCAGGGCCTTGGCTGCGACCGGCGCGTCATCCGGCAGCTTCTTTTCGTGAAATGCTCCCATGATCAGGCCTCCCCTTTCTCGTCCTTGCCGATGACGAGCTTGTTTTCGCCTTCAAACATGTAGCGCGGGACCTGCAGGTTGTCCGGCGCCGGCTTGTTCTTGTACACGCGTCCAGCCAGGTCGAAGGTCGAGCCGTGGCACGGGCACAGGAAACCGCCGTGCCAGTCGTCCGGAAGCGAGGGCTGGGGGCCGCTCTGGAAGCGCGAACTGGGCGAGCAACCCAGGTGCGGGCAGATACCCACCACGACCAGGATGTCCTTGCGCAGGGAACGCCACTCGTTGAGGGCGTAGTCGGGAGTTTCGGAGAAATCGGTGCGCTTGGAATTGGGATCGGCCACCTCGCCATCGGTCTTCTTGAGGGACTCGATCATTTCGGGTGTACGCTTGAGAATCCAGACTGGCTTGCCGCGCCACTCGACGGTGCGCATCTCACCGGGAACAAGTGAAGAAATATCCACTTCCACCGGTGCACCCGCAGCCTTGGCACGTTCAGAAGGTTGCAGGGTGGAGACAAACGCTCCAGCGGTGGCCAAACCCGCTACACCGCCGGCCGCACAAGTCGCAACAAGCAAACCTCGTCGACTTGCGTCGACCTGATTCTCGTCAGTCATAAAGACCCCAATCTCCAAATGTAAGTTAGCGTGGACCTTCTAAGTGACCCTCATGCAACTTTTCGATTATATATAAGCTGAATAGGGTTTTGTAGCTAACGGCCGGTATGGTACAGGCTGGCAAAAATCGACATTTGACGCAGCGCAACCCATTGTCAATCTGCTCTTTTTATCGGTTTTCTTGCAGTGCGGCGTCAGCGCTTGTCCGATTTACTTTTGACGGCGGGCAGGATATAACCCGTTGTAAGCCCGCCTCATGTTTAAACAGCAACTTTCAAAGGAGAAACCAGGGATGAGCATGCTCAAGGATTTTCGCGCCTTCGCGATCAAGGGAAACGTGGTCGACCTGGCCGTCGGTGTCATCATCGGCGGGGCCTTCGGCAAGATCGTCAGTTCGCTGGTGGAGGATATCATCATGCCCCTTGTCGGCAAGATCTTCGGCGGCCTGGATTTCGCGAACTACTACCTGCCCCTCAACGGCCAGGCCTACGGCATGCCGCTGGCCGAAGCCAAGAAGGCCGGCGCCGTCTTTGCCTATGGCAACTTCCTGACCATCCTGATCAACTTCCTGATCCTGGCGTTCATCATCTTCCAGATGGTCCGCGCCATCAACAAGGCCCGCGACCTGGCCAGCAAGCATGAGGAAGCCGCACCGGCGGCCCCCGCACCGACACCCGAAGATGTGCTGCTGCTGCGCGAAATTCGCGATTCGCTGAAGAAGCAGGGCTAAGCGCCGCGCCGGGACAAGCCGCCGCGCAGGGCAGGCAGCCTACACCGGATTGTCGATGTCGATGAAACGGTGCTCGATGCCAAAGTGTGCCGCCACATGTTCACCCAGAGCCTGGATGCCGTAACGCTCGGTGGCATGGTGGCCGGCGGCGAGATAGAGGGTGCCGGTCTCGCGTGCCAGATGCACGGTCGGTTCGGATATTTCCCCGCTGATGTAGACCGAAGCACCGGCGTCGATCGCCTCGCCCAGCATGCCCTGCGCTGCGCCGGTGCACCACGCCACCTTGCCCACCGGCTGCTGCGGATCACCGATCAGCAGTGGCATGCGGCCCAGGCGCTTTTCGATCAACATCACCAGATCGGCAGCCGTCTTCACCGACGACGCATGGCAACGTCCGATCCAGCCGATATCGTTCTCGCCGAAGCGGCCGGTGGCTTCAAAGTCGAGTCGCTTGGCCAGTTGCGCGTTGTTGCCCAGCTCCGGATGTGAATCCAGGGGCAGGTGATAGCCGAAGAGATTGATGTCATGCGCCAGCAAGAGCTTGAGGCGACGCTGTTTCTGACCGATCACGCGCATATCTTCACCGCGCCAGAAATAGCCATGATGGACCAGGATGGCATCAGCCTGCCAGTCCCTGGCTGCTTCGATCAAGGCCAGGCTGGCGGTGACGCCACTGACCACGCGGGCAATCGTGGTGCGCCCTTCCACCTGTAAGCCGTTTGGGCAATAATCGCGGTATTGCGCCGCGTTAAGCGTCTGTCCCAGATATGCCGAGAACTCATCTCTGTTAATGTGGCGGGTCATCTCTTCCTCATCCGATTTCAAATCAATACCAAGAATTCTTTATGCGACGTTTATGGCTGTTGTTTGCACAGACCGTGACAGTGGGTCTGGCCGTGTGGTTCATTGTAGCGACCTTGAAGCCGGACTGGCTGTCCGGTTCCTTCAGTTCGCGTGCAAGGCCCGCCCAGTCCACGGTCCAGATGCAGGAAGCCACGCCCAATGCACCGGCCCTCGACTCCTATCGCAACGCCGCGCGCCAGGCCATGCCATCGGTGGTGAACATCTTCACCACCACCGAGGCACGCCCTCAGAAGAGTCCGTTCCAGAATGATCCGTTCTTCCGCAAGTTCTTCGGTGACCAGTTCGATGAGCAGCAGCAGGACGACAAGCAGTCCAGCCTCGGTTCTGGCGTGATCGTGAGCCCACAGGGCTACATCCTCACCAACAACCACGTGGTGGAAGCGGCGGACAAGATCGAAGTGGCCCTGGCCGACGGTCGCAAGGCCAGCGCCAAGGTGGTCGGTATCGATCCCGAGACCGACCTGGCCGTCATCAAGATCGATCTGCCCAACCTGCCGGCCATCACCCTGGGCCATCCGGAGAACAGCTCGGTGGGCGATGTGGTACTGGCCATCGGCAATCCCTTCGGCGTGGGGCAGACGGTCACCATGGGCATCGTCTCGGCGCTGGGCCGCAACCACCTGGGCATCAATACCTTCGAGAATTTCATCCAGACCGATGCCGCCATCAACCCCGGCAACTCCGGCGGTGCACTGGTCGATACCAATGGCAACCTGCTGGGCATCAATACGGCGATCTACTCGCGCACCGGCGGCAATCTGGGTATCGGTTTCGCCATCCCGATGTCGACTGCCAAGACGGTGATGGAAGCCATCATCAGCCATGGCCAGGTGGTGCGCGGCTGGATCGGCGTGGAGCCACAGGACATCACGCCGGAACTGGCCGAGAGCTTCGGCCTGGGCAAGAAGACCGGCGCCATCATCGCCGGCGTACTCAAGGGCGGTCCTGCTGATCGCGCCGGCATGCGTCCGGGCGACATCCTGGTGAGCATCGACGGCAAGGTCGTGGCCGATACCACCGAGATGCTCAACGTCATCGCCCAGCTGACGCCGGGCCAGGAGATTGCCATGACGGTCCTGCGCAAGTCGCAGGAAACCAAGCTGAACATCACCGTGGGCAAGCGGCCGCCGCCGCCCAAGAGCGATGACAGCGACGAAGAATAAGCGAGGAGAAGCCATCCATGCATGTGCGTGACCTGATCCAGTTCCTGGGTGAACTGTCCGAGAACAACAACCGCGCCTGGTTCGTGATGAACAAGCCGCGTTACGACATCCTGCGTGAGGAATTCCTGGCGCTGACCATCAAGCTGATCGCCGAGATCAGCAAGTTCGATCCGGCCATCGCCGGTTGCAATCCGAAGAAAGCGCTGTTCCGTATCAATCGTGACATGCGCTTCTCGCACGACAAGCGTCCCTACAAGACACATTTTTCGGCGGCCATCACGGCCAGCGGGCTGAAGAAGCCCAGCCAGGGCGGCGGCCCGGCCTACTACTTCCACATCAACGAAGCCGGGCAGTTGCTCATCGCCGGGGGCGAGTACATGCCGCCGACACCGCGCCTGCGCGCCATCCGCAACCGCGTCGTGGAAGATGCGGCCGGCTTTACGAAGATGCGCAAGAACAAGAAGCTGACGACCGCCTATGGTGACCTGCAGGAGGAAGGGAAACTGCAACGTCCACCCAAGGGCTTCGATCCGGACAGTCCCAATATCGAATATGTGAAGCTGAAGAGCTTCATCGTCTGGTCCGAAGAAGATATCCGCAAGAAGATTCCGACCGACCTGGGCAAGCACGTGCTGGAGGGTTTCAAGAATGCCTATCCGCTCGTGCAGTGGCTGCGAGATATCCCGCTGGTGAGCACAGAGGAGTAATCCAACGCCTCACCGCATGTACCAAAGACAAAGCCCGCTTCATCAGCGGGCTTTGTCTTTGGGTTGTCATCAGCGTCTGCGCGCTGGCCTACTCCGGGGAGGCGGTACTGCTGGGCTCGGCATCCGGCGCACGCGTGGCACGCTCGAAGATGGGCGCAACCAGCAGGCCGACTTCGTAGAGCAACACCAGCGGCACGGCCAGCATCAACTGACTCATCACATCGGGTGGGGTGACCACGGCGGCCACGATGAAAGCGCCGACGATGACGTAAGGGCGAATCTGCTTCAGCTTGGCCAGCGGCACCAGCCCCATGCGCACCAGCACGATCACGATCACCGGCACCTCGAAGGTGACACCGAAGGCCACGAACATGGTCAGCACGAAGTCGACGTAGCTGTCGATATCGGGCGCTACCGAGACCGACTTGGGTGCGAAGTTGTTGATGAACGGGAAGACCACGCCGAACACAAAGAAATAGCAGAACGCAACACCGGCCACGAACAGCAGCGAGGACGAAATCACCAGCGGTGCGATCAGGCGCTTTTCATGCGCATACAGGCCGGGAGCGACAAAGGCCCACAACTGGTAAAGCACCCATGGCAGTGAAATCAGCACCGCCACCAGCATGGTGACCTTGATGGGGATCAGGAAAGGAGTGATGACGCCGGTGGCGATCATCTTGCTGCCAGCGGGCAGCGCATGGATCATCGGTGCAGCCAGCACGTCGAAGATATGGGCCGCAAACGGCATCATGCACAGGAACACCACCAACACCACCGCAGCCGCCTTGACGATGCGACTGCGCAGTTCGATCAGGTGCGAGATGAAGGTATCTTCGGCCTGGGTGTTTTCTTCAGCCATGGATTCGGAGCATTCTGATGAAGTGAGACGCGCTGCGCCAAATTAGAAGAAACCGGCCGACTTGCCCACGCCTACCGGGCGGCGGTACTTGGCCACGCGGGCGGACGCAGAGATCACGCGGGTCCTGTGGCCGCTCTGGTGCTTGTACCAGGCCGGGACCCCGGTGGTGCGCGAGAGCTTCTTGCGACGGAAGGCCTTGGCCTTGATCGCCAGCAGCGACGGGTCGGGATTGCGCTTCCAGCTGCTGCCACTGCTGCCGTCACCGTATTCATCCGAACTCTCATCGCCGCCATTCCAGGCCGCGTTGATTGAGGATTCGGTGTCGGACATGCTCTTGTGAATGCTGTTGCTGACGTCGCTGGCCGCATCCTGCACGTCCTTCTGCATCTTGCGCAGCTCGTCGAGTTCCATCTCGCGGCTGACCTCGGACTTGACGTCGTTGATGTAACGCTGGGCGCGCCCGAACAGGGTGCCGGCCATGCGCGCCACCTTGGGCAGACGCTCGGGGCCGATCACGACCAGCGCGACCACGCCGATCAAGGCCAGCTTGGTAAGGCCGATATCAATCATGAGTCTGTGTGGACATTAAGAGGACAGCGATGGCGCCTGTGGCGCCTCGAAGACCGGGTTGCCTGCACCGCAGGAGCACAGGCACCCCGAAGCACCCGACAACCAGGCCGGGCGGACGCCAGCAGATCAGCTGCCGGACTTGTCTTTTTCCTTGGCCTGCACATCGATGGCGGCTTCCTTCTTGGCCTCTTCTTCGCCTTCGCCGCCCTTGACGCCATCCTTGAAGCCCTTGACTGCCTTGCCCAGGTCGGAACCCATGTTGCTGAGCTTCTTGGTGCCGAAGACCAGCATCACGATCACCAGAACAATCAGCCAATGCCAAATACTGAACGAACCCATTCTCTTCTCCTAAGCGGACATCCCTGCCCTGTGTACGAACAAACCTGCCGGCCCCCGGGCCGGCGAATCCTCATTGTTGCACGAACCGTACCCGCCACGGATGGGGGCCGCCGATGACGTGCATGTGCAGATGGTACACCTCCTGGCCACCATCCGGTCCGGTGTTGATCAGGGTCTTGAATCCCCCGGTGGGCTGACCCTCGGCATCCAGCCCGTAGCCACAGCCCTGCTCGGCCGCCAGGCGCGGTGCCAGGGCCAGCATCTTGCCCAGCAGTTCGACATGCTGCGCGCCGCAATCGGCCAGCGTGGCCACATGCAGGCGCGGGATGATCAGGAAATGCACCGGCGCCGCCGGGTTGATGTCGTGAAAGGCGATCAGGTCCTCGTCCTCGTAGATCTTCTTCGAGGGAATCTGGCCTGCCGCGATCTTACAGAAAATGCAATTATCCAACGCCGTACTCCTGGGAAACACGGTATGAGGGGGAATCAATCCTTGCGGGCTGCCTTTTCTTCCAGGCCGGAGAGGCCTTCGCGCCGCGCCAGTTCATTGAGCACATCCTGGGGCTGCAGGTCGAACTGGGCCAGCAACACCATGGAATGGAACCACAGGTCCGCACATTCGTAGAGCACCTTGGACTTGTCGCCGGAGACACGGGCATCCTTGGCCGCCATCACGGTTTCGGTGGCCTCCTCGCCGATCTTCTTGAGGATGGCGTCGTCGCCCTTGGCGAACAGCTTGGCGACGTAGGATTTCTCGGGATTGCCGCCATTGGCCAGCTTGCGCGACTCGATGACTTCGGCCAGTCGCTTCAGGGTTTCACTCATGATGGGGTCTTGTCGCTGTCGACTGGCTTGGGAATGCTCTTGCGCACGCGCTTGGGCTTGGCCGGGGCCGGCTCTGGCGCCGTGGCAGCAGGACCGCCACCGGCACCGGGGGCCAAGTCCTTGAGGACGGGCTCGACCGTGACCCATTCGCCGCTGTCGGCAGTGCCTTCGAACTTCTGGAAGAAGCAGGAATGACGACCGGTGTGACAGGCGATGCCAGCGACCTGCTCGACCTTGAGCAGCACCACGTCTTCATCGCAATCCAGGCGAATCTCGTGCACCTTCTGGAAGTGACCGGATTCCTCACCCTTGTGCCACAGCTTCTTGCGCGAGCGGCTCCAGTAGACCGCCTGGCCGATTTCGACGGTGCGCGCCAGCGCCTCGCGATTCATCCAGGCGAACATCAGTACGTCATTGCTGCCGACTTCCTGGGCGATCACCGGCACCAGGCCGACTTCGTCCCATTTGACCTTGTTGAGCCATTTGGCGCTGATACTCATGCCAGCCTCATGGAAATGTTCTGATCGGCCATGAAGCGCTTGGCTTCCTGCACGGTGTGCTGGCCATAGTGGAAAATGCTGGCGGCCAGCACCGCGTCGGCCTTGCCCTTGGTGATGCCATCGGCCAGGTCCTGCAGGCCGCCCACGCCGCCGGAGGCGATCACGGGAATACTGACCGCTTCCGAGACGGCGCGGGTCAGGTCCAGGTCGAAGCCGCTCTTGGTACCGTCGCGATCCATGCTGGTCAGCAGGATTTCGCCCGCGCCCAGCTGCGCCATCTTGCGCGCCCATTCGACCGCATCCAGGCCGGTGGCCTTGCGACCGCCGTGGGTGTAGACCTCCCACTTGCCGTCACCGGCGCGCTTGGCGTCGATGGCCACCACGATGCATTGCGAACCGTACTTGCTGGCGGCATCGGCCACCAGTTGCGGATTGGTCACGGCCGAGGTGTTGATGCCGACCTTGTCGGCGCCGGCATTGAGCAGGCGGCGCACGTCTTCAACGGCGCGCACGCCGCCCCCTACCGTCAGGGGAATGAAGACCTGCGAGGCCACGGCTTCGATGATGTCCAGGATCAGGTCGCGGCCATCGGAAGAAGCAGTGATGTCGAGGAAAGTCAGCTCGTCGGCACCCTGGTCGTCATAACGACGGGCGATTTCGACCGGATCGCCGGCATCGCGCAGTTCCAGGAAGTTGACGCCCTTGACCACGCGACCAGCGGTCACGTCCAGGCAAGGGATGATGCGTTTAGCAAGGGCCATGTTATTTGCTGCCGGACAGGCGGTTGGCTTCCAGTTCGCGCGTCAGCTCATCGGCGCGATCCTGGCCGCTGCGCAGGTCCAGCGTACCTTCGTAGATGGAACGACCACAGATGACGGCTTCGATGCCCTCATCCTCGACGCGGCACAGGGCTTCGACGTCGCCCACATGGTGCACGCCGCCCGAAGCGATGATGGGGATGGTCACCGCCTGCGCCAGGCGCACAGTGGCTTCGATGTTGACGCCGCCCATCATGCCGTCGCGGCCGATGTCGGTGTAGACGATGGCTTCGCAGCCATAGCCTTCGAACTTCTGCGCCAGGTCCACCACTTCGTGGCCGGACAGTTTGCTCCAGCCGTCGGTGGCCACCTTGCCGTCCTTGGCGTCCAGGCCGACGATGATCTGGCCCGGGAAGGCGCTGCAGGCGTCATGCAGGAAGCCGGGATTCTTCACCGCGGCGGTGCCGATGATGATGTAGGACAGGCCATCGTCCAGATAGCGCTCGATGGTATCGAGGTCGCGGATGCCGCCACCCAGTTGCACCGGGATTTCCTCGACGTCGTTTTCCTCGGCGAAGCTGGCGACCGCCTTGAGGATGGCCTTGACCGCCGCCTCGTTCTTGGGCTTGCCGGCAAAGGCGCCATTCAGGTCGACCAGGTGCAGGCGACGCGCGCCCTGCCTGAGCCAGTGCAGGGCCATTTCCGCCGGATCTTCGGAGAAAACGGTGGCTTGTTCCATATCACCTTGTTTGAGGCGTACGCAATGACCGTCTTTCAGGTCGATGGCGGGTATGAGCAGCATGGCTAGGGGATGACTAGTCAGTAAAAGAGAAGGGTTGTCGACGATCAGCTACGAGGTTCTTGCCTGAAAGACAAAAATCAAGGTTTCCAGTGTACGAAATTCCGATACAGCTGCAAACCCGCCGCGGCACTTTTTTCCGGGTGGAACTGGGTTGCAAAGATATTATCGCGGGCCACGGCACAGGCGAACTCGCGGCCATACGGCGTCTGGCCGACCACATGGGCGGTCTCGGCCGGTACGGCGTAGTAGCTGTGGACAAAATAGAAGAAGGCGTTGTCGGCAATGCCTTCCCACAGCGGGTGGGCGCTGGTCTGGTGGACATGGTTCCAGCCCATCTGCGGGACCTTGAACAGCGATCCATCGTCCTGGCGCACGCCTTCCAGCTCGAAACGTACCACCTTGCCGGGCAAGAGCCCCAGGCCAGGGGTGTCGCCTTCTTCACTCCAGTCGAACAACATCTGTTCTCCCACGCACACGCCGAACAGCGGCTTGGTGCGGGAAGCCTCGATGACGGCGTCCTGGACACCGGATTCGCGCAGGCTGCGCATGCAATCGGGCATGGCACCCTGGCCAGGCAGGACCACGCGGTCGGCGGCACGGATATCGGCGACCTCGCCGGAGATGCGCACATCGGCTTCAGGCGCGACATGGCGCAGCGCCTGCGCCACCGAGCGCAGGTTGCCCATGCCGTAATCGACTACAACAATTTTATTCATGGCGAAAATGATCGATGCTCACGCACCGGTAGACCCAGATGATTTAGCGATACCCAGCGGACGACAGCTTACAGGCTGCCCTTGGTCGACGGAATCGTACCAGCTGCCCGCGGATCGAGTTCGACGGCCATGCGCAATGCGCGACCGAAGGCCTTGAACACGGTCTCGGCCTGGTGGTGGGCATTGATGCCGCGCAGGTTGTCCACGTGCAGGGTCACCTGCGCATGGTTGACGAAACCGTGGAAGAACTCGCTGGTCAGGTCCACATCGAAGGAGCCGATCATCGAACGGGTAAAGGGAATATGGTATTCCAGGCCGGGACGGCCGGAGAAATCGATGACCACCCGCGACAGGGCTTCATCCAGCGGCACATAGGCATGGCCGTAGCGGCGGATGCCCTTCTTGTCGCCGATGGCCTTGGCGAAGGCCATGCCCAGGGTGATGCCCACGTCTTCCACCGTATGGTGCGCGTCGATGTGCAGGTCGCCCTTGGCGTGGATATCCAGGTCGATCAGGCCATGGCGGGCGATCTGGTCCAGCATGTGGTCCAGGAAGGGAACGCCGGTATCCAGCTTCTGCTGGCCGGTCCCATCCAGGTTGATCGCAACGCGGATCTGCGTCTCGTTGGTGTTGCGGACGACTTCCGCGGTTCTCGGTGTAGACATGGTCAGGGTTAGACGGGGTTCTATCGTTGGGTGATGCCTGGGGGATTGCCTTGGCGCCGCCGTCCTCTACAGGTCGCGCAGTGCCGCTTTCAGGGCCGTCAGGAAGAGACTGTTTTCCTCTTCCGAACTGACGGTAATGCGCAAACAGTTTTGCAGCAGTACATGCATTCTACCGGCATTTTTCACAAGTACCTTGCGCGCCAGTAAAGCGGCGAAGACTTTATCGGCATCCGGGACGCGGATCAAGATGAAATTGGCCGCCGACGGGAACACCTGCACCCCGTCCAGCGCCGCCAGTTCGGCCGCCAGCGCACCCCGCGCCTCGCGCAGGCGCGCCGCCTGCCCTTCCAGCACCTGCAGGTGATCCAGCACGAACAGCGCCGCCGCCTCGGTAAGCAGGTTGACGTTGTAGGGCGGGCGGACCTTGTCCAATTCCCGCAACAGCGCCGGCGCGGCCGCCAGGTAGCCCAGGCGTACCCCCGCCAGGCCGAGCTTGGAAACGGTGCGCATGACGATCAGGTTGTTGTGCTGGGGCAATGCCGGCATCAGCGTGGAGGCGGCAAACGGCTGGTAGGCCTCATCCACCACCACCAGTCCGTAGGGGGCGGCGGCCTCGACGATGCGCAACACATCAGCCATCTCGTAGAGCGTGCCGGTCGGATTGTTCGGATAACCCAGCCAGGTCACCACCGGTTTATGTTCCGCGATGGCGGCCAGCATGGCCGGCAGATCCAGCGTCAGATCCGCGCGCAGCGGCACGCCCACGTAATCCAGCCCTGCCATCCTGGCCGAGACGCCATACATGACGAAACCCGGTTCCGGCGCCACGATGGTCCGACCGGGAATGGCACAGGCCACCGACAGCATGGTGATCAGCTCATCCGATCCATTGCCCAGCAGCACGTCGTAACCCGCCGGCACGCCCAGGCGATCGCAGATGGCGGCCTTCAGGCGCGTATAGGACGGCACCGGGTAACGGTTCAGCTCCAGCGCGGCCAGTCGCTGCGCCAGTTCCTCGCGCAATTCGGCCGGCAGCACGTAGGGATTTTCCATCGCGTCGAGCTTGACCATGCCCTCGGCCGAGGGCACATGATAGGACTGCCAGCCCCGCACCACGGGGCGAATCACATTGGCCACCACGGCTTCGGCGCTATCAGGCTTGGAGGGATTCATCATCTTGGCTCGCAGGCGCCAGCGCATCCAGGCGCTGGCGGATCAGTTCGCAATAATCGGGATTGAGTTCGAAGCCGGTGAAATGGCGCCCGCAGCGTCGCGCCGCCACCGCCGTGGTACCGCTGCCCATGAAGGGATCGAGCACCACGCCGCCCGGCGGACAGGACGCCTTGACCATGCGCTCCACCACTTCCAGCGGCTTTTGCGTGGGATGGTCGGCGCGCTCGCGGTGCTCGCGATGCAGGCGCGATACGCTCCACACATCCTTGGGGTTGTAGCCCATCTCCAGCCACTTGGCGCCGACGAAGATGGAGCGTGAACGCGCCTTCTTGGTCTGGGCATCGTAGGGGATGCGAATCGCATCGAGATCGAAGAAGTAATCCCTGGCCCGGGCGAAGAAGCCGATGGTGTCATGCACCGACGAATAGCGCCGGGTACTGCCGCCCATGGAAGGCACGCGCCGGTCCCAGATGATCTCGTTGATCATCATCATGCGCTGCTTCAACATGACGAAAATCTCCGGCGAATTACGCCAGGTGAGGAAGATGTAGAGACTGCCGTTGGCCTTCAGCTTGGGCAGTGCGGCATCCACCCACTGCTCGGTCCAGGCCAGGTAAGCCGCCGTATCGAGCTTGTCGGAGTCGTTGCCGTAGTCCTTGCCCAGGCCATAGGGCGGATCGGCGATGAGCAGATCGATGCTGCCATCGGGGATGCGCGCCAGTCCACCGACGGCGTCCAGCGCATCCTCGCAATGCACGCGGTCCAGCCAGCCGTCGCCTGCACAGGAGTCGATGGCCGCCGTCATGGGATCACTTCTTCAGCCGCAATTCAGCCGAGCGGGCGTGCGCCTGCAGGCCTTCGCCATAGGCCAGTTCGGCGGCGATCCTGCCCAGCGTCTGCGCGCCCTCTTCCGACACGCGGATCACGCTGGAACGCTTCTGGAAGTCATACACCCCTAGCGGCGAGGAGAAGCGCGCGGTCCGCGAGGTCGGCAGCACATGATTCGGGCCGGCGCAGTAATCACCCAGCGACTCGGACGAAAAACGTCCCAGGAACATGGCACCGGCATGACGGATCAGGTCAGCCCATTGTTGCGGCTCCTGTGCCGAAATCTCCAGGTGCTCGGCGGCGATCATGTTGGCGATCTCGCAGGCCTCTTGCATGTCGCGCACCTTGACCAGGGCGCCACGGTCGGTCAGCGAGGTACGGATCACGTCCTTGCGCGGCATGTCCTCCAGCAGACGGTTGATCGAGGCTTCCACCTTGGCGATGTAGTCCGCGTCGGGGCAGAGCAGGATGGACTGCGCCAGTTCATCGTGTTCGGCCTGCGAGAACAGGTCCATGGCGATCCAGTCGGGATCGGTGGCGCCGTCGCAGATGACCAGGATTTCCGAGGGACCGGCGATCATGTCGATGCCCACCACGCCGAACACGCGGCGCTTGGCAGCGGCCACATAGGCGTTGCCGGGGCCGACGATCTTGTCCACCTGCGGGATGGTCGCGGTGCCATAGGCCAGCGCACCGACCGCTTGCGCGCCCCCGATGGTGAAGACGCGATCCACGCCCGCAATGGCCGCGGCGGCCAGTACCAGCTCATTCTTCACGCCATCCGGCGTGGGCACGACCATGATCACTTCCTGCACGCCCGCCACCTTGGCGGGAATCGCATTCATCAACACCGACGAAGGATAGGCCGCCTTGCCGCCCGGCACGTAGATGCCCACGCGGTCCAGCGGCGTGACCTTCTGGCCCAGCTCGGTGCCGTCAGCTTCGCGATAGAGGAAGCCGTCGGAACCGCATTCCTTCTTCTGGCGCTCGTGATAGGCGCGCACACGGTCGGCGGCGGTCTGCAGCGCATGGCGACGTGCCTCGGGCAGGCCGGCCAGTGCCGCCTGCAGCGCTTCCTTGCCGATTTCCAGGGCGGCCACGGACGCGGCCTGCACGCGGTCGAAACGCTGCGTGTATTCCAGCACGGCGACATCGCCACGCGCCTTCACGTCGGCCAGGATGCCGGCAGCGGCGCGGTCGATGGCCTCGTCCTCGCTGGCTTCGAAGGCCAGCACGGCCGACAGCTTGTCACGGAAGCCGGCATCGGCGGAATCGAGTTTTCGGATGGCAATGCTCATGGTCTCACCTGCTCTGCGAGGAAATCTGGGTCGTTGAAATGACAGTATTACTTGGCCTTGGACGCCTTCTCGAAGGCATCGAGGATGGGCTGCAAGCGCTCGCGCTTCAACTTCAGCGCGGCCTGGTTGACCACCAGGCGCGAGGAGATATCGATGATGTGCTCGACCTCCACCAGCTTGTTGGCGCGCAGCGTGCCACCGGTGCTGACCAGGTCGACGATGGCGTCCGACAGGCCCACCAGCGGACCCAGTTCCATCGAGCCATACAGCTTGATCAGGTCCACGTGCACGCCCTTGGCGGCGAAGTGTTCGCGTGCGGTCTTGACGTACTTGGTCACCACCCGCAGGCGCGCACCCTGGCGCACCGCGCTGGCATAGTCGAAACCTTCCTGCACCGCCACCGACAGGCGGCACTTGGCGATGTTCAGGTCGATCGGCTGGTACAGGCCTTCGCCGCCGTGTTCCAGCAGCACGTCCTTGCCGGCCACGCCGAAATCGGCCGCACCATATTGCACATAGGTCGGCACGTCGGAAGCGCGCACGATGATCACCCGCACGTCAGGATCATTGGTCGGCAGGATCAGCTTGCGCGACGACTCCGGGTCCTCGGACACGGTGATGCGTGCCGCCTTGAGCAGCGGCAGGGTCTCTTCGAAGATGCGGCCCTTGGAGAGCGCCAGCGTCAGTTGTTGGGTCATGATGTTGTACTTTTCAATCCGAAAACTTATTTGATGCGCTGGATGTCCGCCCCAATGGCCGACAGCTTGGCTTCCATGCGGTCGTAACCACGGTCGAGGTGGTAGATGCGCTCCACCACCGTCTCGCCCTGCGCAGCCAGGCCGGCGATGACCAGCGAGGCCGAAGCACGCAGGTCGGTAGCCATCACCGGCGCACCGATGAATTTTTCCACGCCGGTGACGATGGCGGTGTTGCCCTCCACATCGATGGCCGCGCCCAGGCGGTTCAATTCCTGCACGTGCATGAAACGGTTCTCGAAGATGGTCTCCGTGACGTGGCTGGTGCCTTCGGCGATGCAGTTCAGCGCCATGAACTGCGCCTGCATATCGGTCGGGAAGCCAGGATATTCGGTGGTGCGGAAACTCACGGCCTTGGGCCGACGTGCCATCTGGATGCGAATCCAGTCCTCGCCCGAGGTGAGGATGGCACCGGCGTCGCGCAGCTTGTCCAGCGCGGCATCCAGCAGCCCGGCGCGGGTGCGCTGCAGGGTCACGTCACCGCCAGTGGCAGCCACGGCACACAGGAAGGTACCGGTTTCGATGCGGTCGGCGATCACCTGGTGCGAGGCGCCGTGCAGCTTGTCCACGCCCTGGATCACCAGGCGGTCGGTACCGATGCCTTCGATCCTGGCGCCCATCTTCACCAGCAACTGGGCCAGATCGCCCACTTCAGGTTCGCGTGCGGCGTTTTCCAGCACCGTCTCGCCGTCGGCCAGCACTGCGGCCATCAGCAGGTTTTCGGTGCCGGTGACGGTGATCATGTCGGTGACGATGCGCGCACCCTTGAGGCGCTTGGCCTTGGCGTGGATGTAGCCGCCCTCGATATGGATCTCGGCACCCATGGCCTGCAGGCCCTTGATGTGCTGATCCACCGGCCGCGAGCCGATCGCGCAGCCACCCGGCAGCGAGACCTTGGCCTGGCCGAAGCGGGCCAGCAGCGGACCCAGCACCAGGATCGAGGCGCGCATGGTCTTGACCAGCTCATAGGGTGCTTCGGGACGGGTGATGTCGTTGCCGCTGAGCACCATCTCCTCGCCGTTCTCGCGCACGCGCAGGCCCATCTGCTTCATCAGCTGGGTAATCGTGACCACGTCCTGCAGGTGCGGCACATTGGTCAGGTGCAGATCATCGGCCGTCAGCAGACCCGCGCACAGGATGGGCAGGGCGGCATTCTTGGCGCCGGAAATGGTGACATCGCCGGAGAGGCGCTTGCCGCCACGGATCAGGAGCTTGTCCATCGTATTGCCTTATTTCTGGAATTCTTCGGGGGTCAGGGTCTTCATCGACAGCGCGTGGATTTCTTCGCGCATGCGGTCACCCAGGGCGGCGTAGACCAGCTGGTGACGCTGGATCAGGCGCTTGCCGGTAAAGGCATCGGCGACGATGACGGCGGTGAAGTGCTGGCCGTCGCCCTCCACTTCGAGGTGCTGGCACTCCAGGCCGGCGGCGATATAGCTTTTGACGAGTTCGGGGGTGGGTAGCATGGTGAGGCTCTTCACAGGAATAGGGGGAATGCCGGGGGGCTCAATGCGAACCGGCGCGCAACTTGTAACCGCTCTTGAGCATGCGCACGGCCAGCGTGGACAGCGCCACGAAGAACACGGCGACGATACCGAGGCTGGTCATAGGGGGAATGTCGGACTGACCGAAGAAGCCGTAGCGAAAGCCATCGATCATATAAAAAAACGGGTTGAAATGCGATACCGCCTGCCAGAACGGGGGCAGCGAGTGTATCGAATAGAACACGCCGGCCAGGAAGGTCAGCGGCACGATCAGGAAATTCTGGAACGCCGCCAGCTGGTCGAACTTCTCGGCCCAGATACCCGCGATCAGGCCCATGGTCCCCAGAATGCCTGCGCCCAGCAGCGCAAACACCAGGATCCACAGCGGTGCCACGAAGTCCAGATGACCAAACCAGACCGTCACCACGAACACACCGGCACCCACCATCAGGCCACGCACCACGGCCGCCAGCACATAGCCACCGAACATTTCCCAATGCGACAGTGGCGTGAGCAGCACGAACACCAGGTTACCGGTGATCTTGGACTGGATCAGCGAGGACGAACTGTTGGCAAAGGCATTCTGCAACACGCTCATCATCACCAGGCCCGGCACCAGGAAACCGGTGTAGTTCACGCCCGGATAGACCTGCACGCGGTCCTGCAGCACATGGCCGAAGATCAGCAGATAGAGCAGCGCCGTCACCACCGGGGCCGTGATGGTCTGGGTGGCAACCTTCCAGAAACGCAGGATTTCCTTGTAGAAAAGGGTGCGGAAACCGATCATTTTTCATCTCCCATGATCTGGATGAAGACGTCTTCCAGGTCGGCCTGCTGCAACTGAAGATCGTCGATCTCGGCGCCGGCGGCGCGCAGCGTGGCCAGGATGGGTTCGACTTCCTTGTAGTCATTCACGCGCAGCGTGTACTTGTTGGCAGTGTTGCCTGCGAGCAGTTCTTCCGGATGCGTCACCAGCGCCTTGAGGCCGTCCGGCAGCGCGCTGCGCTTGAGCTTGAGCACCATCTGCGAGCCCGAGATGCGGCGGATCAGGCCCTCGGTCGAATCCAACGCCACCACCTGCCCGAACTTGAGCATGGCGATGCGGTTGCACAGCGCCTGCGCCTCTTCCAGGTAGTGCGTGGTCAGCACGATGGTATGGCCTTCGCGGTTGAGGCGACCGATGAAATGCCACAGGGTCTGGCGCAACTCGACGTCCACGCCGGCCGTGGGTTCATCCAGCACGATCACCGGCGGCTTGTGCACCAGCGCCTGGGCCACCAGCACGCGGCGCTTCATGCCGCCCGACAGGGCGCGCATATTGGTATCGGCCTTGTTGGTGAGGTCCAGGTTTTCCATGACCTCGTCGATCCACTTGTCGTTGTTGCGCAGGCCGAAGTAACCGGACTGCATGCGCAGCGTCTCGCGCACCGTGAAGAAGGGATCGAACACCAGTTCCTGCGGCACCA
Source organism: Herbaspirillum sp. C7C2 (assembly GCF_022627865.1). NCBI lineage: Bacteria > Pseudomonadati > Pseudomonadota > Betaproteobacteria > Burkholderiales > Oxalobacteraceae > Herbaspirillum > Herbaspirillum sp. C7C2. The sequence goes on from NZ_JABXGI010000021.1 coordinate 70,054, forward strand.
CGCCCAGCTTCATGCGGGCCGCGCGATAGTCGCTGACGACGTCGTGACCGTGGATGGTGACCGAACCGGAATCAGCCCGGTTCAGGCCGGCGATGATGGAGATCAGCGTGGTCTTGCCGGCGCCGTTGGGCCCGAGCAAGCCGAAGAACTCACCTTCCTCGATTGCCAGCGAAACGCCGCCCAGCGCCTGCAGCGACTGGTAACGCTTCTTGATGTCTGTGATTTGGAGAGCGGCCATTGCCTCGCCCATTCGATACGTTATTTGCCAGAAAGAAATGAGGGAGCGGGAATCCACCAGGAATCCCTCACCCGCCTCGCCCTGGCCCCGTGCCGCCTGCCGTCCTGTAGGGGAGGTACGGCGGTGACGCAGCCATGTTGTCGTTATGCCATCGCGGTCAGGCCGCAGATCGCTGGTATTCAGGTTTTGCCGGGCTCAGGTGAAGCCACGTTCAAGGGAGGAAAATCCGGTGCACGAGGCCGCAAGCGCGCCTGCAAAACATTCGATTATAGGGGAATTCGATTTTCCGGGCCGCCGCGGGTCATCCGCACCGGCCGGAGGGACTGGACCGATCAGTGATGTCGATCGGTCGCGGAGGTAGGCGCCGCCGTGCCTTGCAGCAGGGCGGAAACACCGTAGAGGTCGGCCAGGCTCTGCAGATTGGCCGGCAGGGTGCCAAATTCCAGCGCTGCGCCACGCTCGGCAGCCGCGCGCCGCCAGGCCAGCAGTGTAGCCACGGCCGAGGAATCGACCACGGTCACCTCGCTCACATCGATGCGGCCCTGCCCGGCGGCGATGGCCGAGAGGCCGTCGCGCAGGACAGTACTGGCATTGGTGAAGGTCAGCGAGGTGCCGGGCTTGAACATGGTGCAGGTTCTTTCGGATCGGTGAAGAAAATTACTTCTTGCCGTTGCTGCGGGCAGCCAGTTGCTGGTTCTTGTCGCTCAACGCCTTGATCAGGCCGTCGATGCCGCCCTTGCTGATCTCGCTGGAGAAAGTGCCGCGATAGGCCTCGACCAGCCAGGCGCCCAGCACGTTGACGTCATACAGCTTCCAGCCGTCGGCCTTCTTTTCCAGGCGATAGCTCAGCTGGATGGGTTCACCGCCACGCGAGGAAATGACCTGCGAGTTCACTTCCACTTCGGTATCGCCAGGGGCGGCGCGCAGGGGCTTGAATTCGATCTTCTGGTCACGGACCTGCGACAGGGCGCCGGAGTAGGTGAACACCAGCAGGCTGCGGAACTGGGTGATCAGCTCCTTCTGCTGTTCCGGCGTGGCCTGGCGCCAGTATCGGCCGGCGGCCAGCTGGGTCATGCGCTCGAAGTCCACGTACGGCAGGATCTTCTGTTCGACCAGTTGCATGATGCGGCCGTTGTTGCCGGCCTGGATGTCCTTGTCGTTCTTGGCGGTGTCCAGCACCTCCGAACTGATGCGCTTGACCAGGGCATCCGGAGCCTCCTGGGCGGAAGCGGCGCCCGAGAAGGACAGGGCGGGAACGGCGATGGCGGCAATGGCGAAAAGTTTGGCAAGCATCTTCATAAGTGGTTTTCCATTCGAGTCAGCGGAAGGGGCCGGATTCTGCACGGGCAGGCATGCGCATCGGCATGCTTCCGGCAACCAGCGTCGGCGACCAGCGCCGGCAACTCCTTCGAAACCCGCCAAATGACGGGGTTCCCGTGCCGTCACAGCTGGCAACGGGTGTTACAGATAATGCAGTTCAGCGGATTTTCAAGGGCTGCGGCGCTGGCGGGCCATTCAGCCCGGCCAGCCGATCAGGGCTTTACGGCTCGATGGTGTTTTCCGGCTGATCCTTGCCGCCACCGGCGCCATTGATCTGGCTCTGGCGACGTTGCAGGTAGGCATCACGCACGAAATCGTACTTGTCCAGCGCGGCGTCTTCCAGCAGGGTCGAGGCATCCAGCAACTGGGCGCGGCGGTCGACGATGCGCACCACTGCACCGACGTTGCGCCAGCGTACCGGACGCTTGTAGGTCCACAGGTCGCCATACAGGTCCACCGGCAGGCCGGCGGTATCACGCACGGTCGACGGGCCGAAGAACGGCAGCACCACGTACGGACCCGAGCCTACGCCCCACTTGCCCAGGGTCTGGCCGAAATCGGACTTTTCACGCGGCAGGCGGGCTTCGGTCGCCACGTCCAGCACGCCACCCAGACCGAAGGTGGTGTTGATGGCCACGCGCATGAAGGTCGATACACCCTGCTCGACGCGACCCTGCAGCAACTGGTTGATCGACGACCACAGGTCACCGATGTTGCCGAAGAAGTTGCCCACACCATGCTGCACCGGATTGGGCACCACCGCGTCATAGGCCTGCGCTGCCGGCTTCAGGGCCACCTTGTCGACCGTGTCGTTGAAGCTGAACATGGTCCGGTTGAAACCTTCCAGCGGATCATTGGGATTGTTGCTGGTGCTGGCGCAGCCGGTCAGGGCTGCGGCTGCCAGGGCGATGGCGCCCAGGCGGCTCGCGTAGGCAGTGTTGATGGTCTTCTTATTCATTTTGAATCATCCTTTCCCTCTGCCGCCTTGCTGTAGAGGAACTGACCGATCAGGTTCTCCAGCACGATTGCGGATTGCGTCATCTTAATGGTATCGCCCGAAGCCAGGTTAGCAGTATCGCCGCCCGGTTCGATGCCGATGTATTGTTCACCCAACAGCCCCGAAGTCAGAATCTTTGCGGAGCTGTCCTTGGGGAATTTGTAGCCCTCGTCCATGTTCAGCATCACCACGGCGCGGAAGGTCTGGTCGTCGAAGCGGATCGAGTCCACGCGGCCCACCACCACACCGGCGCTCTTGACCGCCGCACGCGACTTCAGGCCGCCGATGTTGTCGAAGCTGGCCTTGAGCGCATAGGTCTTCTGACCGAAGGACATCGAGCTCATGTTGCCGGCCTTGAGCGCCAGGAACACCAGCGCAGCCACGCCCAGCAGCACGAAGATTCCAACCCAGGCATCCAGTGATTTACGTTGCATAGTTCAACCCTCTATATTCATCGTCGCCCGCATACGGGCGCTCTACATTCTTTGCCGCGATCAGCTGAACATCAGCGCGGTCAGCAGGAAGTCCAGGCCCAGCACCATCAGCGAAGCGATCACCACGGTGCGGGTGGTGGCGCGGGCCACCCCCTCCGGCGTGGGCTGCGCCTGGTATCCCTGGAACAGCGCCACGAAGGTCACTGCCACGCCGAAGACGACGCTCTTCAGCACGCCGTTGGCGATATCGTTCCAGACGTCCACGCCGCCCTGCATCTGCGACCAGAAGGCGCCTTCATCGACGCCGATCAGCAGCACGCCGACCACATAACCGCCCATGACGCCCACGGCACTGAAGATCGCCGCCAGCACCGGCATGGCGATGACACCCGCCCAGAAACGCGGCGCGACCACGCGTTGCAACGGGTTCACGGCCATCATCTCCATGGCCGACAGTTGTTCGCCGGCCTTCATCAGGCCGATCTCGGCGGTCAGCGAGGTCCCGGCGCGCCCGGCAAACAGCAGCGCAGTCACCACCGGACCCAGTTCACGCGTCAGCGACAGGGCCACCAGCAGACCCAGCGCCTGTTCGGAACCGTATTTGTTGAGCGTGTAATAACCCTGCAGACCCAGCACGAAACCCACGAACAAGCCGGACACCGCGATGATCACCAGCGAATAGTTACCGATGAAGTGGATCTGGTCGGTAATGAGGCGCGGACGACGCAGCAAGCCCAACGAGGCGCCCAGCATGTTGACGAACATGCGTGCAGCAAAACCGACCCCGACCACGAACTCCCGGATACTGCGGCCCAGGCCGCTGACGAGACCGACGATCATGCGCCGCCTCCCAGACCCAGGTCCGCGGCCAGCGACTTGCCGGGATAGTGGAAAGGCACCGGCCCATCGGCCTCGGCGTGGACAAATTGCTTCACATAGGGATCGGTGGAATGACGCATCTCTTCCGGTGTACCCTGGGCCACGATCTTGCCGGCGGACAGGAAATACACATAATCGGCGATACCGAAGGATTCATTGACGTCGTGCGACACCAGGATGGATGTCGACCCCAGCGCATCATTGAGACGACGGATCAGGTTGGCGGTCACACCCATGGAAATCGGATCGAGGCCGGCGAAGGGCTCGTCATACATGATCAGCGCCGGGTCCAGCGCGATCGCCCGGGCCAGCGCCACGCGCCGCGCCATGCCGCCGGAGATTTCCGCCGGCTTCAGCGCTGCCGCATTGCGCAGGCCGACGGCGTTGAGCTTCATCAGGACCAGGTCGCGGATGAGCGTTTCATCCAAGTCGGTATGCTCGCGCAGTGGAAAGGCCACGTTGTCGAACACCGTCATGTCGGTAAACAGCGCGCCGTTCTGGAACAGCATGCCCATCTTGCGACGCAACAAATACAGTTGTCCGGTCCCCAGGTCGGGCACGTTTTCGCCATCCACTTCCACCCTGCCCTGCTGCGGCTGCAACTGTCCGCCGATCAACCGCAGGATGGTGGTCTTGCCCGAACCGGAACCGCCCATGACCGCCACCACCTTTCCGCGCGGGAAATCCATATGGAGACCGGACAGGATCGGCCGGTCGCCATAACGGAAGTGCAGATCGCGGATTTCAACGATATTAGGCAAAGGGATTCTTCGAGTTCTTTGGAAAACCGACATTGTAGAGCAAATTTTACAAATCGCTTTCAAGAGGGCAATGCAGCGTGTAAATGGCCGCGGCGAAACGAGCCTTTTCTTTACAAGTTGCGTGCAATTTAGAGGAACTTGATAACTATTGCCAACAACCAACTTGCTGACGAATGAGTCAGTTAAATATTGTGCATTTCAGATATTTCCCATTGCGTGGCATATACGCAACGAATTCATATATAAAAGACAACACGGGTGTAATTCGCCCCCAAAACGCTCCATGTCGAGGGGGACTCAAGGTTTTCGGACAGGAATGCCGGCGCCCGGAGGACCCGCCCGGAAGAACAATGCAGCCGAGCAAAGCATAGGGTTGCGGCGCACGGCTTGCTACAATGTCGGTTTTGCTTTCGGAAGAATCTGTCATGAGCCTCAAATGCGGCATCGTGGGTCTGCCCAACGTCGGTAAGTCCACCCTTTTCAACGCGCTGACCAAGGCCGGCATCGCCGCCGAGAACTATCCGTTCTGCACCATCGAGCCCAATGTCGGCATCGTGGAAGTGCCCGATCCGCGCCTGAAGGCGCTGGCCGAGATCGTCAAACCCGAGCGCATCCTGCCGGCGACCGTCGAATTCGTCGACATCGCAGGCCTGGTGGCGGGTGCCTCCAAGGGTGAAGGCCTGGGCAACCAGTTCCTCTCGCACATCCGCGAGACCGACGCTATCGTCAACGTGGTGCGCTGCTTCGAAGACCCCAACGTGATCCACGTTGCCGGCCGTGTCAGCCCGCTGGACGACATCGCCGTGATCCAGACCGAACTGGCCCTGGCCGACATGGGCACGGTCGAAAAGGCCATCCACCGCGAGCAGAAGAAAGCCCGTTCCGGCGACAAGGACGCCGCCAAGCTGGTCGCCCTGCTGGAACGCATCATGCCGGCGCTGGACGAAGCCAAGCCGGTGCGTGCCCTGGGCCTGGATGCCGAAGAGATGCTGCTGATCAAGCCGCTGTGCCTGATCACCGCCAAGCCGGCCATGTATGTGGCCAACGTGTCCGATAGCGGCTTCACCAACAACCCCTTGCTGGACCAGCTGACCGGCTACGCCAAGGAACAGAACGCCCCCATCGTGGCCATCTGCGCCGCCATCGAAGCCGAGATCGCCGACCTGGACGACGCCGACAAGGTCGACTTCCTGGCCGACATGGGCATGGAAGAACCGGGCCTGGACCGCCTGATCCGCGCCGCCTTCAAGCTGCTGGGCCTGCAGACCTACTTCACCGCTGGCGTGAAGGAAGTGCGTGCCTGGACCGTCCCGGTCGGCGCCACCGGCCCGCAGGCGGCGGGTGTGATCCACACCGACTTCGAGCGCGGCTTCATCCGCGCGCAGACCATCGCCTTCGAGGACTACATCGCCTGCAAGGGTGAGACCGGTGCCAAGGAAGCAGGCAAGATGCGGGCCGAAGGCAAGGAGTATGTGGTCAAGGATGGGGATGTGATGAATTTCCTGTTCACCCGTACGTAAGCCTTCATCGACATTCACCGGAAAGTTGCAAGCTATCGACATAGTCTTCCGGTGATTTTATTGGTGTTTGTGCAAGCCTAAGGTAATAAGAGGCAGGTTCGTATCTTCTGGGAGCGGATTAAGTTTTCAGAAAACAAATAGCCCGCCAGATTTCTCTGCGGGCTATGCTTATCTTCCGGCTATTTACTCAGAAGTCTTGGACTGAATAGCTTCTTAGCTAAATACGAGCTTAAAGCAAAAAACCTTTACTTTCCTTCGTCATTCTTAAGCTCTTTCCGCACTCCTACATCACTCACTCCCTCCAGCGCTTCCCTGACTTTTTTCATAAAGTCGTCGACGTTAATTCCCAATTCTTCACACCACACGAGTAGCCCAACGGCCGTAATTCTTCGTTCGCCCGTTTCAACTTTGCTCACATAGCCTTGGTAGTGTCCTAGAGCTGTAGCGAGGTCACTTTGCTTTACGCCAGCCGCCTCCCTTTCCTCTCGCAATAACTGCAAGAAGACTTTCTCGATATACCTGTATTTGTCCTTTTCCATCGGCGCTCCAGATTCTGCGCCGATAGTTTGAATTAAAACGTGTCATTCTCAATTTTGGCATATGCCAATTTGGAGAATCACGGTATAGTAATCGCCAATCATTTCAGTGACCAATAGTTTTCGCGACATCGATGAGCAGTTTCTTCACGCTCTGATTGGCTCGTTTCAATCTCTGCTCTTCTATTTCAAATCCGTATATGGCATTGAGAGCTGAAGCGACACCGCCTGAGCGAGATATTCCGGCCCCGCAATGAACTATCAGTGTGTGTATCGAATCTGGCAGCCCCCGAACGAACTGATGTACTTCCAAAGCCTGTTCTTTCGTCATCGCGTCTCCCAGCTTCTTTTTAGCTCTGTCGGTGATCTCACGCGCCAAGAAGTCGACATCACTAAACCTGAGCCTCAAGAGAAATTCATGTGACGAAAGGATTGCTGGAGCGGAGCGGGCGTTGACGATTGAAATCATGGCGACGCCGGGCAGGAGAGGAATTCGTTCTGCATCCCCCTCTGAAAGCGCCAGAACTCGTTTGCCTGTTACTGGAGGACGATGAATCGCTGCGAAGATATCTTTGATTCTGTTGTTCATGGAAGCGATTGTTTCAGCACTACCCGTTGCCGGCAACAGCCACGAGTGCGAGCACCGGCCGCAGCAATTGCTCCTGGCAAGCAGAAGCGGCAACTTACTGCTGCTAAAGAATTGAACACCCTTTTGTGGGCAAAAACCTGCCGTAAAGAATTTTGAAAAATTCCTAGGAGAAGTGGCATGACCGCAACGGAATCTCACCAACACCGAGACGCGCGTGAGGAGATGGAAGCTGAAATTGGCGAGCAAATTAAACGGTATCGCATCAACAAAATGGTACTGGACCAAGAAACATTTGCATCTCGTGCTGGCATCAGTGTGAGAACGTTGCGGAATCTGGAAAGGGGAAATGGAAGTTCGCTAAGCAGCTATCTGCGGGTCATCCGCGCCACGGGACGCTATCCTTGGTTACTAGAGGTGCTTCCGGATGTCTTGGCGCCGGTAATTGTCGTGCAACAGATTAAGCAGCGGCAGAGGGTCCACCGTGTGAAGGGGGAGAAGTCTGACGCCCAGAGGTAATGACCTGGTAGCCGCTTGGAAAATGCAAGCGACAGCTTGAATACGCCACCTCCTGTGTAACCTGACCTCCTACCATCTGACCGCTAGAATTTCGCATGCAGTTTTAGCGAATTCAAAAAAAATTCAAAATAATTTGAAATATGGGTACTCCGCGAAGCTATACCCATATGTCTCAGTCGCGACAAGCGCGGCATCTCAACGGACATTGGCTATAACTTTAAATTTGGAGTATTCACATGAGCAAGTATTGGGTGGCCTGCCGCGGCCTGAAGAAGCTGGACGGTGTCTTGGCAAGCAATATTCACATTTTCAAGCGGTGCGAAAAGAAGAAGACCCTCTTCGTTGACCTGCAACCGCTTCAACGATTCGCCTATTATAGAGTCAGGGACTTATCCACAGGACTTGAGCAGAACGCCTGTTACGCCTATGACGAAGATATGTGGTTCCGAGTTGGCCACAGCGACGATGAGTTTTCCGACCGTTTGGATCTTCTTGCAAAGTTGGTGGGTTACGCTTGGACTCTTCGTGGCACAGAGGCTCAAGGTCCCTTCTATGAGCTATTTAGCTACGGCTGGGGCCTCATCGATACGGCCACATGCAAAAAGCTCGCTGCCGACTTTGCGCTATGGAAGCTTCGTGCTGAGGAAATTGGCAACGTCGAACTCAACTTCTACGACTGGTACATTATGATGGAACGTATGTTCTTGATGGGCGCTGACAATGGCGCAGTCCGGAGCCAAAGTTCATAGAAAAAATGCCGAGATAATCGCATCTTGGCGAAGCGACTAACTAAGGCCAGCATCCCGATGATGCCGGCCTATTTTGCGTTCAGTCGAGACTATGCATGAAGGAAACGAAGGTCATCAACCGCGTGGATCGGCGCAATTACTTCAGTCCAAGCGGAATACAAAAACGCGTCCTTCATGTCACGGTACCATTTGCAAACCTCAAGATTGCCAGTTGATTCTGCAAATGGCACTCAATATGCATCATTAGTTCTATGGCCTACCCAAGCAGCAGCATTCAACTATTTATTCAATGCCCCGCCCGCAAGAAGGTTAAGTGAACTACATGCGGTGATTCTCCGCCTAGGCATCAAACAGGGAAGCCTGATATAACGAGACGCCACCGCAACGGCTAAGTGCACCTCCATTCTCCCGCCCTTCCAACTGGTACTTTCCAACCCGATGGAGCCCTCCGGTTTCCGACTCTTGAGTGGCCCAACTTCTCACGATTTTCCAGCCGGCGGCCCTAAGCTCCGAAATTCTGGGCCGCGGATCGACAATTTCAAGGAAACGGACGGCATCCATCGTCGTAACGCTCCCCCGCTTCAACATTGCCCCTAAGATTCGCTGACGCTGCTGATGCGAGTTGTTGCCAGGCCATGTATGTTGAATTGCATCGAAAACTGACCCACTTAAGCCAGAAATTTGCATCCTAAGTTGACCCATGTTTAGACCACAAT
>NZ_JABXGI010000022.1:0-78558 GCF_022627865.1 Herbaspirillum sp. C7C2
TGACCTTGCGAACCGTAACCGATGATGGTCACGTTCTTGTTCTTGATCAGGGACAGGTCTGCGTCTTTGTCGTAGAAGACTTTCATGAATTTCCTAAAGAAGTTGGGCAGGTACCGCACTCGCGGTCCGCATATCGTTTATATGATTTAGATCGTTTCAGGCAACGGCATAAGCCGGCATGGCCTGGTCACGTACGTGCGGGATGTCCAGTTGCCTCAGCTTGCGGTAGAGCGAAGCACGGCACATTCCCAGTTGCCGCGAAGCGGCGGAGATGTTCCAGCGACTGCCATTCAAGGCAGCGATAACGCGCGTGCGCTCGTCCCGGTACGGATCGCCGGTAAGCACTACGGACGTGGCGTCCCCTTCGGCTCGTGACGCGAAGGGGCGGATCTGGGCGGTGCAGCCGATGGAATGGACCTGGGCCAGCGGCACCGCCTGGAATTGCATCAATTCTTCGGGCAGGTCGCACAACTCGATGCGACCGCCATTCATCACCGCGCAGCTGTAGCGGATCACCGCATGCATCTGACGCAGGTTGCCCGGCCATGGATAGGCCAGTAGTCGCTGCAGGGCCGCCGGGGCGATGACGTTCTCGTCGGCAGCCTCCCCCAGCTCGTCGGCAATCATCTGCATCACCAGCCGGCGACGGTCGGCACGTTCGCGCAGGGCTGGCAGTCGCAGCACGCCACCCGCGACACGGTAATAAAGGTCTTCGCGGAAGCGTCCCTCGCCGATCAACGTCTTCAAATCCTGGTGGGTCGCGCAGATCAGTTGCACATCGACCGATACCGGTCGCATTGCACCGAGCGGGATCACCTCGCGCTCGGACAGCACCCGCAGCAGCCGCGTTTGCAGGGCGAAGGGCATGTCGCCGATTTCATCAAGGAACAACGTGCCGCCATCGGCCTGCTGCACCTTGCCCTTCATGCCGCCTGGCAGTGCGCCCGAGAAGGCCCCCTTGCAATAACCGAACAGTTCACTCTCGGCCAGGCTTTCCGGGATGGAGGCGCAATTGACCGCCACCCACGCCGCCTGGCGACGCGCGCTGTAGTCATGTAGCGCGCGCGACAGGTATTCCTTGCCGGTACCGGTCTCGCCCAGGATCAACACCGGAATGCCGCGATCGATCAGGCGCTTGCCGCGCTCCACCAGATCGCGCATGAGCTCGTCACCCGCAGCCAACTGGTCGATGTCACGGTAGCGCGGCGCGGTGCGGGAAGCTGCGCAGCGGTGGCTGCGGGCAGTATGGGCAGTATCGGCGGTCTGGACGTCACTCTCAGCCATGGGCTGTTCTACCGGGGGTGTCGGCATGATGGTCTCCTGTCTTGAACTGCTTTTTTGTCGAACCGTCTTCCCTCGGAGCGGCTCTTTATGCGCGGGGTCTGGCTTGTGGCCGGCCCGGAGAAGTGTCGCAATGGCACGTCTGCGGCAAAGAATAGCCAGACAATCCCATGACTTCCAATACAATGTACAGACAGAATCAATACCTTGAAGGTATCAAATGATCGAGTTGAGACACCTCACCTATTTCCGCACCGTAGCAGAAACCCTGCATTTCGGACGCGCGGCGGAGCTGCTGCATATCTCGCAACCGCCGCTCACACGGCAGATTGCGGCCCTTGAAAGGGAGCTGGGCGCGCAATTGTTCGACCGCAGCAAACGAGCCATCCAGCTGACCTCGGCCGGCAAATATTTTTATCGCGACACTACAGAAATTTTCAAGGCACTGGAACGGGCGAAACGTAATGTCTCGTCATCGAGCACCGGCAAGAGCGGTGCGTTGAAGGTGGGATTCATGATGTCCTCGGCCTACAACATCCTGCCGTCGGTGACGCGCCACTATTCCGCCGCCTATCCCGAGGTGGACATGCGCCTGACCGAATACGTCCCCAACCTGCTGGCCACCGACATCGAGGATGAGAAGGTGGATGTGGGCATCATGTACCGCCCGGAGGACTGTAGCCGCCTGGACAGCCACACCATCTATGCCGAACCCCTGCTGGCGGTGCTACCCCGCGAGCATCGCCTGGCCGGCAAGGAGGCCATCTCCGCCGCAGAACTGGCGGAGGACCCTTTCGTCAGCATCCCCCGTACGATCGCGCCGGTGGTATTCGACCTCATCATCAACCACTGCCAGTCGCGAGGTTTCCGTCCGCGCATCGTGCTGGAAGCCAATCTGCAGCAGACCATCGTCAACCTGGTCGGCGAAGGCCTGGGTGTAGCCCTGGTACCGACGTCGATGCAGGCCATGCACCTGGACACCACCGTCTTCAAACCCCTGATCGACGCGCCACTGGTCGAAGTCGCCGTGATCTGGAACAAGGAGAATACCAATCCCTGTATTCGTACCTTTGCCGATACGGCGGTGGAGGTGTGGCGGAAGATGCAGCCAACGGCGCCATAAAAAAACCCGGACGCTCTTGGACGCCCGGGTTCAAACCGCGGCAGGTCGGCTTCCACGCCCGCCCGCCTGCGGCCAACAAACAAACCTGCTCAACTCATCCGGCGCAACGCAGCGACAGCCCTCCATCCACGATCAGGTCCAGTCCCGTGATGTAGCGCGCGTTATCAGATGCCAGGAACAGCGAGGCATGCGCCACGTCCCAGGCGTCGCCCATGAAGCCCATCGGGCATTGCGCATTGCGCTTGGCGCGCATCTCTTCGATATCGCCTCCATAGGCGGCCTTGAGCGGCTCGCGGATCATGGGCGTATCCATCATGCCCGGCAGCACGCAGTTGGCGCGGATGCCCATGGGCGCGTACTGCATTGCCACGTTCTTGGTAAATGCCAGGATGGCGGCCTTGGTCGCGGTATAGCCGAGGTAGGGAAAGCCGATCCAGCGCAGTGCCGCCAGCGAGGAAATGTTGACGATGGCACCCTTCTTCTGCTTTTCCATGATGGGCAGCACATGCTTGTGGGTCAGGAACAGGCTGGTCTGGTTGACCGCTACCAGCCGGTTCCAGCTCTCTTCGCTGGTCTCCACCGGTCCGCCGGTTTCGGCGATGCCGACATTGTTGTGAAGCACATCCACCCGGCCGAAGTGATCCATCGCGGCATCGGCGATGGCCTTCACGTCGGCGCTTTTTGAGACATCGGCCGCCAGCACTTCACAGACCCCGCCCTCGCTGCGGATGATTTCGCGAGTCTGCAACGCGGCTTCGATGCTGCGATCCACCGCCAGCACCCGCCCGCCTTCACGGGCATACAGCGCGGCAGCGGCCTTGCCGTTGCCCCAGCCTTCGCCCACCGAACCGGCGCCGGTCACGATGATGACCTTGCCTTCCATCAGCTTGTTCATGGTGGCGCTCCTCAGATCTCAAGCACGCCGCCAGCGACGAAGCCGCCATCCACCGGTACCACGTGGCCGGTGATGTAGGACGACTCCTCGGAGGCCAGATAACTCACGGCCGAGGCGATTTCGTCGGTGGTGCCGTAGCGCCGCATGGGCACCAGGCGGTAGTAGCTCTCGCGGGTCTGCTCGGAATGCATGGCCTGGGTCATGGGGGTATCGACCGGGCCGGGAGCGACGCTGTTGACGGTGATGCCGTATTGCGCCAGTTCGATCGCCATCTGGCGCGTCAGGCCGATGACCGCGGCCTTGGAGGTACCGTAGGCAGTGCGGCCGGCCCCGGCGCGGATGCCCGAGATGGACGAGATATTGACGATGCGGCCCCACTGCTTCCTGACCATCAGACGCGCCGCATGCTGACCTGCCAGCAACACGCCGGTGACATTGACGTTCATGGTCTGCAGCCAGTTGTCGAGCGGGTAATCGAGGAAGGAATAGGTACGTGCCACGCCGGCATTGTTGACCAGCACGTCGCAGCGACCATAGTCCTTCTCGATGTGGGCGAAGGCGGCCGCGATGGACTCCGGATTGCCGAGGTCCATCTGCAGCGCGGCTGCGCGGTGACCGGCGGCTACCAGCGCGTCGGCAGTCTGCTGGGCTGCCTGCAGGTTGATGTCAGCCACCAGCACGGTGTGGCCCTTGGCCGCCAGTTGCTGGCAGATGCTGGCGCCGATGCCCATGGCTCCGCCCGTCACGAGCGCCACGCGGGCGCCGCTATCATTGCGATTCATATTGTCTCCGTGGATGTTGGCGGCCCCGGGAAGGGATGGGGTAAGGGGCCGCCGTGTTCTAAGTCGTCGTTGGCAAATCAATCATGGAAGTTTCCTGATCGCTCGCATGACCGGTGAGTGGATCAGAGGAAGCCGATGGAAATCCAGGGCACGAAGGCCACCACCAGCAGCGCCACAACCAGCGCGGCCAGATAGCCCCAGACCCGGTTGAAGACACCGTCGGGCGAGACCTTGCCGATGGCGCAGGCGGCATAGAAGCCGACGCCGAAGGGCGGTGCGAACAGGCCGATGCCCATGGCCAGGATCACCACCATCGCATAGTGCACGTCATGCACGCCCAGTGAACGCGCCACCGGGAACAGCAGCGGTCCGAACAGCACGATGGCGGGGATGCCTTCCAGCAAGCTGCCCAGCACGATGAAGATGACGATGGTGATGAGCAGGAAACCGGCGCCGCCACCCGGCACACCCTGCATCAACGCCACCAGCTTGGAGGAGAAGCCCGACTGCGTCAGCGCCCATGCCATCGCGGTGGCCATGCCGATGATCAGCAGGATGGCGCCGGAGAGTGCAGCGGCTTCGATCAGCATCGGATAGAGGCGCTTGAAGTTCAGGTGCTTCATGAACAGGTGCATGATCAGGCCGACCACGACCGTATAAGCCACGCCGATGGTGGCGACCTCGGTGGCCGTGGCCACGCCCTCGATGACGGCCACGCGGATCAGCATGGGCAGCGCCAGGGCGGGAATGGCGGCGATCAGGGTCTTCATGATCAGCGACAGGGGTGCGCGCGGCACGTCCGGCATCGGCTCGCGGCGGGCGCGCATCCAGCACACCACGGCGATGGCGATGGTGGCGATGGCCGCCGGCATCAGGCCACCGATGAACAGCGCCGTGATCGAGACGCTGCAGACCGCGCCGATGGTGATCAACACCAGGCTGGGCGGGATGGTCTCGGTCATGGCGCCGGAGGACGACAGCAGGGCCACCAGTTCTTCCGGTTTGGAGCCGCGTTTCTTCATTTCGGGGAACAGCGCCGGCGCGATGGCCGCCATGTCGGCTGCCTTGGAACCGGAGATGCCGGAGACCAGGAACATCGCGCCCAGCAGCACGTATTGCAGGCCGCCGCGCACATGGCCCAGCAGGGCCGCCATGAAATCGATCAGAGTCTTGGCCAGGCCCGACATTTCCAGCAGCGAGCCCAGCAGCACGAACAGCGGTACCGACAGCAGGATCAGGCTGGACATGCCTTCGTCCATGCGGCTGACCACGATCATCAGCGGCGCATTGGTCGCCAGGGCGAGATAGGCCATGGTGGCGGTACCGAAGGCGAAGGCGATGGGGATGCCACCAGCCACGCACACGCCAATCAGCAGCACGAAGAACACGATCAGGTTGTAGTTGCCCATGGCCATCAGGACCGGCTGCGCCAGCCACAGCGCACCCGCAATCACGGCCACCACCGCCAGCGCCGAAAGCAGCAGGCGCATGGTGGTCAGGGCGGCCATGCGCGAGACGGCCGCCAGCAGCATCAGGATGGCGCCCACCGGCAAGGCGGCAGCGCGCAGGCCGTCGGGAATTTCCAGGGCCGGGGTGGTGATGGGCATCTGCTCGACCGCATGGTCCAGTGCCGGGTGGATCACCATCAATACGAAGATGCAGACCACCAGCGCCGCCACCGTTTCCAGCCAGATGCGGCCTTTCTCGGAACACTTGTTGATGATGGCGGTGAGCCGCATGTGCTCGCCGCGGTCCAGGGCCAGCACGGCACCCAGCATGGACAGCCAGATGAAGAGGATCGAGGCCAGTTCATCGGACCAGACCAGGGGGTCGTGCAGTGCGTAACGGTAGATCACGCCGGTCAGCAGCACGATCGTCTCGGCCAGTACCAGGCAGGCGGCCAGCGCGCCCACCACATGCATGACCATGCGATTCAAGCCCACCAGTGCGCGCGCAAACGGATTCATGTTGACCGGGGCGCGGTAAGTCATTGCAGCTTCCATCATCAAGCTCCAGCGAAAAAAGTCGGGGCGGACGACGCCACGGCCCGGAATGGGCGGTGGCGTGGTCCATTCAGGCCGGACGGTGCGTCAGGCCAGCTTGCCGGTGTACTTCTCCAGCAGCGCCCAGGGCTCGTCACCGAACTTCTTCTTCCATTCGGCGTAGAAGCCGGCGCTGCGCAGCTTGGCGCGGAAGGAGTCGGCGTCGGCATTGTTGAAGGCCAGGCCCTTGCCCTTCATTTCCTCGACCAGCGAGTCGTTGAGCTTGCGCACGTCGGCGCGCTGGTTCATGCCGGCTTCGTTGATGGCACGGGTGACGATGTCCTGCAGGTCCTTGGGCAGGCGTTCGAAGGACTTCTTGTTGCCCAGGAACCAGAAACCGTCCCACATGTGGTTGGTGATGGAGCAGTACTTCTGCACTTCGTACAGCTTGGCCGTGGAGATGATGGCCATGGGGTTTTCCTGGCCTTCGACGATCTTGGTCTGCAGGGCCGAATACACTTCGGCGAAGTTGATCGAGGTCGGCGCAGCATCGAAGGCCTTGAACATCGAGGTCCACAGCGGGCTCGGCGGCACGCGCAGCTTCATGCCCTTGAGGTCGTCGGCGACCTTGATGGGACGGGTGCTGTTGGTGATCTGGCGATAGCCGTTGTCCCAGATCTTCTCGAAGGCGAACAGGGTGGACTTGGCTTCGATCTGCTTGCGCACATGGGCGCCGAGCTCACCGTCCATGGCCGGCCAGACCTGGCTGTAATCCTTGAAGGCGAAGCCGATACCGGAAATCTGCGCGGCAGGCACCAGGGTGCCCAGGATCAGCGGCGAGAGGGTGAAGAAATCGATGGCGCCGGCACGCACCTGCGAGAGCATGTCGGTATCGGTACCCAGCTGGTTGTTGGGGTAGAGCTGCAGCTCGATGCGGCCCTTCGACTGCTCGGCGATGGCAGCGGCCATTTCCTTGGCGCGCGCATTCATCGGGTGGGTCACGGGCAGGTTGTTGGCATACTTGAAGGTGAACTCGG
Organism: Herbaspirillum sp. C7C2; assembly: GCF_022627865.1. NCBI lineage: Bacteria > Pseudomonadati > Pseudomonadota > Betaproteobacteria > Burkholderiales > Oxalobacteraceae > Herbaspirillum > Herbaspirillum sp. C7C2. Next base: position 7,101 of record NZ_JABXGI010000022.1, read on the forward strand.
CCGCATGGGCGGAGGTGCTCACCATGCCGGTGGCGGCAGCAGCCGAGGCCACCGAGGCGGTCTTCAGAAAATGACGGCGCGTGAATTTACCAGTGGATTGATCCATCTGTCTTGTCTCCTGTTTGTCTGTTTGTATTTATGAATCTGCTGATTCCGGTGCCACTCAGCTGCCGCGAAATCCTGGCGTGCAGCCCCCTGTATCCGGGTTGTCAACACTGCCCATGCATCGATAGAGCAATTAGGATGCCAAGCCGTCGGAGCGGGCCGACGCGATGGCGATGTCCCTCATGGTCATCTGCATTGCGCCTGTATTCTCTGCGATAAAGGCTGCGCAGGACAAGGGCAGGGGCGGCACCGCCTGCAATTTATTTGATGCCGCCCTGCTGCGACACCTGTCGCATGCACTGTCGCCAACCTGTCGCAGGGATGTTGCAGGTGTCGACACCTGAGGCGCTGCTGCCGGGCAATTGTTTTGTGTTGCAGCGCAATGATTTACGTTAACGTAAAGTCCGTGCTATCTTCATCCGGTCGGCCGCTGGCGCAGCGGTTTCCTGCCCTGCAGGATTCAGCACCGCCCCATGGTCGATCTTATTGACGACGCAACACCGCATCAGAATCAACAACAAAGCGAGAGCCGGCGCGCCTTTGCGTCGAGCTTTCAGGAGACGGGCAAGATGCCGGCCCGGGCAGGGGCACACCCCGCCTGCGACCGTCGGCGACCAGTGGCGCCTCACTCTTGTGGCAATCGCATGGCGATGGCGACGAGCTTGCTGCACGTGGCAATCGCATTGGCACTGCAGTGGAAGACATTGGCACCGAATTTGCATATTGCCCCCGTGTGAACCGGAGCGACCAGGCTCCACCGACCAAGTCTTACAAGGACACACCATGACTGCTTCTGCATCCTCACCCTGCATCACCGGCTGGCACCATTCCCAATTCGGCAAGCTCGACGGCATCGATCCGGAAGTGTTGATCGGCCAGGTCGCCAAGGCCGCCATCGAACATGCCGGTCTGCAACCGGAAGATATCGATTCCATCCACGTCGGCACCTTCAATGCCGGCTTCCTGTACCAGGACTTCCCTTCGTCGCTGGTCATGAATGCATTGCCGCAGTTGCGCTTCAAGCCGGCCACGCGCCTGGAGAATGCCTGCGCCACCGGCTCGGCGGCAATCCACTCGGGCCTGCAATCGATCAAGGCGGGTGAATCGAAACACGTGCTGGTGATCGGCTTCGAGAAGATGACCGAACTGGCGACCCCACAGGTGGGCGAGGTCTTGCTCAAGGCCTGCTACGCCAAGGAAGAAGCGGGCATCCCCGGTGGTTTCGCAGGCGTGTTCGGCAAGATCGCGCAGAGTTACTTCGACCGCTTTGGCGACCAGTCCGATGCACTGGCCATGATCGCCGCCAAGAACCACAAGAACGGCCTGTCCAATCCCTATGCCCATATGCGCAAGGACTTCGGCTTCGATTTCTGCCGTACCGTTTCCGAGAAGAACCCGTTCGTGGCCGGCCCGCTCAAGCGTACCGACTGCTCGCTGATCTCGGACGGTGCCGCCGCCCTGGTGATCAGTGCCGCCGACGTGGCCAAGTCCATGCCGCGTGCCGTGCAGTTCCGCGCAGCGGTGCATGTGAACGACTACCTGCCGCTGTCGCGCCGCGACCCGACCCGCTTCGAAGCCGCCGAACTGGCCTGGAAGAATGCGCTGGGTCAGGCCCGACTGTCGCTCAATGATCTGTCCCTGGTGGAAACCCATGACTGCTTCACCGTGGCCGAGCTGCTGGAATACGAAGCCATGGGCCTGGCCCCGCACGGCCAGGGCGCGCGCGTGATTGCCGAGGGCATCACCGCCAAGGACGGCAAGCTGCCGGTCAATCCGTCCGGCGGCCTGAAGTCCAAGGGCCATCCGGTGGGCGCCACCGGTGTCTCGATGCACGTGATGGCGGCCATGCAGGCGGCCCATGATGCTGGCGACATGCAGATCGCCAATGCGCGCTATGCGGGCGTGTTCAACATGGGCGGCGCAGCGGTGGCCAACTATGTGAGCATCCTGGAGCGCGTGAACTGATTGCAGTTGCAAATTGCAGCTTGTAACAGCGCGTCGTTCGCTGCACCAGCGAACGACGCGCAGGAACACGAAGTATCAACAAAAACAAGAACGAAGCGCCACGCCAATTTCCATTAGAACGAATCGGGACGAGTGAGACGATGTTAACGAAAGTGATGAACCTGGGCCGCCTGCTGTCGGACGTGGCGCGCCGTTTTCCGGATGAGCCGGGTCTGATACTGTCGCAGGGCAATGCCGATGGCAGCGACAGGCTCATCTCCTGGAAGCAGATCAACGACCGCGTCGATGCGCTGGCCCACGCCCTCACCCGCCGGGGTGTGAAGAAGGGCGACAAGATGCTGGTCCATTCGCGCAACAACCAGCAGATTTTCGAGAGCGCTTGGGCCGCCTTCAAGATGGGCATGGTCTGGGTACCGACCAACTTCCGCATCACACCGCCTGAAGCGGCCTACCTGGGCCAGTCCAGCGGCGCTTGCGTGATGCTCTACGACCGTGGCTTCGCCAATTACGTGGATGCCGTCAAGGCGGCCTCGCCGGCGCTGGAGCATGTCATCGCCCTGGCCGATGCGCGCCCCGGCGAGCTGGATTTCGAGGCACTGGTGGCCGAGGGTGGCCACGAGAGCTTCCGCGAAGTGGAAGTCGATTACGAAGACCCGATGTGGTTCTTCTATACCTCCGGCACCACCGGTCATCCCAAGGCAGGCGTGCTCTCGCACGGCCAGATGGCCTTCGTCGTGACCAACCACCTGGCCGACCTGATGCCGGGCCTGAACCATCAATCGCGTTCGCTGGTGGTGGCACCGCTGTCGCACGGTGCCGGTATCCACGCCGTGATCAACACCGCACGTGGCGCGGCCAGCATCCTGCTGTCGTCCGAACGGCTGGTGGTCGAGGAAGCCTGGCAGCTGGTGGAAAAATACAAGGTGGACAATCTCTTCACGGTCCCCACCATCGTCAAGATCCTGGTCGAGGATGAATCGGTGGATCGCTACGACCACTCGTCCTTGAAGCACGTCATCTACGCCGGCGCACCCATGTACCGCGCCGACCAGGTGTATGCGCTGAAAAAACTGGGCAAGGTGCTGGTGCAGTATTACGGCCTGGGCGAAGTCACCGGCAACATCACCTTCCTGCCGCCCTACCTGCACTTCGACGACGACGCCCATCCGCAGGCGCGGGTCGGCACCTGCGGCATGCCGCGTACCGGCATGCAGATCGCCATCCTCAACGACGACGGCCAGGAACTGGCGCCCTTCGAGACCGGTGAAATCTGCGTGCGTGGACCGGCCGTCTTCATGGGATACCACAACAATCCGGACGCCAATGCCAAGGCCTTCAAGCATGACTGGTTCCATACCGGCGACCTCGGTCATGTGGACAAGGATGGTTTCCTCTACATCACCGGCCGTTCTTCGGACATGTACATCTCGGGCGGTTCCAATGTCTATCCACGCGAGATCGAGGAAGCCCTGCTCACGCACGCGGCCGTGTCGGAGGTGGCCGTGCTGGGCGTGCCCGACCCCAAGTGGGGCGAGAGCGGCCTGGCGGTGATCGTCTGCAAGGCCGGCCAGCAGGTCGATAGCGCCGCCTTGCTGGCGCACCTGGAAGAGCGCATCGGCAAGTACAAGTGGCCACGTCGCTTTGTCTACTGGGACAACATGCCCAAGTCCGGCTACGGCAAGATCGTCAAGAAACAGATCAAGGCACTGCTGGAAGAACAGGGGGAATACCGCCTATGAAGCTGACGAACAAGACCGCCCAGGCCGCGGCCGGCACCGGTTTCGTCGAGGTACGCAAGTTCCTGCACGCAGGCCAGCAAAGCTATCCGCGCACGCTGGACCTGGAGGCCGACCCGGCCGAGGAACTGCGCATCACGCTGCAACCGGGCAGCTCCGTGGGCGAGTCGCTGCGAAGCGTGCTGGCGCGCTATGGCCAGCGCGGCGGCGTGGGCCGCATGTGCGGTGGCACGGCACGGCGGCTGCACTATCACCGCATCGAACATACCGGGGACGCCAGCCGTCCCTATGACTACGGCCCGCCGCATGTGCTCGAAGGGGTGATCACCTTCATCACCGGCGCCATCACGGTGGGCCAGAACCAGGACGGAAAGGTTTTACTGCATTGCCATTCAGGATTCATCGACGGTGACGGCGCCCTCCACGGCGGCCATCTCCTGCTCGATACGGTGGAAGTGGGCGACGATCCGCTCATCATCCGCCTTTGCTTGTTCTCCCGGGGCGCCTTCGTCGTCAACAGCGATGAAGAGACGCACTTCAGTCTATTGCATCCGACACCCATGGAATGATGATGACTCTCCACGCCAACGACACTACGACACGCGACGACCATACCCCCCCTATCCACGTAGAAGAAGGCCGCCTCGGCAAGCTCGTGATGGCCCGCCTCAAACCCAACCAGGACCTGACTGAAAGCGTGGAAGCGCTGTGCCGCCAGCACGGCATGAAGACCGCCATCGTGCGCGGCGCCATCGGCAGCCTGATCGATGCCCACCTGCAATACGCCACCCCGAACGGCCCACGCGAGATGGAGATCAACGGACCGGGCGTGGAAATCCTCAATGTCTTCGGCGAGATCGGCTTTTCCGATGGCCAGGGCAATCCCCATCCCCTACAGGGCGTGGTGGCCGACACTGACGGCAAGATCTTCGCCGGCCGCTTCGTGCGCGGCGCCAACCTGTCCTTCATCACCATCGAGATCACCCTGCAGGAGTGGGTCGCGGTCAAGCAGCAGGAAGCCATGCCGGCCTGAAACGAACAATGCCGTCCAGCGACAGACTGGACGGCATTGCATTCACATCACCAGGGCCTGTTCAGGCTTCGTTGTGCAGCGTGGCTTCGGCTTCCTGTTCGATCTCGGCTTCGGCACGCGCCGCTTCTTCTTCGCTCAACAGACCACCTTCCCACTTGGCGACCACGGCCGAGGCAATCGAGTTGCCCACGGCGTTGGTGGCCGAGCGCCCCATATCGAGGAAGGTATCGATACCCAGGATCACCAGCAGGCCCGCTTCGGGGATGTTGAACTGGTGCAGGGTCGCGGCGATCACCACCAGCGAGGCACGCGGCACGCCGGCGATGCCCTTGGAGGTCAGCATCAGCACCAGCATCATGGTGATCTGGGTCGAGATCGGCAGGTGGATGCCGTAGGCCTGCGCGATGAAGAGCGTGGCGAAGGTGCAGTAGATCATCGAGCCATCGAGGTTGAAGGAATACCCCATCGGCATGACGAAGCTGGAGATCTTGCGCTTGACGCCGAAGCGGTCCAGCGCATCGAGCAGCTTGGGATAGGCAGCTTCCGAGCTGGCCGTGGCGAAAGCCAGCAGGAAGGCTTCCTTGATCAGCGCCAGCAGGCGGAAGATGCGCTTCTTCAGGAACACGAAGCCCACCGCGATCAGGATGGCCCACAACAGTACCAGCGAGAAATAGAAGTCACGCATGAAGACCGCGAAGCTGACCAGGATCTCCAGGCCATTGACCGCCACAGTCGCCGCCATCGCCGCAAACACCGCCACCGGGGCAAACTTCATGACATAGACGGTGATCTTGAGCATGGTGTGCGACAGATCGTCGATCACCGCCAGCAGGTGCTTGCCACGCTCGCCCAGCGACGCCAGGGCGATACCGAAGAACATCGAGAACACCACCACCTGCAGCACTTCGTTCTGGGCCATGGCCTCGACGATGGACTTGGGGACCAGGTGGTTGAAGAATTCCTTGACCGTGAACTTGCCCGTGGCCAGGCCGGCGCCAGCCGCGTCAGGCGGTGGCAGCGCCACACCCGCGCCCGGTTGCAGCAGGTTGGCCATGATCATGCCCAGTGCCAGCGAGACCAGCGAGGCGATGAAGAACCAGGCCAGCGACTTGCCGAAGATGCGGCCGACCGACTTGGCGTCACCCATATGGGCGATGCCCACCACCAGGGTGGAAAACACCAGGGGTGCGATGACCATCTTGATCAGGCGCAGGAACAGGTCGGAAGCAATCGAGATGTAGCCGGCCAGTTCCTTGGCCTGGGCCTTGTCCAGATGACTGAAGATCAGGTAGCCGACCAGGATGCCCAGCAGCATCGCAATGAAGATGAAGATGGCCGGCGGAATGCGTTTTTTCATGGGTTCTCCTGCCCCTCGATCGCAAGTGGCATGGCGCCGGTGCGAGGACGATGATGGTGGGGGCTGATTGTCTGGGCGCGGGGCCGTGGCGGGACGCTGCGCCGATCGTCGGGATTGTCGGAAATCACCTGTTTCCGATGAGAAACGGGGACCGGTTTTTCCCGCTGCGCGGAAAAAAGGACGAAGCTTATTGACTTATGCCCCCTGCCGTCAAGCCGGTTTGGATAAATGGGGTCAAATTGCCTTGGTCATGATCAAAATGGCCACAAAAAAGCCCCGCAGAGCGGGGCTTGGGTTGTTTCTAGAGCAACTCGAAGGGCATCCGGGGGCGGCCGGCGATGCCTCAGCAAGCCGTCAGTAAATCGTCAGGAAACCGCCACCAGCGCGGCGTCCAGCAATTCGATCCAGTGCCGTACCGGAGTCTCGGTGCCGGATTGCAGATGGGTGACGCAGCCGATATTGCCAGTGACGATCATGTCGGGATCGGTGGCCTGGAGCTTGCCGATCTTGTCATCGCGCAGGCGGTAGGAGAGCTCCGGTTGCAGGATCGAATAGGTGCCGGCCGACCCGCAGCAGAGATGGCTGTCGGCGCACAACTGCACATCCACCCCGGCCGCGCGCAGGATGGCCTCGACCTTGCCGCGTATCTTCTGGCCATGCTGCAGGGTGCAGGGCGGGTGGTAGGCCACGCGCTTGCCGTTGAAGTCCTTGAGCCGATGCGTCAACTGGTCTTCGAATTCGGGCAGGATTTCGCTGATGTCGCGGGTCATGTGCGAGATGCGGCGCGCCTTTTCGGCATAGACCGGATCGTGCTGCAGCAGATGGCCGTATTCCTTGACGGTGACGCCGCAACCGGAGGCATTCATGACGATGGTATCGGCCCGGATGCCATCCCGGCCTTCGATGTAGGGCCACCAGGCGTCGATGTTGCGACGCATGTCGTCCAGGCCGCCGTCCTGATCATTCATGTGATAGCGGATGGCGCCGCAGCAGCCGGCTTTGGGAGGCGCGAACAACTGCACGCCGAGGGCATCGAGCACGCGGGCGGTGGCGCTGTTGATGTTGGGCGACATCGAGGGCTGCACGCAGCCTTCCAGGTAGAGCATCTGGCGCGCATGGGTGCGCGTGGGCCAGATGCCGGCATCCTGCGGCAGCGGCACCTTGTTCTGCAGCAGCTTGGGCAACAGCGGGCGCACCAGCTGGCCTGCTTTCATGGCGGGACGGAAAATCCACTTGCGCGGCACCAGCTCCTTCAAGGCGGTGCGCATCACGCGCTGTGACAGAGGGCGTGGCACCTGCTGCTCCACCACCTTGCGCCCGATATCGACCAGGCGACCATACTGCACGCCGGACGGACAGGTGGATTCGCAGTTGCGGCAGGTCAGGCAGCGGTCCAGGTGCGACTGCGTGGCGGCAGTGGCGGGCTTGCCTTCCAGCACCTGCTTGATGAGATAGATGCGACCACGCGGGCCGTCCAGTTCATCGCCCAGCAATTGATAGGTGGGACAGGTGGCGGTACAGAAACCGCAATGCACGCAGGAACGCAGGATGCTGTCGGCTTCCTCGCCGGCCTGGGTGTTGCGGATGAAATCGGCTAAGTTGGTCTGCATGGAGGGTCGCTGGCTAAGTAGTTCGCTTACAGGCTGGCGTACAGGCGGCCGGGATTGAAGATGCCGCGTGGGTCGAATTGCTGCTTGAGCTTGCGATGGATCTTTTCCACCGCCGGTTGCAGCGGATGGAATACACCGATGGCCTTGTCGCCCCCGCGATGCAGGCTGGCATGCCCGCCCACCGCCAGGGCGGCGGCGCGAATGGCGACCGCATCCACATTGCCCTGCGGGCGCAACCAGCGCTGCGCCCCGCCCCACTCGATCAGCTGGTTACCCGGCAGGTCGATCGGTGGTGCCACCGACGGCACCGACAGGCGCCACAGCGGTGCTTCGGGCTGGGCGAAGAAGGGATGGGTCTGCTCGCGCAGGTCGGTCCAGTAATCGTGCGGATTGCTCAATTCGGTGCCACCCAGCTTCTTGATCGCTGAATCCACCGCAGCCTGCGCACCCGCCAGACGCAGGGTCAGCACATTGCCGACCCAGGCGCTGGCCACCAGCGGCAGCGGTTGGCCGGCGCTCTGGTTCAACAGGCGCAGCGCGCCTTCCTGGTTGATCTCGAACACCCGGGTGCTGCTGGCGAAGGGGCGCGGCAAGACCTTCAGCGAGACCTGCAGGATCAGGCCCAGCGTGCCCAGCGAGCCCGCCAGCAGGCGCGAGATGTCATAGCCGGCGACGTTCTTCATGACCTGGCCACCGAAATGCAGTTGCTCACCCTGGGCGTCCATCAACACCGCACCCAGCACGAAATCGCGCACGGCACCAGCGGCTGCGCGCGAGGGCCCGGAAAGTCCGGCGGCCACCATGCCGCCGACGGTGGCCGCGCCGCCGAATCGCGGTGGCTCCCAGGCCAGCATCTGGTTGTGCTCGGCCAGGGCGGCATCGATCTCGGAGAGCGGCGTGCCGCAGCGTGCGGTGATGACCAGTTCGGTCGGTTCGTAATCGATGATGCCGCTGTAGGGCCGGGTATCGAGCAGGTCGCCGCTTGGCACCTGCCCATACCAGTCCTTGGTGCCGCCGCCGCGAATCTGCAAGGCGCGGCCGGAGAGGATGCGTTCACGGAAGGATGCCAGCACGGCATCGAAGTCGGGTTGGGCGTGCTCTTGCATGATCAGAATCTCGGCAGGTCGGGGAAGCGCAGCTGGCCGCGCTGCACATGCATCTTGCCGTACTCGGCACAACGATGCAGGGTGGGAATGGCCTTGTCCGGATTGAGCAGGAAGGCGGTGTCGAAGGCGCGCTTCAACTTGAAGAAGGCCTCGCGCTCGGCGGGCGAGAACTGCACGCACATGGAGTTGATCTTCTCGATGCCCACGCCGTGTTCGCCGGTGATGGTGCCACCGACTTCCACGCACAGCTCCAGGATCTCGGCACCGAACAGTTCGGCGCGGTCGAATTCATCGGCCAGGTTGGCATCGAACAGGATCAGCGGATGCAGATTGCCGTCGCCCGCGTGGAACACGTTGGCACAGCGCAGGCCGTACTTCTTTTCCATCTCGGCGATGCCCAGCAGCACCTGCGCCAGTTTCTTGCGCGGGATGGTGCCATCCATGCAGTAGTAGTCGGGCGAGATGCGGCCGGCGGCCGGAAAGGCGTTCTTGCGACCGGACCAGAAGCGCAGGCGTTCCGCTTCCGAGGCCGAGCAGGCGATGGCGGTAGCACCGCTGGCATTGAGCACGGCGGTCATGCGGCCGATCTCTTCTTCCACCTCTTCCACGGTGCCATCGGACTCGCACAGGAGGATGGCTTCGGCGTCGATGTCGTAACCGGCCTTGACGAAGGGTTCCACCATGCGCGAGCTGGTCTTGTCCATCATCTCCAGGCCGGCCGGGATGATGCCGGCGGCAATCACGTTGGCGACTGCATTGCCGCCCTTCACCACGTCATCGAAGGACGCCATGATCACACGCGCGGCCTGCGGCTTGGGCACGAGCTTGACGGTTACCTCCGTGACCACGCCCAGCATGCCTTCGGAACCGATGAACACCGCCAGCAGATCCAGGCCCGGGGCGTCCAGCGCGCCACTGCCCAGTTCCACCACGTCGCCCTCGATGGTGACCATGCGCACGCGCAGAACGTTGTGTACCGTGAGGCCATATTTGAGGCAGTGCACGCCGCCGGAATTCTCGGCCACGTTGCCGCCGATGGTGCAGGCGATCTGCGAGGACGGGTCCGGCGCGTAATAGAGACCATGCGGTGCAGCCGCTTCCGAGATGGCCAGGTTGCGCACGCCCGGTTGGACCACGGCGGTGCGCGAATACTTGTCCAGCTTGATGATCTTGTTGAACTTGGCGGTGGAGACCACGACCCCGTCGGCAATCGGCATGGCCCCGCCCGACAGGCCGGTGCCGGCGCCACGCGGGACGATCTGCACCTGCAGCGCGTGGCAGGTCTGCATGATGGCTACCACCTGGGCCTCGGTCTCGGGCAATACCACTACCATCGGCAGCTGGCGGTAAGCGGCCAGGCCGTCGCATTCGTAGGGGCGGGTGTCTTCCTCGTCGAACAGCACGCAATGGGTGGGCAGGACCCGGCGCAGGGCATCGACGACTTCGCGCTGGCGCGCCGGCGCGAAGGACGGTTGGACGGGAGCATTCATGCTGGACCTCGGCGTTGGGCTAGGCAGGCGTGTGGGTGTGGACGTCCCTCTTTGCGTCCGGCGGCACGGCGCACGCTGTCTCGTTTGTTGTCAGCCCGCATGGGGCGGGCTTTTTCAGTCCGACAAGTGTAACGAATTTTGCCGCGCCGCACGGGGCGATGTTGCCCGTTGGGCCACTGAAAAGAATTTCCGGCCGCCGTGAATTATTTTCAGGGCGGCCAGCGTGACAGTGCTGGCGTGGGCTCAGATATTGCGGAAGGCGTTTTGCATCCAGCTGATGAAGGTATCCACTTCGGGCCGTTCGCGCACGGCGCGCTCGTAGACCACGTAGTAGGCATGCGGCGGGGTGCGCAGGCGTACGTCGAACAATTCGACGATCTCGCCCCGCGCCAGCAGTTCTTCGGCGAAATGCTGGCGGGTCAGGCCGACGCCGTAGCCATGGCGCACCGCTTCGAGCAGCAGGCCGAGGTCGTCCACACGCAGGCCGGCGGAAGGTTCCACCCAGTCCTTGAGACCGGCGGCCTCGAACCAAGGCTGCCAGGGCTCCAGCGCCGAGCGCAGCAGGGTCGCATGCTGCAGGTCGGCCGGCGACTTCATTGGCGGCAGGGTCTTCAGGTAGCCGGGGCTGGCCACGGCGAAGGCCGGTTCCTCGAACAGCTTTTCGGTGATGATGTTGGGGTAGTTGCCGGCACCGAAGCGGATCTCGACATCGCTTTCCGACAGCGACAGGTCGTACAGCGGCACCGAGAGATACAGCTCCACCACGATCTCGGGATGGCGCTGGGTGAAGTCGGCGATGCGCGGCATGAGCAGGTGGCGCGCGAAGGTCGGCGGCAGCATCACCTTGATCTTGGGTTGCACGGCGGCATTGCGATGCGGCATGGGGAAATCGGTCAGCGTGCGCAGTGCCGAGCGCACCACGTCGAGATAGCGGCGACCGAATTCGGAGAGCCCGATGGAGCGGCCATCGCGATAGAACAGGCGCTCGCCGACGAATTCTTCCAGCAGGCGGATGCGGTGCGACAGTGCCGATGGCGTGATGCAAAGCTCCTCGGCCGCGATGGCGAAGGAGTTGTGACGGGCTGCCGCTTCGAAGGCGGACAAGGCATGGACGGGCGGTAGGCGGGTGGCCATGGGTGATGGATTCCTGCTGCTTTAGCGAAGGGCATACAAAAACGCCCTGCTCTTTGTTCAACTAACAAACTGCTGAAAACCAACAAATCAGCGCTGACAAAACTGCGCTACTGTCGTCAACATCAAAAAACTACCGTTCGCACTGAGCAGGCCCTCTGGGCCGTATCGAAGACGTACTGACGGCGCTCCTTCGATACGCGGCAATGCCGCTACTCAGTCCGAACGGCCGGCCGATGAAGCCAACGGCAAGCAAGATACTTGATCCAAGGTTTACTGTTCCCAGCGCAGGATCTTGCCCGGGTTCATGATGTTCTTCGGGTCCAGCGCGTGCTTGATGGCGCGCATGACGGCGATGGCGCCGTCGCCGTGCTCCTGGATCAGGAAGTCCATCTTGTGCAGGCCCACCCCATGCTCGCCGGTGCAGGTGCCGTCCATGGACAGGGCGCGCGCGACCATGCGTTCATTGACGCCTTCGGCGCGGGCGATGTCGGCCGGGTCATTGGGGTCCACCATCATCTGCACGTGGAAATTGCCGTCGCCGACGTGACCGATGATGGCGTGGATCAGCCCCTGCTCTTCGCAGTCGGCCTTGGTGGCCAGCACGCATTCGGCCAGGCGCGAGATCGGCACGCAGCAGTCGGTGGAGATGGCGCGCGCACCCGGGCGCAGTTGCAGCAGCGCGAAATAGGCGTTGTGACGGGCGGTCCACAGGCGGGTGCGATCTTCCGGGCGGGTGGCCCATTCGAAGCCCAGGGCGTGATTTTCGTTGGCGATGTCCTGTACCAGCTCGGCCTGTTCCTTGACGCCATTTTCGCTGCCGTGGAATTCGAACAGCAGCAGCGGATTGACCGGCAGGGTCAGCTTGTCGTGGGCATTGATGGCGCGCACGCCGTTTTCATCGAGCAACTCCACGCGCGCCAGCGGCACGCCCATCTGGATGGTCTGGATCACCGTATTGACCGCATCGGCCACGCTGGGGAAGGAGCAGATGGCGGCAGAAATGGCCTCGGGCTGCGGATAGAGGCGCACGGTGACTTCGGTGATGATGCCCAGCGTGCCTTCGCTGCCGACATAGACGCGGGTCAGATCGTAGCCGGCCGAGGATTTCTTGGCACGGGTGCCGGTCTTGATGATCTCGCCCTGGGCCGTGACCACGGTCAGGGTCAGGGTGTTTTCCTTCATGGTGCCGTAGCGCACGGCATTGGTGCCGGAGGCACGGGTCGAGGCCATCCCGCCCAGCGAGGCGTCGGCGCCCGGGTCGATGGGGAAGAACAGGCCCGTATCCTTGATCTCCAGGTTCAGTTGCTTGCGGGTGACGCCGGCCTGAACGGTGGCGGTCAGGTCTTCGCCATTGACGGCCAGCACCCGGTTCATCTGCGACAGGTCCACCGTCACACCGCCCTGCAGGGCCAGTACGTGGCCTTCCAGCGAGGTACCGGCGCCGTAGGGGATGATGGGGGTGTCGTACTGGCTGCAGAGCTTCACGAAGGCGGCGACTTCCTCGGTGCTGTGGGCGAACACGACAGCGTCGGGCAGCATGGGATCGTAGGAGGATTCGTCACGGCCGTGGTGCTCGCGCATGGCCAGGGTGGTGGAGCAACGCTCACCGAAGAGGGTCTTGAGCTCGTCGAGCAAGGCCTGCGGCACGGGGCGTTTCAGTTTGCGGGCGTCAACTAGATGGTTCATGCGATTTCTCGGTTTCTCTCTGGAGTCTTGTGTCTCGGTCGTTGTTCTAGGTCTTGTTGGGGGGAGGATGCAGGGCCGTTGCAGTAGCCACCCCGGCCGCTGCAGTGGACTGACCACTGATCCAATCGATGAATTTTACTCTCTTGCGGGCGGGAGATCGGGCAAATCTCCCATGCCGTCGCGGCAAGGCTGGCAAATCAAGTGAATTATTTACGTGATTCTTGCGTCGCTGGCGCGTCCTCTCGCATCCGGCGGGACGCTTGCCTTGCATCGGGCTTGCGCTTAAGCTGGCGCGCATTATCAAGGAGCAACGATGGGCAACCGACTTAGCAAGATCGCCACCCGCACCGGAGATGACGGCAGCACCGGCCTCGGCGATGGCAGCCGCGTGGGCAAGGACAGCCTGCGCATCCAGGCGCTGGGCGATGTGGATGAACTCAATTCGCAGCTGGGCCTGCTGTTGTGCGAGGCCCTGCCGGACGCCTTGCGGGAGGAACTGGTCTCGATCCAGCACGACCTGTTCGACCTGGGCGGCGAACTCTGCATCCCCGGTTACACGGTGCTGGCCGAGGCCCACCTGGCGCGGCTGGACGCCCTGCTGGAGAAATACAACGCCACGCTGCCGCCGCTGAAGGAATTCATCCTGCCCGGTGGCTCGCGTACCGCCGCGCTGGCGCATGTCTGCCGCACGGTATGCCGGCGCGCCGAGCGCAGCGTGGTCTTGCTGGAGAAGGCCGAGTCGGGCGTGAATGCGCCGGCCCGGCAATATCTGAACCGGCTGTCCGACCTGTGTTTCGTGCTGGCCCGGGTGCTCAACCGCGAGGCCGGCGGCCAGGATGTGTTGTGGCAGAAGGGGCGGGAGCGTTAGTTTGCCCCACTAACAGAAGCAGGAAACGAAACGCCTCGCTGGAGAATTCCAGCGAGGCGTTTTATCTGCCCCCCCGGTTTCGGGAAGGTGAAATCAGCCGTTGTTGACCACCAGCTTAGGCTGGTCCTTGCCGAAACGTTGCACGATGGACTGTACGATGCCGTCCGCATCCAGCCCGCATTGCGCCAGCAATTGGCCCGCATCGCCGTGGTCGATGAAGCGGTCCGGCAGGCCCAGGTGCAGGATGGGCTTGCTGATGCCGGCTGCGGCCAACGCTTCCGAGACGGCGGCACCAGCGCCACCCATGATGCAGCCCTCTTCCACCGTGACCAGGGCGTCATGGCTCTCGGCCAGTTGCCGGACCAGTTCCACGTCCAGCGGCTTGATGAAGCGCATGTTGGCGACCGTGGCATTGAGCTTGTCGCCGGCACCGAGGGCCGGGGCCAGCAGGCTGCCGAAGGCGAGGATGGCGATGTCCTTGCCGTGGCGGCGGATTTCGCCCTTGCCCAGCGGCAGGGTGTCCAGTGTCTTCTGTACGCTGGCGCCGACGCCGGCACCACGCGGGTAACGCACCGCGGCCGGGCCAGGGTACTGGTAGGCGGTGGAGAGCATCTTGCGGCATTCGTCTTCGTCTGCCGCGGCCATGACCACCATGTTCGGAATACAGCGCAGGAACGCCAGGTCGTAGTTGCCTGCATGCGTGGCGCCGTCGGCACCGACCAGGCCGGCACGGTCCAGGGCGAAGGTGACGTCCAGGTTCTGCAGCGCGACGTCGTGGATCAACTGGTCGTAGGCACGCTGCAGGAAGGTCGAGTAGATCGCCACCACCGGCTTCATCCCCTCGCAAGCCATGCCAGCGGCGAAGGTGACGGCGTGCTGCTCGGCGATGCCGACGTCGTAGTAGCGTTCCGGGAATTTCTTTTCGAAAGCGACCATGCCCGAGCCTTCACGCATAGCCGGGGTGATGCCGACCAGCTTGTCGTCGGCTGCGCCCATGTCGCACAGCCATTCGCCGAACACCTGGGTATAGGTCAACTTGCCGCCGGCGCTGGGCTTGATGCCTTCGCTGGGGTTGAACTTGCCGGGGCCGTGGTAGAGCACCGGGTCGGCCTCGGCCAGCTTGTAGCCCTGGCCCTTCCTGGTGACCACATGCAGGAACTGCGGCCCCTTGAGGTGCTTCAGGTTCTGCAGGGTGGGGACCAGCGAATCGAGGTCGTGACCATCGATGGGGCCAATGTAGTTGAAGCCGAATTCCTCGAACATGGTCGCCGGCACCACCATGCCCTTGGCATGCTCTTCCAGGCGCTTGGCCAGTTCCAGCACCGGGCCGGGCAGCACCGACTTGCCCACGTCGCGGGCCTTGGCGTAGAACTTGCCGGACATCAGGCGCGCCAGGTAGCGGTTCAGCGCGCCCACCGGGGGCGAGATCGACATGTCGTTGTCGTTGAGGATCACCAGCAGGTTGATGTCTTCATGCACGCCAGCATTGTTGAGCGCTTCGAAGGCCATGCCGGCAGTCATGGCGCCGTCGCCGATGACGGCAATGGCGTGCCGGTCCGAGCCCTGGGTCTTGGCCGCCAGGGCCATGCCCAGTGCGGCCGAAATGGAGGTCGAGGAGTGCGCGGTGCCGAAGGTGTCGTATTCGCTCTCGATGCGGCGCGGGAAGCCGGAAATACCTTCCTGCTGGCGCAGGCTGCCCATGCGTTCGCGACGACCGGTGAGGATCTTGTGCGGATAGGTCTGGTGGCCGACGTCCCAGACGATGCGGTCTTGCGGGGTGTTGAAGACGTAATGCAGCGCGATGGTCAGCTCGACCGTACCCAGGTTGGACGACAGGTGGCCGCCGGTCTTGGACACCGAATCCAGCAGGAAGCCGCGCAACTCTTCAGCCAGCGGCTTCAATTGGTGACGGGACAGGCGGCGCAGGTCAGCCGGGTCGTTAATGGTGTTCAGGAGCATCTGTTGTTACCGTGTTGGGGTCTGAAGGCCGCGCCTGGCAGGTTGCCGCGTGGTCCGTCTTCATGCCTTGGATTACGTCTCTCAGGTCTTTCTGTGTACGATCAGGTCCGCCAGCTCGCGCAGGCGCCGTGCCTTGTCGCCGAACGGGGCGAGCGCCTGGTGGGCATCGCCGCGCAGTCTTTCGGCCAGCGCCTGCGACTCGGCCAGGCCCAGGATGGACACATAGGTCGGCTTGTTGTCGGCGGCGTCCTTGCCGGCGGTCTTGCCCAGCGTGGCCGAATCGGCGGTGGCGTCGAGGATGTCGTCCACCACCTGGAAGGCCAGGCCGATGGCGCGCGCATAGTCATCCAGCGCCGCGCTTTCGTCCCGGGTCAGCGCCTTGCCACCCAGCGCACCCAGCATCACCGCCGCACGCAAGAGGGCACCGGTCTTGAGGCGGTGCATCTGTTCCAGCTCGGCCAGCGACAGGGTCATGCCCACGCTGGCCAGGTCGATGGCCTGGCCGCCACACATGCCCACCGAGCCCGAAGCCTGGGCCAGCAGGTTGAGCATGCGCAACTGGCGTGCCGGCAGGTCGGCGTCGGTCTTCAACTCAGCTTCCAGCGGTGCCGACAAGGTTTCGAAGGCCTGCGCCTGCAACGCGTCGCCGACCAGCAGCGCGGTGGCTTCGTCGTATTTCACATGCACGGTAGGCTTGCCACGGCGCAGCGCGTCGTCATCCATGCAGGGCATGTCGTCATGCACCAGCGAATAGACGTGAATCATCTCTACTGCTGCCGCAGCCCGGTCCAGCAGGGCTGGCGGCGTATCGAACACATCACCGGCGGCATAGACCAGCAGTGGCCGCACGCGCTTGCCGCCATCCATGGCGGTGTAGCGCATGGCCTCGTGCAGGCGCGCCGGCACCACCGTGGTCGGCGCCAGGAAACGGTCCAGCACGTGTTCCATGCCGGCCTGGACCTGGTTCATCCAGTCCGCGAATGCCATCGAGGCCAGCGACATCTGCGCGCCAGCGGCGGTGATAGGTGCATTCATCAATCGTCCTCGTTGCCCGCGTCGGTCGCCTGGAAGGGCTTGAGCATGTCGCCTTCGAGCAGCTTGACCTGGCTGTCCACCTTCTCCAGTTGGGCCGCGCAGAACTTGACCAGTTCCGAGCCGCGCTTGTAGGCGGCCACCGAGGCTTCCAACGGCAGTTCGCCGGCTTCCATCCGCGCCACCAGCTGCTCCAGCTCTTCCATGGCTTGTTCGAAGGAGGCCGGCAAGGCGGCGGTCGCGGCAGCGCCGGAGGCGGCAGAGGTTCTAGGCATATCGACCCATTCAGAAAACTAACCCGGTATTTTAGAACAAACCGGCGATGACCAAGTCAATCAAGGGCGTGGATTTGTCGAAGGTTTTGGAGGCCGTCGCGTAAGTTCGTCCAAAATGCTAGCATTTTGGACACAAAACCCGGCCCCTTATGGGGGTTTTGTGGCATAATCCTCGGTTCTGTCCAAAATTTCCTCTTCATATTATTTGAACATAGGTTTTTGCGGATTTTCTTCCTTAGGTTGGTGCAAATTAATTTGGGGGCGGAAATGTCCGATCTTGCTACTTTTGCCAAATTGGCGCGTTCAAACGCGCAACTTCCAGTCCACGTCTACTTCGACGAACCGCTCTATCAGCGGGAACTGAAACAACTCTTCCAGCAGGGACCCCGTTACGTCGGCCATGAGCTGATGGTGCCCAATGCCGGTGACTATTCCACGCTGCCCTGGGAAAACGAAGGCCGCATGCTGGTGCGCAATGCGCAAGGCATCGAACTGGTATCCAATGTCTGCCGCCATCGCCAAGCCAAGATGCTCGATGGCCGTGGCCATGCCAACAACATCGTCTGCCCCCTGCATCGCTGGACCTATGACCTGAAGGGTGAACTGATCGGCGCGCCGCATTTTGGCGAGACGCCGTGCATGAACCTGTCCAAGACGCCGCTGCAGAGCTGGAATGGCCTGCTGTTCGAGGCCAACGGCGTCGATATCGCCGACAAGCTGAGAAACCTGGGCGTGACCCGCGACCTCGATTTCTCCGGTTACCTGTACGACCACACCGAAGTCCACGAGTGCGACTACAACTGGAAGACCTTCATCGAGGTCTATCTGGAGGACTACCACGTCGAGCCCTTCCATCCGGGCCTGGGCAACTTCGTAAGCTGCTCGGACCTGAAGTGGGAATTCGGCCGTGACTACAGCGTCCAGACCGTGGGTGTGAACCACGGCCTGATCAAATCCGGCTCGCCGACCTACGCCAAGTGGCAGGAAAAGCTGCTGCAATTCTCCAACGGCAGGCCGCCCAAGTTCGGCGCCATCTGGCTCACGCTCTACCCCAACATCATGGTGGAGTGGTATCCGCACGTGCTGGTGGTGTCCACGCTCTGGCCGACCGGCCCGCAGAAGACCACCAATGTGGTGGAGTTCTACTATCCGGAAGAAATCGCGCTGTTCGAGCGCGAGCTGGTGGAAGCCGAACGGGCCGCCTACGTGGAGACCTGCGTCGAGGATGACGAGATCGCCCAGCGCATGGACGCCGGTCGTCGTATACTCATGGATCGCGGCACCAGCGAAGTCGGTCCGTACCAGTCGCCCATGGAGGATGGCATGCAGCACTTCCATGAGTGGTATCGCCAGCAACTGGACGTCCCGCAAGGTACCAGCACACCATAACATCGGCCACAGGCCGCGCAGGGGGAAAGCAGATGCAAGGGAAGCGGCAAGCACACGATGGACGCAGTCTGCGCCGTCATTGTCGCCAGCTCTCAGGCACCAGCATCTGCAGCAGTATCCCCCTCTCTCGCATGACGACGGTCATCGGCACCAGCACAACGGCAGCCCCGGTTCATTCCGGGGCTGCCGTTTTTGTTGCTGGCCGTCGTTGTGCGCCTGTTCCTGTTTCAGTCACTCCCCTCCACTTCTCCTACTGATCCGTCACCGTCATGCAATCGCTCTGGATGCTCGTCGCTTCATTCCTCTTTGCCATCATGGGCGTGTGCGTCAAGCTCGCCAGCAACTACTACTCGACCTCCGAGATCGTGCTCTGTCGCGGACTGATCGGGGTGATCTTCATCTTCGGCCTGATCCGCCTGCGCGGCGGCACCCTGCGCACGCCCTTCCCGCGCGACCACCTGATCCGTGGCGGCATCGGTGTGATCTCGCTGTGGATGTGGTTCTATTCCTTCAGCCTGTTACCGATTGCGACAGCTACCACGCTGAACTACATGTCCTCCATCTGGATCGCGGTGATGCTGTTCGTGGCCGGCTGGTGGCAGGGCAACAAGAAGTTCGAATGGGGTCTGGCCGGCACGGTCGCGCTGAGCTTCGTCGGTGTGGCGCTGCTGATGCGCCCTTCCCTGAATGCCGACCAGTTGCTGGGCGGCGCCATTTCGCTGGCCTCGGGGGTGCTCTCGGCGCTGGTCTATCTGCAGGTACGCAAGCTTGGGCTGCTGGGGGAACCGGAGTACCGCGTGGTGTTCTACTTCTCTGCCACGGGCGTGCTGGCGGGACTGGTCGGCAGCGTGGTCACCGGTCGTGTGCCGCTATGGCACAGCCATTCCGGTACCGGCGTACTGCTGGTGGTCATGATAGGCTTGACGGCCACGCTGGCGCAGATCGCCATGACACGTGCCTACCGCCTCGGCAATACGCTGGTGACCGCCAACCTGCAGTACACGGGCATCGTGTTTTCCAGCCTGTTCGGCGTACTGATCTGGAACGATTCGCCGGGCTGGATGGGCTGGGTCGGCATGGTCATCATTCTGGCCAGCGGCATGCTGGCGACCTATCGCAACCAGCGCAAGAACCAGACCGCCGCCAAGAACGTGCCCAAGGTGGACCCGATCGCGACCGAGGTGTAAGCATCGCCACATCCACCGCCTACGATTAAAGGAGAAAGCCATGACCTACCAAACCCTAATCAGCGCCAGCGACCTGAAGGCGCGTGCGCAATACCTGAACCTGGTGCTCGTCGATTGCCGCCATGACCTCGCCAATCCGGATTTCGGCCGCCAGGCCTACGCCGCCGGTCACCTCCCGGAGGCCCGCTTCGCGCATCTGGATGAGCTGCTGTCCGGTCCCAAGACCGATGCGACAGGCCGCTTCCATGGTCGCCATCCGCTGCCGGATCGCCAGCAGTTCGTGCAGGCCATGCGTGATCTGGGCATCAACAACGATACGCAAGTGGTGGCCTATGACGCACACGGCGGCATGTTCGCCGCACGCCTCTGGTGGCTGCTGCGCTGGATCGGTCACGGCGACGTAGCGGTACTCGATGGCGGCATGGCCGCGTGGCAGGCGCTGGGTGAGAACCTCAGCACCGAAGTGCCGCCGCCGGCTGCGGCGGGCAATATTCAGGACCTGTCGTCGCTGGTGCCGACGGTGGATGCCCAGGCGCTGCTGGAGAACCTGCGCAATCCGTCATTGCAGGTGGTGGACGCGCGCGCGTCGGACCGCTTCCGTGGCGAGAACGAAACGCTGGACGCCGTCGGCGGACACATCCCGGGCGCGAAGAACCGCTTCTTCAAGGACAACCTGCAAGCCGATGGCCACTTCAAGAGCGCGACGCAATTGCGCGAAGAGTGGCTGGCGGTGATCGGCGATCCGCAGGCCGCGGTCATGCAGTGCGGCTCGGGCGTCACCGCCTGCCACAACCTGCTGGCGCTGGAGGTAGCTGGCCTGTCGGGAGCGAGCCTCTATCCGGGCTCGTGGAGCGAATGGAGCTCCGATCCTCAGCGACCGGTCGCGACCGGCAACTGATTCCCACCCGGCCGCTCAGGCCGGGTCCGGGGCTGCCAGTCCGGCCTGTCCGGCCAGGCCCACTAGCCTCCCAGTCCCGTCTGCTGCAGCCGGGACATGAAGGTCTCCACGAATTGCTGCACCATCACCGGCGCATCGCGTCGGCGCAGCAAGGCGACTTCCGAGTGAAAATCGGCATCCTTGAGGGCCGGGAAACTGACCCCGGCCGACAAGGAAATGCTGGCCATACTCTGTGGTACCACAGCGATGCCGAAGCCGGCATTGACCAGACTGAGCAGGGAATTCTTGCGCGAGGTCGCCCGTGCCACGCGGGGATAGAAGCCATGCGCGATGCAGCGCTCAGCCACCAGGTAGCTCAGTCCCCCTCGGTCCCGATGCGGGACGGTGACGAAGAATTCATCCCGCAATTCTGCAATCTCTACTTCGGCGCGCTGCGCCAGCCGATGTCCGGCCGGCACCGCTGCCACCAGGCGCTCGCGGTACAGCACGGTACTCTCCAGATCGGGATTGGCGCGCAAGATGGGCAGCCGCGCCAGTCCGATATCGGCACTGCCTTCGACGATCTCGCGGGCCTGGTATTCGGACGGGGTCTGGGAAATTTCCAGCGAAATCCCGGGGAAATCCTTCAGCACATCATTGAGCGTGGGCCCCAGGGGCGCGGTCAAGGGTACCGAACTGGAATGCAGCAGGCGCAGCGCGCCATGCTCGCCCTTGCCGATGGTGCGGGCCTGGGCCACGGCGCGATCCAGATCAAGCAGTATCCTGCGGCTGCGCGCATAGAAGTCCTGGCCGGCCTGGGTCAGTTCGAAGGCCTTGGCATCGCGCTTGAGCAGGACCACGTCGAGGTCGGCTTCCAGTTCCTTGATCTGCCGGCTCAGGGCCGATTGCGCGATGAACAGGCGCTCGGAAGCCCGGGTATAGCCTCGCGCCTCGACGATCTCGACGAAGTAGCGCAACTGCCGGATGGAAATCATCTGCCCTCTCCTCCCTCTACGGTCGGCCATATCAAATTGAGATGGCACGCCGGCTGATTTGATATTGGCGCTGTGCGCGTCATCCACCTACATTGAAGCCATCCTCTGTTTCCGGCAAGGCGTCCCCAGTCAGGTGCCGCCAGCCGGGCGCACCACTGCCATGAAAGGATGGATCATGCTCGAAGACCTGCTGTTGTTCGTCGGCCTGCTGGGACTGGTCTGCAGCATCGGCCTGCGCTGGGTGCTACGCAGCCGGGGCGATCATGGCGAGGATCATCTCCACCACGGCCAGGCACCGGATGTGCTCAGTGACCGTGCGCGTGGCGCGTCAGTGCCAGCACGATCAGTACCCCGGCGGCAATCAGGATCACCTGCGGAATGGTCTCGCGCAACGTGGCGCGGCGCTGCATCTGCGGCATCAGGTCGGAAACGGCGATGTAGATGAAGCCCGACGAAGCGAACACCAGCACGAAGGGAATCCACTCCATCCCCCGCTCCAGCATGAAATAGCCCAGCGTGCCGCCGGCCACTGCCATGAGGCTGCAGATGAGGTTGTACACATAGGCGCGGGTACGCGAGAAACCGGCATTGAGCAGCACGATGAAGTCGCCGATCTCTTGCGGAATCTCATGAGCGATGATGGCCAGCCCGGTCACCAGGCCAAGGTGCGGATCGGCCAGGAAAGCGGCGGCGATGAGGATGCCGTCGGTGAAATTGTGCAGGCCGTCGCCCACCAGGATCATCCAGCCGGCCTTGCCGGCTTCCTTCTTGTCGTGGCCGTGGTGGTGACCGTGTCCGTCATCCTCGTGATGGTGCGAGTGGCGCAGGATGGCGGTCTTTTCCAGCAGGAAGAAGGCCAGCAGGCCACCCAGCAGCACCGCGAAGAGGGTATGCGGTTCGGCCTGGGATTCAAAGGCTTCGGGCAGTGCGTGCAACAGCGAGGTCGAGAGCATGATGCCCACCGACAGGCTGACCAGACGCTCCACCATCTTCGACAGCAAGGCAAACGAGAACACCGCGGCAGCGGTGATGCTGACCACGCCGGCCAGGGTGGTGGCCAGGAGAATGGAAACGAGTGTGGAGTCGATGACGGGCCTCGGGCGAAGTGCAAGGGCGCGCCGGCAGGCCGCCCAAAGCCCGTTATTGTACGCCCGGCGTGACCACGCTGCTATCGGCATGGCGCGAGCCGGCCAGCAGCAACGGGTTGAGGATCAGGACGATCTGCCCGTCCCCCAGCACGGTGGCGCCCACCAGGCCGGCCAGGGTCGCCAGTTGCGGGCCGACTGGTTTGACGACCACCTCACGATTGCCGTTGACGTGATCGGCCATGATCACCATCAGTTCGTCACCGCTCTTGATCAGTAGCGCAAAGGCGGAGTCGGTGTCGGCCTGATCGGCGGCCTCGGCCTCGCCTTCAAGGTCGGCATCATGCTCCGGCTCCAGTTGTTCCCGCAGCAGGTGATGCAGCGGATACAAGGCCAGGCGCCGTCCATTGACCTCCAGCACACGCTGCTCCAGGGCCTGGCGCGCCTGTTCGCTGCGCAGTTGCAATACGCTGTCGATCAGGGTGGAGGGAATGGCGTACTGCTGCCGGCCCTGCTGCAGCAGGCAGACCTGTTGCACGGCCAGCGACAGCGGCAGATAGAGGGTAAACAGCACGCCCTGCCCGGGTCGCGAATGCACGGTCATGCGACCGCCCAGGGCCGCTACTTCAGCCCGCGCCACATCCATGCCGATGCCACGCCCGGCCAGCGCCGACACCTGCGTCGAGGTGGTGAAACCAGGCTCGAAGATCAGCTCGGCCAGCCCGGCTTCGCTAGCGTCCTGGGCAGCCTGTAGGCCACGCTGGCGGGCCTTGCCACGAATGGCGACCAGGTCCAGGCCACGCCCGTCGTCGCTCACGCGGATGACGGCTTCGTTGCCTTCATGACCGGCCTGCACGCGCAGTTGACCGGAAGGCGGCTTGCCGGCCGCGCGGCGGGCAGCGGTGTCCTCGATGCCGTGGACGGCGCAATTGCGCAGCAGGTGCTCCAGCGGGCCCATCAGGCGCTCCAGGATGGCGCGGTCGATCTGCAACCGGCAGTCGGACAGGTCCAGCACCAGCGGCTTGCCGGTCTCGGCGGCCAGCTGGCGTGCCAGATGCTGCAGACGCGACTCCATGCTGTTGAATTTGATCATGCGCGCGTGCATCAGGTCCTGCTGCAGTTCGCGGGCATAGCGTCCCTGCTGGCGCAGACCTTCGCAGGCGCGGCCGACGCCATCGTGCAGATGCTTTTGCTGCCGCCATGCCTGCGCCAGTACGGTATCCATGGCATGGGTCACAGCCAGCAGCTCGTGCGCTGCGACCGGAGCGGCGCCGGTGTCCCGCTGCAATTGTCTGACCTGATCGGCCAGGGTGCGCAATTGATCACCCAGTATGCGCACATCGTCCTGCAGGGCTGCCACTTCATTGTCCAGCCGGGCGCGCATGATCGAGACTTCGCCGACCTGATTGAGCAAGCGGTCCAGCACAGTGGTACGGATGCGCAGCACGGGTGCTGCCCGGAAATGCGGCTGCGAGGGGGGCAGCAGAGGGGACTGCAGGCCGCCAGATCGGCTTGCGGCCGGGACCGATGCGGCAGCCTGCTCCAGGGTGCTGAAGTGCTCCATGGTCTGGTCGTAGAGCGCCAGCAGCGCGGTCAATACGTCGGCATTCTGGGCTACCTCGCCGGTCTGCAGGCGCTGCAGCGCGCTCTCCATCTCGTGCACGCACTGGCTCAACCGCATCGCGCCGACCATGCGGGCGCTGCCTTTAAGGGTATGCAGCGGACGCGCCAGTTCGGCCAGCAGGTCCGTGTCGGCAGGGGTATGCCTGTAGCCAGGGGGTAGCGCCAGCATGGTCTCACCGATGCTGGCCATGAGTTCCTGCGCCTCCTCCAGAAAGACGGGCAGCAGACCGGGATCGATCACGTCGTGCGGCGTCATGACGTTGCCCATGATCGGTCGGGGCGCTTCGCTGCCCGGAAGAGTAAGCACTGCTGGCGAACCTGGGCTTTCCAGCAGGCGCGCCAGCTGGTCCAGACCTTGTTCGATCTGAAGCAATCTGGGCGGGCTCAATGGCGAATCGGGTGTGTGCTGTTCCAGCAGCATGATGAGCTGACTGGCGATATCGGCCAGATGCACAGCGCCGACGCTGCGTGAACAGTCGCGCAAGGTCAGCAGGGTCCGGCGATACAAGGGCGGCACGGCACCGGCATGCCCTTTGCCGAGACAACTGCGCCAGACGCCATCCTGCTGTCGGACGATCGTCAGCAGCGGCAGCAGGGTCTGGCGCAGCGAGGCGTCGATGCGGCCAGCTACGGGGTCCAGGGAATCTTCAGTCGCAGAGCGCGCGGCGGCGGATGCGGAATCGAGTTGCATGAGGACCGTGCCCCGCTCAGGAGACGGTCACGCGGAAGCGCGAGACCGAGTTTTCCAGCTTGCGGGCGGCGTCCCACAATTCTTCGTACAGGGTGGAAACCTGTTCGCGGCTTTGTTCGATGACATCGTTCTCGGTCAGGATGCCCTGGATCTGCTGGGCCACGCCATTGGCCGAGACCGCCTGCTCCCGGGTGGCCGCGGCCATACCCTGGATCAGGTCCGCCAGCTTCTTGGAAACGCTGCGGATGTCGGCCAGGGCGCTACCGGCAGCGTCGGACAGCACTGCACCTTCGGTGACGCCGGTGGTGGATTTTTCCATGGCCACCACCACGTCGCGGGTATCGGCCTGGATCATGCGCACCAGCGAGCCGATCTCGCGCGTGGCGGCACTGGAACGTTCGGCCAGATGTTGCACCTCTTCGGCCACCACCGAGAAGCCGCGCCCGGCTTCGCCGGCCGAAGCGGCCTGGATGGCAGCATTCAGCGCCAACACATTGGTGCGCTCGGTGATGTCGGAAATCAAATCGGTGATTTCACCGATCATCTGGGACGAGGCGCCCAGGCGGGCGATGCGGTCGGAGGTCTCGCTGATCTGCTCGCGGATACCATCCATGGCCTTGACCGCGTCTTCCACCGCGCGCGCACCGCGCTCGGCCACCACCACCGCATGCCGGGCCACATCGGCCGATTCATCGGCCGACAGCGAGATGCCGGCGATCTGCCTGGACATCTCCAGCATGGCATGGGCAATGCGCTGGATACGACGCGCCTGGGCGCGGGCGGCCTCGCCCAGTTCGGTCGTGGTGCCACGCACCTGCTCGGAACTGAGCGCCACCTTGGCGGCCATCTGGGTGACCTGTTCCACCAGGCCACGCAGGGCTTCCACGGTGTAGTTGACGGAGTCGGCGATAGCTCCGGTGACGTCGTCGGAGACGGTGGTATGTACCGTCAGGTCGCCGTCGGCGACCTTTTGCAGTTCGGTCATCAGGCGCAGGATGGCGGCCTGGGTCAGGTGGTTGGCGCGCATGGCCTTTTCTTCCTCCTGCTGGGCCAGCTGGCGCTGCAGCTCGGCTTCCTGGCGCCGGGCCTCGGCGGCGGCGGCATTGTTGCGACTGCTCTGCAGCTGTACCAGGGCGATGCCCACGGCGCTGAGCAAGGCAGCGATCATCGCCACCAGGATCGCCCAGAAGGTCCAGGACCTCGCCTTCAAGGCGTTGCGGTAGGCATCCTGCAGCTCGGTGAGGTGGCGCTTGAGGGTCTCGTTCTCGATGAAGACCAGTTGCTCGGAACGCTTGGCAGCGATGAAATTCTGCAGGTTGCCGAGGATGCCGGCGATCTCCGGCTGGTAGTCGGCAAATACCCTAGCCAGTTCCTGCAGCTTCTCGCGCAGGTCGGGGTCGGTGGCAGGTCGCAGGCGCAGCATTTCGCTGCCTTCCAGCAGACTCTTCAACAGATCGCCAAAGGCCGTGATGTCCTTGCCCAGCATGAAGGCGGTTTCAGGATTGACGCCGTCGGAGGTGAGGAATTCATTGGAACTGCGACCCAGGCGCAGCGTCAGCATGACCACTTGGCTGGCGGCATTCATCTCGCGGGTGGTAGGCCGTCCTTCCGATTGCAGCATGGCGATCTGCTCGCTCAGGTCCAGCATCACCGGAAGCAGCTGGTTGAGGTTCTTGAGAGTGGTACCGAATCCGGTGAGCTCCTTTTCCATGCCCAGGATGGTATCGGCGGCCTGATCGGTACGTCGCCACATGCGCGCCACGTTTTCCAGTGCAGGCTTCATGCGGGCCTCGGGCAGGCCGATGGTCTGGCCCTGGAAGCTGCCGCCGCTGCTCAGCAGCAGCAGATCACGATTGAACTCGGTGCGACTCTGGGCCAACTGGATGAAGGCCTGCGGATTACCCTGGATGGCATTGGGTACGGCTTTGCCGATGCGCTGGGAATGCATCACCAGGTCGGATGCGAGGTTGGTCTGCAGGGTAGCCAGCACGTACAGTCGCGCGCCCAGCCACATGAACAGAAATAAGGCTGTCAGCGACAAGGCCAGCACGCCCAGCAACATGCGCGTCTGCGTGCGCAAGGTATAGCGGTGCAGATAAGGCAGGCGAAGGCCGACAGCTGCTGTGCCGACGGCGATGCCCGGATCGGCCCGACTTGCAGTTTCGGACGCGATCGCAACCGGCGCGGCTTTATTCGACAGATACGGCAAGGTCGGTTCCATGACCGGTGTTCCTACCCCTATTATGTGGGTCTTGTGATGATGCGGTGGTAATTGAAGGCCGGCGTGGCCGGCCCACGGTCTTCTCGGGAGGGCGGTCTACCGCCCTACCTCCAGGAAACTGCTGTCCTGACTCATTTGCACCAGGTCCAGCTCGTCCCATTGTTGGCCGCTGCTGTCTTTATAACGTTGGTTTGCACCAAGAATACGAATTCCTTCATCGTCATTTTTCGAGATTCTCACCATTTCTGATATGTCTCTCAGCCCCAGGACGGCCGATACCAGCAAGCCGCACTGTGGCGCAACCCCCGGAGCCAGTAACAAGGCATGACTGGCTGTGCCGACCCGCTGTAACGGCGCTCCTGCCAACCCCATCAGGTCGGCCAGACCGATCAGGTTGCCGCGAATGTTGAGCAGACCGCGAAACCAGGGCCGTGTCGCCGGCACAGGGGTGATGGCATGCCCGACCAAGGGGACGATTTCACCGGCCTGGGTCAGCGGCACCAGGCAGCGCTGGCCCTCCATGGCCACCGCCAGCCGCCGCGTATGCAGACTTTCGTGGTTGGAGGCGGCCATGCGGGACAGCAGCGAGGCCTGGAACTGCTCCAGTCCCTCGCGACCCCACCGATCCTGCGGCGGACACGCGTGTTGTGCGTCGATGACGAAATCCTTGGTGTGTGGCATACCAGCCTCTCGGAGCGATAGGAGAAATGCACCGTGCATCGGATGCGTGCCGATGCCACCGGATGGCCTGAGCCGACCGCCGTTGGCGGCTGGCCCAAGGTGCAAGCCTTTCTGGGGAGTGCCTGGTGCAAACGGCGCGGGCGTCTGGGCGCCCATCATCCGGTAAGCGGGACAGTGCTGGTACAGGGCTCGATTTTACCTAGAAAATCCCGAAGAATTTCCATGCGGCAAACTTATTCGACCAGACAGCACAACAAAGTGATGGAAAAAAGCCACGGATGGGGAAATTGACCTATATCAAATCCCGCATGGCAAGAAAAAGTGGGGGGGGAGGCGTCCCCGCAATAGGCGGGGACGCTCTGGAGGACATACTATCCGGCTATCCGGGGCATCAAAGGCGGATGGATGCAGCTCGGCGCCGCGGAGTGCGGCCAGGTGCTGCAATCAGATTGCGACCATCTCGAAATCTTCCTTGCGGGCGCCACATTCCGGGCAGGTCCAGTTGATGGGCACATCGTCCCAGCGGGTGCCGGGGGCGATGCCTTCTTCCGGCAGGCCTGCTTCTTCGTCGTAGATCCAACCACAGATCAGGCACATCCAGGTTTTGAATTCGGTTTGGCTGCTATTCGTCACGGCTGACTATCCCTAAAATCAATCAAGTAAAATGCTAAGTCAGCTATCTTAATCTACTCGACGTGCAAAACCAAACTCCCCCCCTCATCCTGAGCTTCGGCGCTGCCGATCCGGTCGGCGCCACTGGCGTCCAGGCGGATCTCGCCACCTACGCCGCCATGGGTTGCCACGGTTTGTCCGTCGTGACGGCCTTGCTGATCGGCGACACCGCCCGTGTCGAAGATGTGCAGGTGGTCGATGTCGACTGGGTCGCCGACCAGGCTCGCGTGATCCTGGAAGACATGGCCGTGGCGGCCTTCAAGGTCGGCGCGCTGGGCAGCATCGAGAATATCTCGGTGATCGCCGAAATCGTCTCCGATTATCCCGACGTGCCGCTGATCCTGGACCCGTTCATCAGCGCCCTGGCCAACCAGGAAGACGAGGACGACCGCCTCATTGCCATCCGCGAACTGCTGATCCCGCAAGCTACCGTGATGGTAGCGTCGGCCGGCGAACTGACCCGGCTGGCCGAGACCTGGCGCGAGCCGGTGACCGGCGATGCCCTGATGCTGGACGCCATGCGCATCATCGAGATGGGTTGCGAGTACCTGTTGGTGACCAATACCCAGACCGATCTGCAGGAGGTGGCCAACTCCCTCTTCGATGAATCCGGTCTGGTGCGCCAGGACGCCTGGCCGCGCCTGCCGGGGTCGTTCGTCGGCGCCGGCACGACCCTGTCGGCGGCACTGACGGCGATGCTGGCCAATGGCCTGGAGGTGCCACTGGCGGCCTCCGAGGCGCAGGAATTCACGCTGGCCGCACTGGCCAATGCCCAGCGCATCGGCATGGGCAAACTGATGCCGGACCGTTATTTCTGGGCGCGCGAATCTGAAGATCCGGACGCGCCTCCCTCCATCAACTGAACTGATCCCTGGATTTCATCCTTCGCACGCTCATGACCAAGACCAATGCCTCGCTCTTCGCCCGCGCCCAACAAAGCACGCCGGGCGGCGTCAATTCCCCGGTACGCGCCTTCCGCTCGGTAGGCGGCACTCCGCGCTTCATCGAACGGGCCGAAGGGCCGTGGTTCTGGGACGCCGAAGGCAAGCGCTACATCGACTACATCGGCTCCTGGGGACCGGCCATCGTCGGCCACGCCCATCCGGAAGTGGTCAAGGCAGTGCAGCAGGCGGCCGCGCGCGGACTGTCCTTCGGTGCACCCACCGAGGCCGAAATCGAGATGGCCGAGGAAATCATCAAGCTGGTGCCATCCATCGAACAGATCCGCCTGGTGTCCTCCGGCACCGAGGCGACCATGAGTGCGCTGCGCCTGGCCCGCGGTGCGACCGGGCGCGACAAGATCATCAAGTTCGAAGGCTGCTACCACGGGCATGCCGATTCGCTACTGGTAAAGGCAGGCAGCGGCCTGCTGACCTTCGGCAATCCGACCTCGGCCGGGGTGCCGGAAGATTTCGCCAAGCACACGCTGGTGCTGGACTACAACAACGCGGCCCAGTTGGAAGAGGCCTTCAAGGCGTCCGGCAACGACATCGCCTGCGTGATCGTGGAGCCGGTGGCCGGCAACATGAATCTGGTGCGTGCCAGCGATGAATTCCTCCAGACCATGCGCCGCCTGTGCACGCAATATGGTGCCATCCTGATCTTCGACGAGGTGATGTCGGGCTTCCGCGTGGCACGCGGTGGCGCCCAGGAGTTGAACGGTATCGTTCCCGACCTGACCGCACTGGGCAAGGTCATTGGCGGTGGTCTGCCGGTTGCGGCCTTCGGCGGTCGCGCTGAGGTGATGAAACACCTGGCGCCGCTGGGCGGCGTCTACCAGGCCGGCACATTGTCAGGCAATCCGGTGACGGTGGCTGCAGGGATGGCGACGCTGAAGATCATCCAGCAGCCGGACTTCTACAAGCACCTGACCATCCAGACCCGCAAGCTCGCTGACGGCCTGGTGGCAGCGGCCGGCGCGGCCGGGGTGACGTTCTCGGCGGACGCTGTGGGCGGCATGTTTGGCCTGTACTTCGATGCGAAGGTGCCGGCCAGCTATGCCGAGGTGATGCAGGGTGACAAGGAGCGCTTCAACCGCTTCTTCCACAAGATGCTGGACGCCGGCATCTACTTCGCGCCCTCGGCATTCGAAGCCGGCTTCGTCTCGGCACAACACAGCGATGCCATCATCGAGGAAACCATCGCTGCGGCCGCCAAGGCCTTTGCAGAGTTGGGTTGAGCCGGGATGCTGGAGCAATGACAGACGGATAGCCCGTCGCGCGATTGGCGAAAGAGGCAATGAAAAAAAGGACGCCGCGGCGTCCTTTTTTTGAGCCCCTCGACATGAGGTCGGGGGAACTTGCGGCGCTTAGACCGAGAACGACGAGCCGCAACCGCACGTGGTCGTGGCATTCGGGTTCTTGATGACAAATTGCGCGCCTTCCAGGTCGTCCTTGTAGTCGATCTCAGCGCCGACCAGATACTGGTAGCTCATCGAATCGATCAACAGCTGGACGCCGTTCTTGCTCATCGTGGTGTCGTCTTCGTTGACGATTTCATCGAAGGTGAAACCGTACTGGAAACCCGAGCAACCGCCACCCTGCACGAAAACGCGCAGCTTCAGGTCGGGATTGCCTTCTTCTTCGATCAGCTGGGCCACCTTGGCGGCGGCGCTGTCGCTGAAGTTGATCGGGGCGGGGATATCGGTTTGTTGCAGTTCGGCTACGGCATTCATTTCGGGCTCCTGCTGGGCTTGAGGCGGATCAATACACTAGATCGATAAAGCCATTATAAGCGCTTGCGGATTTTCATGCTTCCGACGATGCAGCCAGCTTGAGCACCGGAGTATCCACTGCCTGGTCATGGCTGAGCTTGCCGGAAACCAGCGCGCCGCCATGCATCTCCAGCGCCTTGTAGAAGACATTGCCGGTAATGCGAGCCTTGGGTTGCAGCTCCAGCAGTTCGGAGGAATGCACGTCGCCCACGATCTCGCCATTGACGATCAGATGCGCCGCGCGTACCTCGCCGACCACCTTGGCATGCTCGGAGATCACCAGCACGCTGGGCTCGCCGCTCTCGGCATTGATGTTGCCGTTGATATTGCCATCGATGCGCAGGCCGCCCCTGAAACCCACATCGCCCTTGATGGTGGTGGACATGCCGATCAGGCTGTCGATCGTGCTTTTGGTTTTGCGTGTAAACATGGAATCACCTCACAGATCTACCGACTGCTGGGCACGAACCTGGCCGCGGTCGAGAACACGAACGGCAACCGATTTGACGGTGGCCCCCTCGGGGATAGTCAGCAAGCCTTCGACCCGCTGGTAATACTTGAATGCGAGTCGGTAGCGCGCCTGGTCGGCGGCATTGCCTTCAGGAAAATTGAGTGTAGCATTTTTGCCGCCCTGCACAATATTGACACTAAGCTGTAGGTTTCCTGCAAACTGTTGCGTTCCCCCACCACCTTGCATCACCAGTACGCGGTAGCGCAGCTGGGTCGGCGCCGCCTGCTCGGCCTTGAAGCGCTGGATCGTGATGCCAGGTGCGCCCAGATTGGTCGGCAACAGACTGTCGAAGAAGGCCAGGTCTTCCTTCTGGCGGTTGTTTTCCGCTTCCAGGTTCTTCACCTGGGTCGCCAGCGTGGCCTGCGCGGTCTGCGCAATCTTCAGTTCATTCTGCGACGCATTGGAGGCAGATTGCAAGCGCTCGTTCTCCGCAGTCAGTTTCCTGACCTGCTCGCTAAGCTGCTCGATCTGCTCGCCGGCATCACCATGCAAGCCTGGCAGGTTGTTACGGCCGAGCTGGTAGGTCCAGACCGCCGCCAACGAACCCACGGCCAGCACCGCTGCCCACAGCAGGACCATCAGAGGCCATGGCAGGTGCCGCTTGATGGTCATCTTCGGCGCAGAAATCGTCATGCGCTGACGCCATAGGCGGTACTTCACGGCAGGACCGGGACCTGCTGCAGGCCAGTGGCTTCGTCCAGACCGAACATCAGGTTCATGCACTGGACCGCCTGGCCCGACGCACCCTTGACCAGGTTGTCCTGGACCACCAGCACCACCACGGTGTCACCACCGTCCGGACGGTGCACGGCCAGGCGCAGCATGTTGGAAGCGCGCGTGGTGCGGGTTTCGGGATGCGAACCGAAGGGCAGCACGTCGACGAAAGGCTCATCCTTGTAGGCAGCCTCGAACAGCGCCTGCAGGGCGGCGTTGTCGATTTCCTTGGTCAGCCGCGCATACAGGGTGGAATGCATGCCGCGGATCATCGGTACCAGATGCGGCGTGAACAGCAGGCCGACCTTGTCGCTGGTCAGGTGCGACAGGCGCTCGATGGTTTCCGGGGAGTGACGGTGACCGGACACGCCGTAGGCCTTGAAGTTGTCGGAGGCTTCCGAGAACAACAGGCTCAACTCGGCCTTGCGTCCGGCGCCGGAGACGCCCGACTTGCAGTCGGCGATCAGGTGCGAGGCATCGATCACACCGGCCTTCAGCAACGGCGCGAAGCCCAGTTGCATGGTGGTCGGATAGCAGCCCGGATTGCCCACCACTCGAGCCTTGCGGATGGCTTCACGGTTCAGTTCAGGCAGGCCGTAGGCGGCTTCCTTCAGCAGGTCGGTGCAGCTGTGCGGCAGCTTGTACCATTTCTCGAAGGCAGCCACGTCCTGCATACGGAAGTCAGCGGCCAGGTCGATCACCTTGACACCAGCAGCCACCAGTTCAGGCGCCTGGGCCATGGCCACGCCGTGCGGGGTGGCGAAGAAGACGACGTCGCAGTCGGTCAGCTTGGCCTTGTCAGGTGAAGAAAACGCCACATCCACACGGCCGCGCAGGGACGGATACATCTCGGCCACGGGCATCCCGTCTTCCTTGCGCGACGTCACTGCCTGCACCTTTGCCTGCGGGTGAGTGGCGAAAATACGCAGCAATTCGACGCCGGTATAACCGGTTCCGCCAACGATACCTACCTTGATCATGTCTGGTCCTTGCGAAAAAAGGCGAAGAAACATCGCCGTGGCGAGCGAGCGCCGGACGCGCGTGCAACACGCGCTGGAAAGCTTTTCATTTTATCAGGAGAATATTTCCCGCTGATTTCCCGTCAGGAAGTTATTTCGTGAAACAAGGACTTTTCCTGTCGGCCAGGCTCGTCGAATCACCAACGATAGGCTTCCCACTTTCACTCAAAAGCTCTGCAATGGCCGGCGAACAAAAAGCAAAAAGCCGTCGGCACGCATGCCGACGGCTTTCTGTGATGCGAGAAACGATTAACGCTTCGAGAATTGCTTTGCGCGACGTGCCTTGCGCAGACCAACCTTCTTACGTTCGACTTCACGCGCGTCACGGGTGACGAAGCCTGCGTTCGACAGAGCCGACTTCAGGCCGGCGTCGTAGTCGATCAGGGCGCGGGTGATGCCGTGGCGCACAGCGCCGGCCTGGCCGGATTCGCCGCCACCGTGGACGTTCACCTTGATGTCGAAACGTTCGACGTTGCCGGTCAGTTCCAGCGGCTGACGGATCACCATCAGGCCGGTTTCACGGGAGAAGTACTCGGCGGCGGGCTTGCCGTTGACGATGATGTTGCCCGAACCTGCCTTGATGAAAACACGCGCCACTGCACTCTTGCGACGGCCGGTTCCGTAATTGTAGTTACCGATCATGTCTGTTCCTTAGAGGGCGAGGGGTTTCGGTTGCTGCGCGGAGTGCGGATGGTTGCCATCTGCATAAACCTTCAGCTTCTTGATCATGGCGTAGCCCAGCGGACCCTTGGGCAGCATGCCCTTGACGGCCTTCTCCAGCGCACGGCCGGGGAAACGCTGTTGCATCTTCAGGAAGTTGGTTTCGTAGATGCCGCCCGGATAACCGCTGTGGCGGAAATAGGTCTTTTCAGTGGCCTTGGTGCCGGTCACGCGCAGCTTGCCTGCGTTGACGACGACGATGAAGTCACCGGTATCGACGTGCGGAGTGAATTCGGGTTTGTGCTTGCCGCGCAGTCGGAGTGCCACTTCGCTGGCAACACGTCCGAGGACCAAGTCCGTCGCGTCAATCACGAACCACTCGCGCTGAACCTCATGGGCTTTAGCGGAAAAGGTCTTCATGTTTGACTTTCTCTATCAATGTATAAACGCTCAAAGTGGCGGTTCCGGTCATGCGGGTCAGCCAATGTTGCCGGCTGTCCTTGGTGTTTCGCTTCGCGGACTCATCCTTTTATCTTCCCGAGCGCATGGGAAAGCCGGCAAGTATAGCCTTTTCAAGGACTTAGCGTCAAAAGGTTTCGGGGATTTGTGGCGCGAAGATCAGGCAGCGGCGCGATCCGGCAGGATTTCATTGCTCACCAGACAACTTCGGCCGCAACCCGCAGGAAAAAAGGACAAAAAAAAACCCGGACACTGTGGTTCCGGGTTTAATCCACACCAATGAGGAGGGTGGAGGAGACATCGTTACGTGCTGCAAAACTTCCGTTGAATTCAATATAGCAAAGCGGTTTGTGCATTGCAATAACGACCGCAAAATTTATTTGTAACCGTCTGAAAGCGGCATCACTGCTGACTCCAAGGATCATCTACAACCACCCGCCGGACGGTAACTGAATAATATTTCAACAATTTTTCTGCGTCGCAATAATCACAAACCTTCACCGCAGCAAGCTCTACTCCACCCGCCCTGGCTGCGGCCGGGGCCAGCAAAAGCTACAATAGCCAGCCTCACACAACCGATTTGGACGATACAGATGGAATGCACAGTGCGCTGGACCGGCTTGTCCGGCATGACCTTTACGGCCGAGACGGGCTCGGGCCACCTGTTGACGATGGACGGCGCACCCGACGGCGGCGGCCGCAACCTGGCACCGCGTCCGATGGAAGTGGTGCTGGCCGGCACCGGTGGCTGCACCGCCTACGATGTGGTGGTGATCCTGCGCAAGAGCGGCCAGGATGTGCGCGGCTGCGACGTGACCTTGAAGTCCGAGCGCGCTGACAGCGATCCCAAGGTCTTCACCAAGATCCATTTCCACTTCACCGTGCGCGGCCGCAATCTGAAGACAAATGTTGTCGAACGAGCCATCAAGCTATCCCACGACAAATATTGCTCCGCCT
Organism: Herbaspirillum sp. C7C2; assembly: GCF_022627865.1. Lineage (NCBI taxonomy): Bacteria > Pseudomonadati > Pseudomonadota > Betaproteobacteria > Burkholderiales > Oxalobacteraceae > Herbaspirillum > Herbaspirillum sp. C7C2. The sequence continues at coordinate 42,911 of NZ_JABXGI010000022.1, forward strand.
CGATCATGCTGGAGAAGACCGCAGAGATGACGCACTCCTTCGAGATCATCGACGACCTGACCGATATCTCCTCGGCGGTCGCCCAGCAGCAGTAAGCCGGGCAGCACCAACGAAAAAAGCGGCCAAGGCCGCTTTTTTCTTACCTACTCATTCGGGATCGCTCAGATCCGGTAGGCCACCGTGGTCATCACCTTGGCCATGGCCTTCATCAAGCCCCTGACCGGCGCCGGCATTTCGGCCGCCCCCAGGTCACGCGCCGCCTGACCGTGTTCGATCTCATCGATGCGCATCTGGTCGACGATGGCGCGGGAACGGTTGTCCTGCACCGGCAGTTTTTCCAGGTGGCCCATCAGGTGGTGCTCCACCTGGCGCTCGGTCTCAGAAACGAAGCCCAGGTTGCGAGCGTCCCCCAGCCGGGCGGCGATGCTGCCCAGCACATAGGCGCCGCCGTACCACAAGGGATTGAGCAGGCTGGTGTGCGAACCCAGTTCGCGCAGACGCTCGGCGGTCCAGGCCAGGTGATCCTCTTCCTCGATGCCTGCACGGACGAAGGCATTCTTGATCTCTGGCGTCTGCGCAAAGCGGCCCTGGGCGTCGTACAGCGCCTGGGCGCACACCTCACCCACATTGTTGACCCGCATCAGGCCGGCCGCGTGACGCTTCTCGGCCTCGTTCATGACCCCGTCCGGCAGGCCGCGCCCCGGGTTGGGACGGCTCTCGAACACCACGCCATTGATCACGCGCAGCGCCTTGTCGAAATCGGTAATCAGTTCATCGACGAATTGCATACAGCTCGCCTTTCTCTCGTTGTTGAGGACATCCCGGCGATGGCCTCCATCATCTGACGCGACCATGGCCGGGGACGAAGGAACAGGGCTGCCTCCCTGTGGGGGTCAGACCATCTTCCAGTTGATCTGTTCGCCGGCCGACAGCGGTACCACCGTGGCATCGCCCATCGGCAGCTCGGCCGGGATGGCCCAGCTTTCGCGCTTGAGCGTGACGGTGCCGGTATTGCGCGGCAGATTGTAGAAGTCCGGGCCGTTGAAGCTGGCGAAGGCCTCGAACTTGTCCAGCGCGCCGGCGGCGTCGAAGGCTTGCGCATAGAGCTCCAGCGCGTGCAGCGCGGTGTAGCAGCCGGCACAGCCGCAGGCATGTTCCTTGGCGCCCTTGGCATGCGGGGCCGAGTCGGTACCGAGGAAGAACTTGTCATTGCCGGAGGCGGCGGCGGCCACCAGGGCCTGGCGATGGGTCTCGCGCTTCAGCACCGGCAGGCAGTAGTAATGCGGACGAATGCCGCCCTTGAACATCTCGTTGCGGTTGAACAGCAGGTGGTGCGCGGTGATGGTAGCGGCGGTCGGCCCTTCGCCGGCCAGCACGTAGTCCGCCGCGTCCTTGGTGGTGATGTGCTCGAAGACCACCTTCAGCTCCGGCATGGCCTGGCGCAGCGGCTTCATGATGCGGTCGATGAACACTGCTTCGCGGTCGAACAGGTCGATCTCGGGATTGGTCACCTCACCGTGGACCAGGAAGGGCATGCCCACTTCCTGCAGCACTTCCAGGGTCTTGTAGCACTTGGAAAGATCGGTCACGCCGGCATCCGAATTGGTGGTGGCACCGGCCGGATAGAGCTTGACGGCCTTGACGAAGCCACTCTCCTTGGCGCGGCGGATTTCCTCCGGCGGGGTATTGTCGGTCAGGTACAGGACCATCAACGGCTCGAAGGCCATGCCTTGCGGCAGGGCCGCCAGGATACGGTCACGATAGGCGCCAGCCTGGGCGGTGGTGGTCACCGGCGGCTTCAGGTTGGGCATGACGATGGCGCGCGCGAACTGGCGCGCGGTGTGCGGCAGCACGTCGCGCATGGTGGCGCCGTCGCGCAGGTGCAAGTGCCAGTCGTCCGGGCGGGTGATGGTCAGTACGTTGCTCATTGCAATGATCTTTCGGTCTGGAGTGGGAGTAAGGCGAGGCATCCCGGCCATGCGGGCTGTGGAGAGCCAGCCGCGATGTCTTCAAGGGCGACATTCTACCGTAGCCGTCAAGCGCTCCGGGCGCCCTGCCGCCACCCGCTCTTGATGTAGCCCAAACGTCAAGGGCCGCCCCGTTGCCGGAGCGGCCCTTGACCTGATGCTGAGGGGCTGAAGATCAGTGCGTAATGATCTTGGCCAGGAAGTCACGCGCGCGCTCGGAACGCGGCTGCGCGAAGAACTCGTCCTTGGCGCAATCTTCCACGACCAGGCCCTTGTCCATGAAGACCACGCGATTGGCGACCTTGCGGGCGAAGCCCATTTCGTGGGTCACGACCATCATGGTCATGCCTTCCTGGGCCAGGCCGACCATGACGTCCAGCACTTCATTGATCATTTCCGGGTCCAGCGCCGAGGTCGGTTCGTCGAACAGCATGGCGATCGGATCCATCGACAGGGCGCGGGCAATCGCCACACGCTGCTGCTGGCCACCGGAAAGCTGGCCGGGGAACTTGTCCTTGTGCGCCAGCAGGCCCACGCGGTCCAGGTACTTCAGGCCCTTCTCGGTCGCCTCTTCCTTGGAACGACCCAGCACCTTGATCTGGCCGATGGTCAGGTTCTCACGGATCGAGAGATGCGGGAACAGTTCGAAGTTCTGGAACACCATGCCGATGCGCGCACGCAGCTTGGACAGGTTGGTCTTGGGGTCACCCACCGAGACGCCGTCGACGGTGATGGTTCCCTTCTGGAACGGCTCCAGGCCGTTGACGGTCTTGATCAGCGTGGACTTGCCGGAACCGGACGGGCCGCACACCACCACCACGTCGCCCTTCTTGACGGAGGTCGAGCAGTCGGTCAGGACCTGGAAGCTGCCGTACCACTTGCTGACATTGTTGAGTTCGATCATTTGATTCTCCTGGATTTCTGAATTCACTGGGCCGCCAGCCTCCCTGGGCGGCGGCCGTCATAGGCTTTAGCGGATGATGGCGATCTTCTTCTGGAAGCGCTTGACCAGGGTCGACAGACCGAAGCTGAGCACGAAGTAGACCACGGCCACGAACAGGTACATTTCCACCAGACGACCGTCACGCTGGGCGATCTTGGAAGCGCTGGTGACGAAGTCCGGCACCGAACCCAGCACGTACACCAGCGACACATCCTGGAACAGCACGATGGTCTGGGTCAGGAGGATCGGGGTCATGTTGCGGAAGGCCTGCGGCAGCACCACGTTGCCCATCATCTGCCAGTAGTTCATGCCGATGGCATACCCGGCGAACACCTGGCCACGCGGAATGGACTGGATGCCCGAACGCATGATCTCGCAGTAGTAGGCTGCTTCGAACAGGATGAAGGTGATCAGGGCCGACTGGAACGCCCCGACCTGGATAGGCTCGGAGGCACCAATGATCCAGGCACCGATGAAGGGCACCAGGAAGTAGAACCAGAAGATCACCAGCACCAGCGGAATGGAGCGGATCAGGTTGACGTAGGTGGTCGCGATGAACGACAGCGGCTTGTTGGACGACAGACGCATCATCGCCAGCAGCGTACCCAGGATGATGCCGCCCAGCATGGCCGAGAAGGTCAGGATCAGGGTGAACTTCAGGCCGGTCGTAAAGAGATAGACCCAGGAGCGCTGGATGACGTCGAAATCGAAATTGCTGAACATGGATCAATGCCCTCCTGCGCTGGTGCTGCCGCCGGTGATGTAACCCGGGACGGCGGTGACCTTTTCCAGCAGGCGCGCCATGAACAGGGCGATGACGGAAATGATCAGGTAGATGATGGTGGCACCGGTCAGGGCCTCGAAGGTCTGGAAGGTGAACTCACGCATCGAGTAGGTCGCGGCAGTCAGTTCGACCAGGCCGATGGTCAGCGCCACCGAGCTGTTCTTGATGATCGCGGCAAACTCGTTGGTCAGCGCCGGGATGATGATGCGGAAGGCCATCGGCAGCAGCACGTAGCGATAGGTCTGCACCGGGGTCAGGCCCAGTGCCGCACCTGCCATGCGCTGGCCGCGCGGCAATGCCTGGATACCGGTAGTGACCTGCACGGCCACACGTGAGGAAGTGAAGAAGCCCAAGGCCAGGGTCGCGGTCACGAAGGACGCGTCCGGCAGGCTCTTGATCCAGTCGCCGAGGGCGCCGGGCAGCAGTTCCGGCATCACGAAGTACCACAGGAACATCTGTACCAGCAGCGGAATGTTGCGGAACAGTTCCACATAGCCGTTGGCGATGCGCACGACCCATGGTTTGGTGGTGGTACGCAAGGTACCGAAGATGGTGCCCAGGATCAGTGCCATGATCCAGGCGCATGCGGCGGTGGCCAGTGTCCATTTCAGGCCTGCCAGCAGCGTATCGATATAGGGGATGCCATCGGGAGACATCTCCCAGAAGATTCCCCAGTTCCAGTTGTAGTGCATAAATGGCCTCGTCTGTGGTTCGAGTCTGTGTCGAGTCGTTTTATCTGTCGGGCGCGGTCACCAGGCAAATGCCGCGCCGCTTCTTGTAGGGTCAGGTCCGGTGACGTGGAAAAACGCCTTGCCCCATGGCAAACGCTTTGACACCGGCTAAACAAAACGGGGGACAGGCCCCCGTTTCGTCAGATTGCACCAGGAAATGCGCCGATTACTTCTTCTTGCCCATGTTCTTCTGGGCTTCCGGCACCACAGCGTAGGCGGCCGGATCGTAGGAATCGGTTGGCTTGGCCATCACTGCCTGCAGTTGCGGGCTCATCGGCACGTTCAGGTTGACACCCTTGGGCGGGATCGGCGACTGGAACCACTTCGCGTAGATCTTCTTGATGTCGTCACCCTTGTAGACCACGGTCAGGGCGTCGTCGACGACCTTCTTGAAGTCGTTGTCACCCTTCGGCAGGATCAGGCCGTACGGCTCGACCGACAGGGCTTCCGAAGAGACCTGGTAGTCGGCAGGTGCCTTGGAGTTGGCCGCCAGCGAGGACAGCAGGATGTCATCCATTACGAAGGCGGCGGCACGGCCGGTTTCCACCATCAGGAAGGCTTCAGCGTGGTCCTTGGCAGCCAGGATGTTCATGCCCAGGTTGCGTTCGGCGTTCAGCGCGGTGATCTGCTTCAGGTTGGAGGTGCCGGAGGTCGAGACCACGGTCTTGCCCTTCAGGTCATCCAGAGTCTTCAGATTGGCCGACTTCTTGGACAGGAACTTGTTGGCGGTCACGAACTCGGTCATCGAGAAGGCCACCTGGTTCCAGCGTTCCTGGTTGTTGGTCGCGGAGTCGCAGGAGATGTCGGTGGTGCCGTTGGCGATCAGGGGGATACGGGTGGCCGAAGTCACCGGAACCATCTTGATGTTCAGCGAAGTCAGACCCAGCTTCTTCTGGATCGCAGTTGCTGCCTTCAGGCACAGGTCGATCGAGTAGCCTTGATAGGACTGCTTGTCATCCAGATACGAGAAAGGAATCGACGAATCGCGCACGCCCAGCGTCAGAGTGCCGGAGTCCTTGATCTTCTTCAGACGGCCAGTGAATTCCTCGGCATGCACCGAGCTCATCAGCACGCTTGCCCCAACCAAAACCCCTGCTAGCTTCAATAACTTCATTGTGTGACCTCCTGGAAAAATTTTTTACGTAGTGTATCAAAAGCCCCATTCCGAAACCGCTTGCGCGGCGCCCGGAACCGGGCTGGCCGGCCGTATTGACGAGCCTGTTATTGTTCTCTGCCGTGCTGCCTATTCTGTGTGCTAACAAGGATCTTTGCCAGCATTGTTTGATCCACACCTGGCGCCTTCTTTCGAAGACCACCCCCACGGTGGACCCGCTGCAGACAAATTACCCATGCGCAACAGGCGGCGGGCGCATTGTACGACATATGCCACCGGGTCAGGCAATACGCAACTTCCCTGATGATGCAGTTCTCGGCCAGCAGCAGCGCTGGCACCCCCGGGAACGCGCCGGAAACTGCAATATGGCGCGCTTGGCGTCACGGCAGCGACAGTGTTCCTGTCAGCAATATCCATGCCAGAAATAAGATCCGTGAATGCCTCTGCACGGTGCGCGGGGACGCAGCCATGGAGACCTGAAGCACGCAGGCGCGGTTTGCCCATGACCGGCACAACACCAGTACGGGAGCGCCTTGCAGGGCGATGAAGTAGTTCGGGGAGAGAGGGGAAAAGCGGGAGGAAGGCAGAGGCGGGAGAGCAATGCGAACGATGCGCCGCAACCGCAATCAGGTTGGCATCGCAGGCGCAAACCGGGAGCGCACATGCAGCAGCGCCCGGCATGGAAATGCCGGGTTGTTCGATGATGATCCTGCGCCGCAAGGCTGGCTGGCCTGCGGTGCGCGTACGCACAGCCACCACGTCTCCTCCTAGAGCTGAGCTCATGCGGCCGACGATCTTCGATGCGTCGTCTTGGGCCGCCCAGGTCCGGTTGCCCGGACTGTTCTTTTATCGCATTACGGGTACAGACCACGCATTTCACGGGCCTGCAGAACGCGAGTACATGCCACGATGAAGGCCGCGGTACGCAGCGACACGTTCTTTTCTTCGGCCAGTTGCCAGACCGCGGCAAAGGCTTCGCGCATGATGCGGGTCAGGCGCAGGTTGATCTCGTCTTCGGTCCAGAAGAAGCTGGAGAAGTCCTGCACCCATTCGAAGTAACTCACGGTCACGCCACCGGCGTTGGCAATCACGTCCGGCACGATCAGCACACCCTTGTCGCGCAGGATGTCATCGGCGGCCGGGGTGGTCGGGCCATTGGCACCTTCCAAGATGATCTTGGCCTTGATGTGATTGGCATTGGCCTCGGTGATTTGCTGTTCCAGTGCAGCAGGCACCAGAATGTCGCAGTCGACCGACCAGAATTGGGCGCGATCGGCAATCTCGTCTGCACCTTCGAAGCCCTTCACGCTGCCGTTCTTGGCGACATACGCCTGCAGCGCCGGCACGTCCAGGCCACCGGCATTGAACACCGTGGTCACGTGATCCTGCACTGCCACCACCTTGGATCCGGCCTCGGCAAACAGACGTGCAGCGATGCCGCCAACGTTACCGAAACCTTGCACCGCGATCTTGGCATCCTTGATGTCCATGCCGCGCTTGGCAGCCGCTTCGCAACCCACCACGAACACACCGCGACCGGTCGCTTCATGGCGACCCAGGCTGCCACCCAGCGAGATCGGCTTGCCGGTGACCACACCCGAGGAGGTGCTGCCCTGGTTCATGGAATAGGTATCCATCATCCAGGCCATGATCTGCGAATCGGTGTTGACGTCGGGTGCCGGGATGTCCTTGTTGGGGCCGATGATGATGCCGATCTCGCTGGTGTAGCGACGCGTGACGCGCTGCAGTTCACCACGGGAAAGCGTCTTGGGATCGACGCGGATACCGCCCTTGGCGCCACCATAAGGCACGTTCACGGCGGCATTCTTGACCGTCATCCAGGCCGACAGCGCCATCACTTCGGAGAGCGTCACGTCCTGGTGGAAACGCACGCCGCCCTTGCCGGGGCCGCGCGAGGTGTTGTGCTGCACGCGATAACCTTCGAAGTGAGCGATGGTGCCGTCGTCACGCTCGATGGGTACGTCCACCACCAGGATGCGCTTGGGGCGCTTCAGGGTTTCTACCCAGCGCGCCAGCGAACCCAGGTAGGGCGTGACACGATCGATCTGCTCGAGGTAGACGCCCCACGGACCGATGCCGTGCGGGACGAGATAGGAAGGCACTTCGTGATTAGGTACGTTCGACATGATGCAATCGCTCCTTTGAGTTCCGTGCGGGTCAGGACAAAAGGCTTCCGAATTCCGAAGTTCGCCAGGGCATGTTACTCCGTCGGCGCCAGCCTGGAAGCAGCGCCACAGGCGTCTGCACGGGCCGGGACGGAGCACGTCCTGCCAGCACGACGCCTCCTGCGTCTACTGGAAATTCGTGCCGGTCCGATTCAGCGCCGCCATCGTAGCCAGCCGGCCAAAACAAGGCTAATGCTTTGTGAGCATGCAATTATGCAATCCATGCATAACCTTCTATAACCCTTGATGAAAGCGCGATTGCGGCGATCACCCCACCCTTTTCCGGCTCAGGATTCGCGTTTTTCCGCCGCACGGGCGGATTTGCCTGCCGCCACCTTCTGGCGCTCATCACGCTCCAGCTTTCCCTGCCGCTGCGTATCCAGGTCGACCAGGTACTCCCACAGGCGCGCCACCAGTGCCTTGCCGGTGCGTTGCGGGGTGGGACGTTCGCGGTAGAGGCGGATCTCCATCTCCACCTCCCACTCGCCGGTCGGGCCATCCGTGCGTGCCAGCTGCCGATTTCGCACTTCCCGGACCACCGAGGACTCCGGCAGGAAGGCCACCCCATGGCCCTCCAGCGCCATCATCTTCAGGCTTTCCGACATGTCGGTCTCGTAGTGCTTGGCCAGGTGCAGCGGCCGCTTGGTATCGGCCATCATCAATTCCACCATGCGCCCCAGATAGGCATTGCTGGTGTAGGAAAGAAACGGCAGCGGCGCCTTGGCGCTGCCGGGGAAGAGGTAGTCGGGCCGGCCCTGCCGATCACAACGCGAGTAGGGACGCATCGTCTCGGTTCCCATGGTCAGCATGTCGTAGCGGCTGGCATCGAGTTGCACCGGCTGGCGTGGATGGTGATAGCACAACAGCAGGTCGCAGCCGCCTTCGACGATGGTCATCACGGCATCGTGGACATTCAGGGCGATCAGGCGGGTATTGATGGAGCCGAAGCCGGACTCCAGCGAGCTGAGCCACTTCGGCATGTAGGTCAGCGAGAGCGTATGCGGGACTGCGAAGTCGATGGTGGTCTGGGCGGTAGGTCGCTTGCCGTGCAGCAGCGCCCGGGTATTGTTGATCTGGCCCAGCATGGCCACGGCCTGCTCGTAGAACACTTCACCGGCCGGCGTGAGGCGGGTGGGATAGGAAGTACGGTCGATCAGGTCGGTACCCAGCCAGGCCTCCAGCGACTGGATACGTCGCGAAAAAGCCGGTTGCGTCACATGCCGCAACTCGGCCGAGCGACTGAAACTGCGCGTTTCCGCCAGGGAGACGAAATCCTCAAGCCATTTGCTTTCCATTGCCCGCCCACTTCCCGTTCTAGGTCGAATGGCGAATTGTGCCGCTGCGCCCGTGCCGGCGCAAGCAGCGTCGGCACGTGGCCCTGCTAGCGCTGTTCGGCCGGCCTCAATACACTGGGTTCGGCATCGGGCGCGAGCAGCACCGCTTCGCCTTCCTTGAGCGGTGCGGCGGAGGCACTGTCCTCGTCACCTCCCGCCTGCTGGCGCAGCCACATCTGCGCGTACAGACCATCGGCCATCAGCAAGCCCGCATGGGTACCGCGCTCGACGATGCGGCCATGGTCCATCACCAGGATCTGCTGCGCATTGACGATGGTGGAAAGCCGGTGTGCGATGACCAGCGTCGTGCGTTCGCGCGCGATCTCTTCGAGCTGTTGCTGGATCGCCTGTTCGGCACGCGAATCCAGGGCCGACGTCGCTTCATCGAAGATCAGGATGGCCGGATCTTTCAGAAGGGTGCGGGCGATGGCCACGCGCTGCTTCTCACCGCCGGACAGCTTCAGGCCACGCTCGCCCACCATGCTGGCATAACCGTCCGGCAGCGACTCGATGAAGTCATGGATATAGGCCGCCTTGGCCGCCGCCACGATCTGCTCGCGCGTGGCGCCGGGCTTGCCATAGGCGATGTTGTATTCGATGGTGTCGTTGAACAGCACCGTATCCTGCGGCACGATGCCGATGGCCTGGCGCAGCGAGGCTTGCGTGACATTGCGCAGGTCTTGCCCATCGATGCGGATGGCGCCATGGTCGACGTCATAGAAGCGATACAGCAGCCGCGACAAGGTCGACTTGCCCGAGCCGCTGTGGCCGACCACGGCGGTGGTGGTGCCGGCCTGGACCTTGAAATCGACATCAAAAAGAATCTGGCGATTGCGCTCGTAGCTGAAATCGACGTGTTCGAAATGCAGCTCCGCGCCCTGCGTACGCAGGGGCTGTGCACCGGGGCGGTCAGCCACTTCGCGGTTTTCTTCCAGCAGCGAGAACAGGCGCTCCATGTCGGCCATGCTCTGCTTGATCTCGCGATAGAGCACACCCAGGAAGTTCAGCGGGATGTAGAGCTGGATCATGAAGGCATTGACCAGCACCATGTCGCCCAGGGTCATGCTGCCATCGATCACACCGGCGGTGGCGCGCCACAGGATCAGCGTGACCGCGATGGCGATGATGGCCGACTGTCCGGTATTGAGCAGCGAAAGAGAACTCTGCGATTTCACGGCGGCCCGCTCGTAGCGCTGCAGGCCTTCATCATAGCGGCGCGCCTCGAATTCCTCGTTGCCGAAATACTTGACCGTCTCGTAGTTGAGCAGCGAATCGATGGCACGCGTATTGGCGTTCGAATCGAGTTCGTTCATGGTACGGCGGAAGTGCGTGCGCCACTCGGTCACGGTGATGGTGAACAGGATGTAGAGCACCAGCGCACCGGCCGTGATGAGCGAGAACCAGATGTCGTAATGGGTAACCAGATAGGCCAGCACCAGCACGATCTCGATGATGGTGGGCAGGATGGAAAAGAGCGTGTACGACACCAGCGTGGAGACGCCACGGGTACCGCGCTCGATGTCACGCGTCATGCCGCCGGTCTGGCGATTGAGGTGGAAGCGCAGCGACAGGGCATGCAGGTGACGGAAGACCTGCAATGCAATGGTGCGCACCGCCCTTTGGGTGACGCGGGCGAACATCAGCTCCCGCAGTTCGGTAAAGAGCGCCGTCGCCAGTCGCAGCGCGCCATAGGCCACCAACAGGCCCAGCGGCAACACCAGCAGCGCCTGCGGATGGGAGGCGGTGATGGTCATGGCATCGACCAGCTTCTTGAGCACCAGCGGCACGCCGACGTTGGCCAGCTTGGCGCCGACCAGGAAGGCCAGCGCCAGCATCACCCGCCACTTGTAGGTCCACAGGTAGGGTAGCAGGGTCTTGACCACATCCCAGTCGCCACGCTGGCGCTTGATCGGTGCTTGAGGTGAGGCAGATGAATTGGGGTAACGACGCATGGGGACGGACCTGGAAATAGGGAGGCGGCGGCAGGCGGCGCAGAGCCGTCTTCGGAGGCGGCGCAACAAAAGACCGACATCCGATACACTAGGGCCTGTCGGTTTCGATACAAACCCGCAACACCGCAAACCCCGATTATAAGAGCCATCCCGCGAGCGCGCCGGGGCTTCCCCTCTCCAAGGAGTCATGCATGTCCCATACCGTCCCCCAACTCCCGCCCGGCAAGGCGCCGCAACTGCGGGTCATGCCCATGCCGTCCGACGCCAACGTCTATGGCGACGTCTTCGGTGGCTGGATCATGGCCCAGGTGGACATCGCCGGATCGCTGCCGGCTACGCGCCGTGCCAATGGCCGGGTGGCGACCATCGCGGTCAATTCCTTCCTGTTCAAGAATCCGGTCTTCGTGGGTGACCTGCTGTCCTTCTATGCCGACATCGTCAAGGTCGGCAATACCTCCATCACGGTCAATGTCGAAGTCTATGCCGAACGCAACCGGCTGCAGACCGAGATCGTCAAGGTCACTGAGGCCACGCTGACCTATGTGGCCACCGACGAAAGCCGCAAGCCACGTCCCTTGCCGCCGCTGGACCCGGCCGGCCAGGGCAGCCTCAGCCCGGCGCTGTAGCCACAGATTCCGCTGCGGGCTTGAAAAGATTTCAGCCCGTGGCGTATCAATAGTCCGTATCGTAACGACTCCATCACCGCTTCCTCCCCAGTGACCATGACTTCCAACGAACGCCCTACCATCCTGATCGTCGCCCGCCTGCCACAGCATCTGCTGGATCTGCTGCAACAGAATTTCACTTGCCACAACCTCGTGCTGGACCAGCTCAGCGACGACCAGCTCGCCGCCATCGCCCCGCAGGTGCGTGGCATCGCCGCCAATGGCGAGGCGAAGGTCGGGCGGGAATTCATGGCGCGCTTTCCGGCGCTGGAAATCGTCTCGGTATTCGGCGTCGGCTACGACGGTGTGGATGTGCCGGCTGCCCGCGAGCGCGGCATCCATGTCACCCACACCCCCGACGTGCTGACCGATGACGTGGCCGACATGGCCATCGCGCTGATGCTGGCCGTGGCACGCAACGTGGTGCGCGCCGATCGCTTCGCCCGCAGTGGCGAATGGAAGAACGGCCCCTTCCCCTTCACCACCAAGGTCAGCGGCGCGCGGCTGGGCATCGTCGGACTGGGACGCATCGGCGAAGCCATCGCCCGCCGCGCCGCCGGCTTCGACATGGAGATCGCGTATCACAATCGCTCACGCAAGGACGTTCCCTACACCTACTTCGGCGACATCAAGTCGCTGGCGGCGGCGGTCGATTTCCTGGTGATGATCACCCCCGGCGGCGCCGGTACCCGTGCACTGGTCAATGCAGACGTGCTGGAAGCGCTCGGTCCCAAGGGTTTCCTGATCAACGTGGCACGCGGCTCGGTGGTGGATGAAACCGCGCTGATCGCCGCGATCAAGGCCGGCACCATCGCCGGTGCCGGTCTGGATGTGTTCGAGAACGAGCCCAATATCCCTGCCGAACTGGCCGCCCAGGAGAACGTGGTGCTGACACCGCACATGGCCAGCGGCACACTGGTCACACGCACCGCCATGGCCGATCTGGCCTTCAACAACCTGCAGGCGCATTTCAGTGGCAAGCCGGTGATCACGCCCGTGCCGGACTGATCTTTCCCGCCCCGAAAAAAAATCGCTGCCGGAGTGATCCGGCAGCGATTTTTCATTGGAGCGCTACGATTTACATCCGGTCAGGCGGCCCGTTTCTGCTGGGCCTTGGCCGGCTCGTCGCGCAACTCGCGACGCAGGATCTTGCCGACGTTGGTCTTGGGCAGCTCATCACGGAACTCGATGTACTTGGGCTTCTTGTAGCCGGTGAACTGCTCCTTGCAGTAGGCCATCAATTGCTCGCTGGTGAGCGACTTGTCCTTGCGCACCACGAAGAGCTTGACCGCCTCGCCGGTATGTTCGTCCGGGACGCCCACGCAGGCGCATTCCAGCACGCCCGGATGCTGCGCCACCACGCCTTCGATCTCGTTGGGATAGACGTTGAAACCGGAGACCAGAATCATGTCCTTCTTGCGGTCGACGATACGGGTGTAACCCAGGGCATCCATGATGCCGATATCGCCGGTCTTGAAGAAACCGTCCGGCGTCATGACCTTGGCCGTCTCATCGGGGCGCTGCCAGTAACCCGGCATCACCTGCGGACCGCGGATGGCGATCTCGCCCGGCTGGCCGAGCGGCACCGGATTCCCATCGTCGTCGAGGATGGCGATCTCGGTCGAGGGCAACGGCAGACCGATGGTGCCGGTGTATTCTTCGATGGTGCAGGGATTGGCGCTGGCGATCGGCGAGGTCTCCGACAGGCCGTAGCCTTCGATGATGGGGCAGCCGGTCAGCTTCTTCCACTTGTCGGCCACGCTTTGCTGCACGGCCATGCCACCACCCACGCAGCAGCGGTAACCGGAAAAGTCCAGCTTGGCGAAATCGGCATTGTTGAGCAGTGCGTTGTAGAGCGTATTGACGGCCGGGAAGGTATTGACCTTGTACTTGGCCAGCTCCTTGACGAAGCCGGGGATATCACGCGGGTTGGGAATCAGCAGGTTGAGCGCGCCTTCGCGTGTGCCAAGCATGTTGCAGACAGTCAGCGCAAAGATGTGATACAGCGGCAAGGCACAGACGAACACCAGCTGGTCGATGGGCTTGCCGGCCTTGAGCGCCGGGGTCAGCCATTCCTCGGCCTGCAGCACATTGGCCACCAGATTGCGGTGGGTCAGTACGGCGCCCTTGGCCACGCCGGTGGTGCCACCGGTGTATTGCAGGAAGGCGACGTCGTCAGGCGTCAGGCTGACCGGCCGCAACTGCTTGCCCTGCGCTTGCGACAAGGCACGGCTGAAGCTGATGGCGTTGGGCAGCGACCAGGCCGGCACCAGCTTCTTCACGTGGCGCACCACCAGGTTGACGATGGCACCCTTGAGCGTGCCCAGCAGCTCGCCCATGCTGGCCACCACGATATGCTTGATGCTGGTATTGGCGACCACCTTCTGCAGCGTGCAGGCAAAGTTTTCCAGCACGAAGATGGCTTCGGCGCCCGAATCCTTCAACTGATGTTCCAGCTCGCGCGCTGTATAGAGCGGATTGACATTGACCACGGTATAACCGGCCCGCAGGATCGCCGCGATGGCGATCGGATACTGCAGCACATTGGGCATCATGATCGCCACCCGGGCGCCCTTCTGCAGCCCCAGTCCCTGCAGCCAGCCGCCCAGCGCCCGCGACATGGTATCCAGTTCGCTGTAACGCAGGTACTTGCCCATGCAGACGTAGGCATTGCGGTCGGCGTGCCTGGTGAAGGCTTCATCGATCATCTGTACCAACGAGCCGTAACGGCCGGGGTCGATGTCCGCGGGAACGCCTGCAGGATAGGATGCAAGCCAGAATCTTTCCATAGTGTGTCCTCTGTCTCCGGTCATAACGTGCGCTGGGGCTGGGCGGTGTCATGTTGCGACCGCTTGGCGCGCACAGCAAAAAAAGCACGAGTGTTTTTTTATTTAACGCAGATGCTATCCAGCATTCGACCGCGGGGCAAGCACTTTGCGCCCGAATTAAGTGAATTTTTGTGAAATGCCCTCCGTTCGGGGGTACTTCGCGCCGGGTAATGATGAAGGCCGCGCCTGGACAGACCGGCCAAATCACCCGGGATGATACCCGCCTGCATCCCGTTTGGGCTGCCCAATGGTGTCGGTGGGAAATGTTTCTGGCGCCGCCTTGCCCGTGGTCAAGGGCGCTTCGCCCAGCGCGGCGTGCCGGGCGGGCTTGTCCATGCGCGCCAGTCGCCGGACCTTGTCATAGAAATCAGGAAAACCTCGACTGTTTTCGAACAGCCGCCGAAAAGCCGGCACCATGTCGTGATAAGCACCGACCAGGGCCAGATGCGCGTTCGACAACGGCATGGCGAACCAGCGGTCGTAGCCGGCATAGCCGTTCCAGCGTGTGCTCTTGATCGTCGCGTATTCAGCACGCAGGGCGGCGAAGATGGCGGCCTTGCGCTCGCGCTTCACGGCGTCGCTGGCATCGCTGTCGTAGTTGTCCTTTAGCTGGGCGCGGTACTTGTCCAGCAGCGCCAGGAATTCCCGCTTGCGCTGCGCATAGCGCTGATACGCCTCGGTCATAGCAGAATCGTGGCGCGCCGCCAGCCAGCGCTCCAGCCCCAGTTCCTCGACCGCTACCGCGAAACCTTCATTGAAGGGCGTATCGTCGCGGGCGTAGACAGTCTGGTGCGCCAGTTCATGGAAGATCAGGCGCGCCAGTTCACCGTCGGGATACTGGATGAAGGTGGAGATGACCGGATCATCGAACCAGCCCAGCGTGGAATAGGCCGGCACCCCCGCCACCTGGACGTCATAGCCTTCCCGCTGCAGCGCGGCGGCGTAGTCCTGGGCCGCTTGCTGGCTGTAATAGCCGCGATAGTCCACGCAACCGGCAATGGGAAAACACCACTGCCTGGCCTTGAGCGAGAGTTCCGGTGCGGCCACCACGTTCCACAACACGAAAGGCCGGTCCAGCTGGGCATAGGTGCGGTAACTGCCGTTATCGGGCAAGCCCAGTTCGACCACCGCAAAGCGGCGAATCTCTTGCACCGTCTGCAGCTTGGTCTTGAGCGCCGGCTGGGTGGCGGGATCGGCGAGCCAGTCATCCAGCGGCCGGGCCTGCGCCAGCAGGGAGAACTGGCCATGCGCGGCCTGGGCGTAATAGGACACCGATGAACACGCGCCCAAACCCAGCAATCCGCCCAGCGCCAGCACCAGCATGCCCCTGCGCAGCATGATGCAGGGACTCAGTGCGCCACAACCGGCTGCTGCAGTTTTTCCACCTGCACCAGCACGTCGTAGAAGGTAGGCGCGTTACCCATGTCGGTCAGGCGCTGGCTGGTCACCTCGTTGGCGTTCTTGCCATCGGCGGCAAACTTCTTCCACCAGATCGACAGCCCCACCACCAGACCCGGGCGCGCCTTTTCCGTCACACGCACGCGCGCCTGCATGCTGCCGCGATCATTGAACACGCGCACCGTATCGCCTTGTGTGATGCCGCGGGCAGCGGCGTCCTGCGGGTGCATGTCCAGATGCGGCTCGCCCTCGGTATCGCGCAGGCTCTGCACGTTGACGAAGGACGAGTTGAGGAAATTGCGCGCCGGCGGGGAAATCATCGCCAGCGGATAGCGGGCAGCCAGTTCCGGGTTGCTGGCCACCGACTCGTAGGGCGCGATATAGGCCGGCAACGGATCGAGACCGGCCGCCTTCATCTGCGCCGAATAGAATTCGCACTTGCCCGAGGGCGTGGCAAACCCGCCTTCGGCAAACGGCGCGACCGGCATGTCCAGACGCTGCCAGCCCTTTTCCTTGAGCACCTGCCAGTCGTAGCCGCCACTGCGCGGGTCATCGCGCCGGAAGGCCACCGCCGCCAACTGGTCATCGCTGTCACGGAAGCAGTCCTCGGTGAACCCCATGGCCGCAGCGAGCAGGCGGAAGATCTCGGTATTGGGCTTGGCCTCGCCCATGGGCGCAATGGCCGCATTGTTGGCCAGCATGTAGACGTGACCGTAGGAGGCATGGACGTCGATGTGTTCCAGCTGGGTGGTGGCCGGCAAGAGGATATCGGCGTAGTCGGCGGTATCGGTCTGGAAGTGCTCCAGCACCACGGTAAACAGGTCCTCGCGGGCGAAGCCCTGCGCTACCTTGGCCGACTCCGGTGCCACCGCCACCGGGTTGGAGTTGTAGACAATCACCGCCTCCACCTGGGGCCCGAACCCGGGCGACGCCGGCTTCAGGAGATCGTCGCCGATGGTACTCATGTTGATGACGCGGGCCGGGGCGCCATGACGCGCGGCCAGGTCGGGCCGACTCAGCGCCGCCGCATCCTTGGGAAAGCTGTCCGACACCGACAGCTGGATGCCGCCGGCGGCGTGACGCCAGGCCCCCACCAGGGCTGGCAGGCAGGCCACGTTGCGCGCCGCCATGCCGCCGCCGCGCACGCGCTGCAAGCCGTAGTTGGCGCGGATGACAACGCCTTCGCCGGCCAGCGCCACGCGGCCGTACTCACGCCCCAGCGCCAGCACTTCTTCGGCCTTGATGCCGCAGACCTCGGCGGTACGGGCCGGCGTCCATTCCGCCACGCGCTCTTTCAACTGATCGAAGCCCAGCGTGTGACGGGCGATGTAGTCGTGGTCGAGCAGGTCCTCGGCAATCAGCACATGCATCATGCCCAGCGCCAGGGCCGCATCAGTACCCGGCAACAGGGCAATATGCTGGTGGCACTTTTCGGCTGTAAGCGAGCGATAGGGATCGATGGCGATCAGGCGTGCACCATTCCGCTTGGCGGCCTGCACCCGGGTCCAGAAATGCAGGTTGGAGGCAATCGGATTGCCACCCCAGATCAGGATCAGCCGGGCATGGTCGACCTGCTCCAGATCGGTACCGATGCGCGCTCCGATGGTGTAGCGATAACCGGCGCCGCCGGCCGAGGCGCAAATGGTGCGCTCCAGTTGCGACGCACCCAGGCGATTGAAGAAACGCCCTGCCATCGATTCACCCTGCACCTGCCCCATGGTGCCGGCATAGCTGTAGGGTAGGATGGCCTGGGGATCGCGCAAGGCAATCTGCCCCAGGCGTTGGGCGATGGCCGCAATCGCCTCGTCCCAGCTGATGCGCTCGAACCGGCCCTCGCCCTTCTTGCCCACCCGGCGCATGGGATAAAGCAGGCGGTCAGGGTGATAGGTGCGCTCGGTATAGCGTGAAACCTTGGTGCAGAGCACACCGGAGGTGGGCGGGTGATCCGGGTCGCCACGCACCTCGGTGGCGACGCCGTCCTTGACGGTCACCAGCAAGGCACAGGTATCGGGGCAATCATGAGGACAGGCGGCGCGGACGATCGAGATGGTCATGGCAAGCGGAGCAAGGAACAGGGATGAAAACCGGAAAAACGGGATGGAAGACGTACCATGCGCCGCACACCGGCAGGACAGCAGCAAAGGCGCGGGAAAACGGCCAGGACGGCAAAGCGGATACTTTATCTTAAAATGGCCCACCGCGACTCTCGCCAACCCTGTCATGACGCCTCTTCAACACTTCTGGCACACGCCCGAACTGCCCTTCCTCGAAGGCCGGCGCGCCACCGGTAGCCTGTCCTGCTATGCCCCGCATACGCATGACAGCTTTTCGATCGGCATCGTCGATGGCGGCCAAAGCGTCTTTTCCGTGGCGGGCCGGAGCATGGCCATCGTCCCCGGTGATGTCGTACTGGTCAGGGCCGGTGATGTACATAGCTGCAATCCGGCCGAGCTGCAGCGCTGGAGCTATCGCATGCTCCACCTCGACGTGCACTGGCTGGCCAGGCTGCTCGATGAAACTCCGAGCACCCGCGGGCTGCTCCAGAGGATGGATTCTCAGGTGCTGCGCTCTGCCTCGGCGGTCCAATTGCTCAACCGCATGACAGCGGCCCTGGACGCCCACCAGGTCGACCTGCACGCCGACCTGCAGGCCGACATCATCACTTGCCTGCACGAACTCATGCAGCTATGCGCAGAAACCTGCGCCAGCCCCCTCACGATGGCCACGCAAGGCAGCGACGGCCTGCAGGCCGCGCATGATTTCCTGCAGGCACATTGCCGTGAACGCATCACGCTCGACACCCTGGCCGCCATCGCCGGCACCAGCCGGTACCAGTTGATCCGCCAGTTCAACCGCCGCTTCGGCATGACGCCCCATGCACTGCAACTGGACATGAAGATCCGCCAGGCACGCGTGCTGCTGCGTCAGGGGGCGAGTGCGGCCGATGCCGCCTACGACACCGGCTTTGCCGACCAGAGCCATTTCCATCGCGTCTTCAAATCCCGTGTGGCCGTCACGCCCCTGCAATACGCAAGGCCCTGAGGAAATCAGCGCAGGCGCCCAGCCGCCAGGGCCACGGCGGCCACCAGCAACAGCAGGCCGGCGCAGCGCTCGATCAACGGCATCGCCCGGCCCAGCGCGACCACTACCTTTTCCCGCGCGATCAGGCAGACCAGCGCAGCATCCCAGGCCAGCACCGCACACGCCAGCCACACCCCATAGAACAGCTTGCGGCCCAGCCCGGTGTGCGCCTCCACGATCACGGTGAAGAGGCCGAAGTAGAACAGGCCATTCTTGGGATTCAATAGTGCCGACAGGAAGCCCGCGCTCATGCCGAGCAGGGGTGATACGCGCTGCGCATGCGCAATCGCCACCATGTCCGGCCAGTCGGCGGGCGCGCGGCTGGCGCGTATGAACATCCATCCCAGCCAGGCCAGGTAGCCGCTGGCCAGCCACTGCAAGGCGACCAGCAGCGCCGGACTGTCCTGCAGCACGCTCCAACCGCCGATGGCCACCGCGATATAGAGCCCATTGGCCAGCGCGATGCCCAGGCTCACGGCCAACCCATACGTCCGACCGTGACGCAGGCTGCTGCGCGCCAGCAACAGGAAATCCGGACCGGGACTGGCCAGCGCCAGCAGATGTGCGCCGGCCAGCAACAGGAATTCAGACCAGAACATGAGCATGCCTCCTCGCCTCGTCGGGCTATATCGAAAGAGGCGCATGCTAGGCAGGACGACGATCCCTGTATTGAACAAAATTGCGCGAACGGTGGCCCGGCGCAAGGCACGGTAAGATAGGCGGCTTCAGTACCACCTCCACACACTGTCCCAGACCAAGCCAGACCATGAAACTCATCGACCCCATCGTCCAGTTCCAGGCCGAACTGCAGAAGATCCGCCGCGACATCCACGCCCACCCCGAACTCGCCTATGAAGAGGTCCGCACCGCCGATGTGGTCGCGCAGAAGCTCACCGAATGGGGCATCCCGGTAGTACGAGGCCTGGGCGTGACCGGCGTGGTCGGCATCATCAAGAACGGCGACAGCCCGCGCGCCATCGGTTTGCGCGCCGACATGGACGCCCTGCCCATGCCCGAGATCAATACCTTCGCCCACGCCTCCCGCCACGAGGGCAAGATGCACGCCTGCGGCCACGACGGCCATACCGCCATGCTGCTGGGCGCGGCCTACTACCTCTCGCAGCATCGCAATTTCGATGGCACGGTGTATGTCATCTTCCAGCCCGCCGAAGAAGGCGGACGCGGCGCCGAGCGCATGATCCAGGATGGCCTGTTCGAGAAATACCCGATGGACGCCGTCTTCGGCATGCACAACTGGCCGGGCATCCCGGCCGGTCATTTCGGTGTGACGCCGGGTGCACAGATGGCCTCCAGCAACGAGTTCCACGTCACCGTCAAGGGCAAGGGCTCGCATGCGGCGCAACCGCACAAGGCGGTCGATCCGGTGATGACGGCGGTGCAGATCGCCCAGGCCTGGCAGACCATCGTGGCGCGCAACATCAACCCCAATGATCCGGCGGTGGTCTCCATCACCCAGATCCATACCGGCAGCGCCACCAACGTCATCCCCGACGAGGCGATGATGGTCGGCACCGTGCGCACCTTCAGCCTGCCCGTGCTGGACCTGATCGAACGCCGCATGCAGGAGATCGCCGAGCACACCGCCGCGGCCTTCGATGCCACAGTCGATTTCCGCTTCAACCGCAACTATCCGCCGCTGATCAACCACGTCGCCGAGACCGCATTCGCCGTCGAGGTGCTGACCGAACAGTTCGGCGCCGATCATGTCGATGCCCATACCGAACCCACCATGGGGGCCGAGGATTTCGCCTTCATGCTGCAGCACAAGCCGGGCTGCTATGTGTTTTTGGGCAATGGCGACGGCGGTCACCGCGATCATGGTCATGGCCTGGGCCCGTGCAACCTGCACAACCCCAGCTATGACTTCAACGATGACCTGCTGCCCATCGGCGCCACCTACTGGGTGAGGCTGGCCGAGAAATTCCTGCAGGCGAAGTAAGACGGCAGGCCGGACGGCATTGGCGGGCGGCACGGTTTGAGGCATGATCCTCGGCACGCATCCTGAATCCTGATTTGTGATAACGATAACAAGGGAGAAACCTTGCACACCCTCGCCACTGCCCTCCTGCTGCTGGTCGCCATCGAGCATGTCTGGATCCTGATCCTGGAGATGTTCCTGTGGACCAAGCCGCTGGGACTGAAGACCTTCCGCCAATCGAAGCAGGCCGCCGAGGCGACCCGCGTGCTGGCCGCCAACCAGGGCTTGTATAACGGCTTCCTCGCGGCCGGGCTGTTCTGGAGCCTGGCGACCGGCGAGCGGCCAGTACAGTTCTTCTTCCTGATCTGCGTGCTGGTGGCCGGCATCTACGGCGGCCTGACCGCCAAGCGCTCTATCCTCTACATCCAGGGCCTGCCCGCCTTGCTGGCGCTGCTGGCCCTGCTGGCGAGCTGATGTTGCCGCTGCGCCGCGTCTTCGCCTTGCTGGTCCCGGGTCTGCTCGCGCTGCTTGCAGGGCAAGCCACGGCGCAGGAGCAGGACGCCGAATGGTGGACCTACCAGACCCAGCGCGCCGGGCTGGCCTACACGGTCAAGCTGGACATGGGCCTGCGCCGGGCGTTTCCGCTCTCCGGTTTTCCCTATGTGCTGGTGACCCGCGTGAACTATGCCCCGGCCACGGGCGACGGCCTGCCGGCCGTGGCCGACCAGGACCGGCTGGAATCCCTGTCGGATGACATCGCCGCTGCCATCGCCAGGAAAACCCGCAGCCTCTACGCCGGCACCACGTTCAGCCAGGGCCAACAGCAATCGTATTTCTATGTGATCGATCCGAGCGGACTGGAGAGCATTGCCACCAGCCTGCAGGCCCGGCTATGCCAGGCTTGCAGAAGCAGCGCGGCGATCCAGGCAGACCCGGCGTGGTCGCTCTATCGCGAGCAATTGCTGCCGGATGCGGAAACCCGGCAGCGCTACGGCCTGCGCAGTTACTAAGGCGGCGGAAACTGCCCTAAAGCAGGCACGGTAAAGTTTCGGCGTGGATGAGCCGATAACAGTTTTCCTGGCAGCATCATTGTTGGCACTCGCCATCACTCTCACTCCGGCAGCGATCGCGTTCATTTTGCCGGAATAACAACATCGGACCCGGTCCGAGGGGAAGCAGCATGAAACAGATCAAACTCATCCTCAAGGACGAGATCTACGACTCGCTGGAGCGGGATTATCACAACTTCGTGCGGCTCTCGACCAAGATCGATTCGGGCTTCGTCAAGCCGTCCTTCGATAGTTATCTGTTGGCCAAGGTTTCGGAGAACACCAATTTCCTCACCGAAGAAGCGGTACAGCACCTGATGCTGTCGGGCCAGTACGCCTGGGCAAGACGGGCGATGGACAAGGAATTTCCGGACGTGGTGCAGATCCTGATCGAGCAGGCTGCGAATTACGGCTTCTGGATCGCGGTGCGCCACGACTGGACCACCGATGACCTGGTCAATGCCTCGCGCGCCTGGGCCAGTGCCATCATCAAGCAGGCCAAGGGCGATGAAACCCAGATCGATGTGCTGGCCGCGCAGATCAAGGCCTCGGCCACCAGCATCTCGGTGGTGCAGGAGCGCCTGCGCACCCCGGCCGCACTGCTGGCGGCGGCCATGGTGCAGGAATTGCGCGAGACCCACATCGCCATCGAACACGCCTCCGGCATGGTGGCGCGCGAAAAGCTGGGGGCCATGCGCACTCTGCTGAAGCTGGGACGGGCCTTCGGCAATGTCTCCGAAAAGGCCGAGCAGGACATGATGGACAAATTGAAACGCGAGAAGCCCTGGCTCTTCGAAGACGGCCCCAAGGGATTCTGGGGACACGTCGCGGCCTGGTGGCGCGGCGTCTAGGCCGGCCTGCCGGGCTACGGCCCCTCTTCAGAACGCTGGATCAGGAGGCGGCTTCAGGCTCTCGCATGAGGCGGATATCGCCGTACCACGCTTCCATCTTCTGGCCGGTATTGTCGGTATCGGTCAACACCCCCACGCCGATCAGGCGTCCCGGCTTCTCGCCGAAGATACGTTCATAATCCTCGGCGACATTGCGCTGGTACTTGCGCCACTGGCCCACGTGCTCCGGGCCGCTCTCGGCGACCAGCATCTGGATGCGGCCGGTACGACCATTGGCGATCACCTGCCCCACCTGCGCCTTGCTATCCCAGACATACATCAGCGTGGCATAAGGCAGCTCATGCCCGGTCAGCAATTTGGCGGTATCGAAGAGGATGGTGTCCATCAGCGAAAGCTTGTCATGGTCACCATCGAAGGCCAGCACGATGCGCACCGGCGAATCATCGGTCTCGCGGTGAGTGAGATCGGCCGTCGGGATCAGGCCACTGGCCTTCCAGCTCCAGGACAGCCAGGGCTTCTTGTTGATGTCGATGTCGACCGGATGACGCAGACCGGACGAAGCACGGTCGGCAAAGGCATGCAGCACGCTGCGCCCATTGTCATCGACCAGACGGTATTCGGTAGGAATCTTCTTGCGGGTGAAGACCAGCGGTTCCCAGCCAGCAGGAAGGCCCTTGGGCGGATTGGCAGAAAACAGCGCCAGTGCCTGGTCCAGCCTGGCCTGCTTGGCGGCGGCATCAGGGGCGGCTGGCGCCTGGCCGGCACATCCGGCCAGCAGCCAGGCGGCGCCAAGGCAGAGTGACGCCAGCACGCTGCGCGCGGCAGCAGCCTGGAAGGAAACGGGAAGCTGTGCAGCAAGTCGCGTGCGCGCACGCGTGAGACGCAAATTCATGAAGGCCGACCGGAGAAGAAGGGAATGCGGTCACCCCGACCGCAGACGAAGGCTAACAGGAAAACGCGGCCGCACGACATCCGGAAAAACCCTAGCGCGTAAAAAAACCTCAATGGCGAGTGGCCGAGCATCCCATCCGTCCTGCCAGCTGGGCTGGCCATCTATCATCTATCACTCAGTTTTGCTGGCGCAGGATCTGGATGAACATCTTGGCCAGCGACGACAGGGTGGTGTTCTTGCGGGTGACGATGCCGTAGTGCTCGATGCGCGTCTTCAGGTTCACGGGCAGGATGCCCAGCATCTGCCGCGCCGCGAAGAAGTGGGCGATATCCAATGGCATCACTGCCACCATGTTCGATTGCGCCAGCAGCGTGATGGTCACGAAGGGCGAGGCGGTCTCGATCACGTTGCCCGGCACCTTCAGCCCCTCCAGCTTGAACTCGTGCTCGATCCAGATGCGCATGGGCATGTTGCTGGAATACAGGATCCAGGAGGCCCCGGCCAGCTCCTGCAGGCGCACCTTCTGGGCGGTGGCCAGGGGATGGTCGATACCGCAGACGATGCACATGGGCTCGCCGCGCAGCATTTCATAGTTGTACAGATTGGGTTGCGAACTGACCGAGGAGCGGCCGATCATCAGATCAATGCGCCCCTGGTCCAGCAGCAGCAACTGGCGCGCGCTGGTGTCTTCGCTGATCTCAATGGAGACTTCCGGCTGGATTTCGCGCAGGCGCGAGAGCGCACGCGTGACGAAGGGTGCGGCCCCCATGATGGTGCCGATGGACAGGCGGCCGCCGCGACCGCTGATCATGTTCTGCAATTCCTCGCGCAGATTGGCTACGTCGCTCTGGATCAGGCGCGCATAGCGGATCACGCAACGGCCCAGCTCAGTGGCCTCGATGCCGCGTGGCGAGCGGTCGAACAGGGTTACGCCCAGGGCATCCTCCATTTCATGCAGGGCCTTGGTGGCCGCCGGCTGGGTCATGTGCATCACCTCGGCCGCCTTGTGCAGCGAGCCCTGCTCGTCGAGTGCCGTCAGCAGCGCGACCTGGCGAAAGCGCAGGCGGCTGACGATGGACCCCACCGAAGGCAGCGCGCCGGCGCCATCTCCGAGTTGGTTATCACCCGATGAATTAAGCTCATTGGACATCGTTGTACTCGCCTCTTATAGTCGGTCCGGAAAAAACCACAATGCTAGCGCATCTATCGGCCTGCCAAGGCGATGCGTGAAAAAAGCTCAGGAGACGTTGGCAGGACCGATCCATCGTAGGCGCGACATTCCTGCCGCCTGCGAATGCCTGATCGTCCTCGCCGTTTCGTCGCCTGGCTGACCAGAACCGACATTGCGGACAGACAAGGAGACCCGGTGAGGCTGATTCAATACCGCGACCGCAAGGGCGAGCGCCGTGTAGGCATCGTCAACGGCAGCCACATCCAGGCGCTGGACCAGGTGGCGACCATGCGCGAACTGGCCCTGCTGGCGCTGCAGCGCAGCACCGGGCTGGAGCGTCAGGCCCAGTTGCTCAACACCGACCAGTCCGAAGACTACGCCGCCATCCTGGCCGAGGCCCGCATCCTGGCACCGCTGGACCATCCCGATCCGGCGCATTGCCGCGTTTCCGGCGCCGGCACCACCCATCTGGGCAGCGCCACCACCCGCGACAAGATGCATCGCCGCCTGGAAGGTGATGAACTCGACAAGACCGATACCCAGCTGATGATCGAATGGGGCATCGCCGGTGGCCGCCCTGCGCCGGGCCAAGTGGGCGTGCAGCCGGAGTGGTTCTACAAGGGCGACGGCAGCAGCGTCGTCGCCCCCGGTCAGCCGCTGCCGCGCCCGGACTTCGCGCTCGACGGCGGCGAGGAACCGGAGATTGTCGGCCTGTACCTGATCGATGACGAGGGCTGCCCGCGCCGGCTGGGCTTTGCCATCGGCAACGAGTTTTCGGACCACGTCATGGAGCGTCGCAATTACCTTTACCAGGGGCATTCCAAGCTGCGTCACTGCAGCTTCGGACCGGAGCTGCTGGTGGGGCTGCCGCCGGCCCATCTGGTGGGGATGACCCGAATCCGTCGCAAGGGCCGAGTGATCTGGGAACAGGAATTCCTGACCGGCCAGGACAACATGTGCCACAGCATCGAGAACCTGGAATACCACTACTTCAAGTATTCGCACCTGCTGCACGCGGGTGACGTGCACGTGCACTTCATGGGCGCGGCCAACCTGTCCTTCGCCTACAGCCTGCGCACCGAAGATGGCGACAGTATCGAGATCAGCATTCCCGACTTCGGCGCACCGCTGGTCAACGGTATAGCACACGTGACATCCGTATTTAGCGCGGGAGGCGTCAAGCCGCTCTAGCGGCCATGTCCAGATCGCGTTACCCAGGCGCGCCGCAAGGCGCAGACAACCCCGGCAATCATGCCAAGGCCCGCGGCAACAGTCGCACAACAAGAGGCCGCCCCCAGGAAAACTGCAAAGGAGACCACCCTCATGCCCATGTCCATCCCCCGCCCAGGAACATCGGAGCGTCAATGAACTACACCTTCGATTTCATGAGCGTCTTCGCCAACTGGGACCGCCTGCTCATGGGCGCCTGGTTGACGATACAGCTCTCGGCGCTGTCCATCGCGCTGGGATTCGTGGTCGGCACGCTATGCGCGATCGCTGGCAAGAGCCGTCTGGCGCTGGTGCGCGGCCTGATCCGTGCCTATGTCGAGATCATCCGCAACACCCCGCTGCTGGTGCAGGTGTTCCTGGTGTTCTTCGGTCTGGCCAGCATCGGCTGGAAGCTCTCGGCCGAGACCGCTGCCGTGATCGCCCTCACCGTCAACGTCGGTGCCTACACCACCGAGATCATGCGCGCCGGCATCAACTCCATCCACCCCGGCCAGATCGAGGCGGCCGAATGCCTGGGCATGTCGCGTCTGCATGTGTACTGGCATGTGGTGTTGCTGCCGGCGGTGGAGCGCGTCTATCCATCACTGACCAGCCAGTTCATCCTGCTGATGCTGGCCTCCAGCATCACCTCGCAGATTTCGGCGGAAGAGCTAACGGCGACCGCCAACCTGGTGCAGTCGGAGACCTTCCGCAGCTTCGAGGTCTATGCGGTCATCGCGGTGGCCTACCTGGCGCTGTCCTTCCTGTTCCGTGGCGCGTTCTGGCTGATCAGCCAGCTGGCCTTCGTGCGCAAGCGCAAGCTTGGCACCAACCTGTGAGGAGCGGCGATGAATTCCTTTAGTTTCCTGCACGTCGAATACCTGCTGCAGGCGGCCGTCTGGACCGTGGTGCTGTCGTTGGTGGCGTTTGCCTTCGGCGGTGTGGCCGGGTTCGTGATCGCGCTGTGGCGGGTCTCGCCCAACCGCCTGCTGCGCAACATCGCCAGCGGCTATATCCAGGTGGTGCAAGGCATTCCGCTGCTGGTGATCCTGTTCGTGGCCTATTTCGGACTGGCCATCGCCGGCTTCAAGCTGACGCCGTTGGTAGCAGCCGGCATCTCTTTTGCGATCTACTGCGCGGCCTTCCTGGGTGAAATCTGGCGCGGCTGCATCCAGGCGGTGCCCAAGACTCAATGGGAGGCCTCGGAATGCCTGGGCTTCAACCGCTACGAGCAATTGACCAAGGTGATCCTGCCGCAAGCCATCAAGATCGCCACGCCGCCCACGGTGGGATTCATGGTGCAGATCGTGAAGAACACCTCGCTGGCCTCGGTGATCGGTTTCGTCGATCTGTCCCGTGCCGGCCAGATCATCAACAACTCGACCTTCCAGCCGTTCACCGTCTTCGGCTGCGTCGCGCTCATCTATTTTTGCCTGTGCTTCCCGCTGTCGGCGCTGTCCAAGCACTTTGAAAGGAAATTGAATGTCAGCAATCGTTAAGATCAAGGATCTGCACAAGAGCTTCGGTACTAACAAGGTATTGAACGGCGTTTCGCTGGATGTGCAAAAGGGACAGATGGTGGCCATCATCGGCAAGAGCGGATCGGGCAAGAGCACCCTGCTGCGCTGCCTGAACGGACTGGAAAAGGTGGATGCCGGCGACATCAATGTCTGTGGCCATGACATCCATCATCCCGACCGGCTCAACCTGCGCGAACTGCGCAAGCAGGTCGGTATCGTCTTCCAGAGCTACAACCTGTTCCCGCATCTGACGGTGGAGCGCAACATCACGCTGGCGCTGACCACCATCAAGAAGATGTCGACCGAGGAAGCCAGGAAGATCGCCCACAAGGTGCTGCAGCTGGTGGGACTGGAAAACAAGAAGGAAGCCTATCCCGAACAGCTCTCCGGCGGCCAGGCGCAGCGCGTGGCCATCGCACGCTCGCTGGCGATGGCGCCGGAACTGATGCTCTTCGATGAAGTGACCTCGGCGCTGGACCCGGAACTGACGGCCGAAGTGCTGAAGGTGATGGAAGACCTGGCCCGTGGCGGCATGACCATGGTGTTGGTCACGCACGAGATGGCCTTTGCCCGCAAGCTGGCCGACGTGCTGGTCTTCATGCACCAGGGCCAGGTGTGGGAGGTCGGCCCGCCGGATGAGCTGTTCAGCAATCCGAAGACGGCCGAGTTGCAGAAGTTCGTGTCCAGCGATCTCTGAGTTTTCGGAGCGCACAGACTTTGTCGCACAGAATTTGTTTTTCTCAGGCAGTATCAAATAAACCACTCAGGAGACCGCAATGAAGAATCTGCTCAATTTCACCAAGAAGGCTGCCGCCGTCGTGCTGGGCCTGGCTTGCTTCGCGCAGGCCGCCCACGCCGACGCGCTGGCCGATATCAAGGCACGCAAGAAGGTGCTGATCGCGATCGACCTGGGTGCGCCGCCGTTCGGGATGACCAATGCCAAGCTGGAGCCGCAGGGCTCGGACGTGGAAACCGCGCGCCTGCTGGCCAAGGACATGGGCGTGGAGCTGGAGATCGTGCAGGTCACCGGCCCCAACCGCATCCCCTTCCTGATGACCGGCAAGGCCGACATGGTGATCTCGTCCTTCTCGATCACACCGGAACGCCAGAAGGTGGTGGCCTTCACCCAGCCGTATGGCGCCTCGCAGTTCGTGGTGGCCGCGCCCAAGGGTGAGAACATCAAGAGCCTCAACGACCTGGTCGGCAAGCGCGTGGCCGTGGTCCGCGGCAACATGCAGGATTCGCTGCTGACCCCGCTCGCCCCCAAGGGAACCAACATCGTGCGCTTTGACGACGATGCCACCGTGACCGCGGCCATCATCTCCGGTCAGGTCGATGCCCTGTGCACGCCGAACTCGCTGGCCTCGGCCATCGCCAAGCAGAACCCGTCCAAGAACCTGGAAACCAAGTTCGCCATCAAGGACATCCCCTATGCCATCGGCCTGCGCAAGGGTGAACCGGCACTGGAAAAGTGGCTCAACGAATGGATCACCGCCAATCTGAAGAATGGCAAGCTGCCCGCCATCTATCAGCAATGGGTCGGCAGCCCCATGCCTGACCTGGCACAGTTCGCGCCCAAGTAAGTCCGCATTTCCGGCATGCCCTGCTCCCAGGAGCAGGGCATGCGCCCGCCGCTTCCGCGGCCAGCCCGCAGCATCCACGTTCTCACCGAGATCAACATGAAAGCTACCTCTCCCGTCATCCGACTCAATCCTGTCGATGATGTCGTCATTGCCCGCCAGCAGCTCATCTCCGGCACCGTGTTGCAGGAAGAAGGCGGCCTCAAGGTCCAGGGTCTGATTCCCGCCGGTCACAAGATGGCCACCCGCGCCATTGCCGTGGGCGAGCCGGTCAAGCGCTACGGTCAGATCATTGGCACGGCCAGCCAGGCCATCGCGCCGGGTCAGCACGTGCATACGCACAACCTGGCCATGGCCGAATTCTCGCGTGAACACCATTTCGGCGCGGACGTGAAGCCGGTCGATTTCGTGGCGCAGCCGGCCACCTTCATGGGCATCGTGCGCCCGGACGGCCGCGTGGCCACGCGCAACTACATCGGCGTGCTGACTTCAGTGAACTGCTCGGCCACGGCCGCACGCGCCATTGCCGACTACTTCCGTCGCGACATCCACCCGGAAGTGCTGGCCGACTATCCCAATATCGACGGCGTGGTCGCCCTGACACACGGTCTGGGCTGCGCGGTGGATTCGCAGGGGGAACCGCTGCAGATCCTGCGCCGTACCCTGGCGGGCTACGCCACCCATCCCAACTTCGCCGCCGTGCTGGTGGTCGGGCTGGGGTGCGAGACCAACCAGATTTCCGGCCTGATGGACAGCCACAACCTGAAGGAAGGGGAATACTTCCATACCTTCACCATCCAGAGCACTGGCGGCACCGCCAAGACGGTGGCGCTGGGGATCGAGAAGATCAAGAAGATGCTGCCCAAGGCCAATGACATCAAGCGCGAGCCGGTGCCAGCCAAGCACCTGACGCTGGGCCTGCAGTGCGGTGGTTCGGATGGCTACTCGGGCATCACCGCCAACCCGGCGCTGGGCGCGGCGGTTGACCTGCTGGTGAAACACGGCGGCACGGCGATTCTGTCCGAGACACCTGAAATCTATGGCGCCGAACACCTGCTCACGCGTCGCGCGGTGTCCTCCGAGGTCGGCGAGAAGCTGCTGGCGCGCATCGCCTGGTGGGAAGAATATTGCGCCAAAAACGATGCCGAGATGAACAATAATCCCTCGGCCGGCAACAAGGCGGGCGGCTTGACCACCATTCTGGAAAAGTCGCTGGGCGCGGTGGCCAAGGGTGGCACCACCAATCTGGTGGATGTCTACAAGTACGCCGAGACCGTGACCGCCAAGGGCTTCGTCTTCATGGATACCCCGGGCTACGACCCGATCTCGGCCACCGGCCAGGTCGCCGGTGGCGCCAACATGATCTGCTTCACCACCGGCCGTGGTTCGGCCTATGGCTGCGCACCCTCGCCGTCGCTGAAGCTGGCGACCAACACGGCGCTGTGGCAACGCCAGGAAGAAGACATGGACATCAACTGCGGCGAGATCGCCGACGGCAACGTGACGCCACAGGAGATCGGGGAACGCTTCTTCCAGATGATCCTCGATACCGCGTCCGGCAAGAAGACCAAGAGCGAGCTGCATGGCTATGGTCAGGACGAGTTCGTGCCCTGGCACATCGGCGTCTATACCTGATGCAGATCATCCTGGCCCGGCCCCGGCCGGACTAAGCTTATCCGCCTCACCCGAGCAGGACAGGGTGAGGCGGACTGCAGGCCAAGCATCCTTTCCCCCCGGGGAAATTCATGGCGAGGATGCTTCGCCCGCGGTGAACGCAATGAGCGCAGTGAGCGCAGTGAGCGCGGTTGGTCTACTCCCCCTTGCAGTACATGACATCCAGGCAGACCCGCTTCCCGTGTAGTCCGGGCCAGCCTCCAACATAAGGAAACAAGAACATGGCACATACCTTTTCGCTCCAGGCACACCTGCCTGAAGACCACGCCCAGGCCACGCTGATCGGCCGTGTCTGGCAACCGGGCGTCGGCCCGGTGCTGGTGAAGATCGACGCCGAAGGCGCCTATGACCTGACCCTGATTGCGGCCACCTCCAGCGAACTGCTGGAGCTGGACGATCCTGCTGCGGCCGTACGCGCCGCCAGCAACATGACCCGCATCGCCAGCTTGCAGGAACTGCTGGACAATGCCGATGCAGGTCGTCGCGATACCTCGCGCCCGTGGTTGCTGGCACCCATCGATCTGCAGGCCGTCAAGGCCAGCGGCGTGACCTTCGTGGCCAGCATGCTGGAGCGCGTGATCGAGGAACAGGCACGCGGCGACGCCGGCAAGGCAGAGTCGGTGCGCAAGGCCATCACGGCGGTGATTGGCGACAACCTCTCCAGCGTCGTGCCGGGCTCGCCCGAAGCGGCACGCCTGAAGGAAGTGCTGCTGGAGCAAGGCGTGTGGTCGCAATACCTGGAAGTGGGCATCGGCCCGGATGCGGAGATCTTCACCAAGGCCCAGCCGATGTCGTCGGTGGGGCTGGGCGACGAGGTCGGTATCCACCCGAAATCGGCCTGGAACAATCCGGAACCGGAAATCGTGCTGGCCATCAACAGCCGTGGCAAGGTGGTCGGTGCGACCCTGGGCAACGACGTCAACCTGCGCGATTTCGAAGGCCGCAGCGCCCTGCTTCTGGGCAAGGCCAAGGACAACAATGCGTCCTGCGCGGTGGGGCCTTTCATTCGTCTGTTCGACGCAAACTTTTCAATTGACGATGTGCGTCGCGCCGAACTTACAATGCGTGTCGATGGTACCGAAGGCTTTACGCTCAAGGGCAGCAGTTCGATGTCCATGATCAGCCGTGATCCGCTGCAGCTGGTGGAACATGCGATCGGCCCCAATCACCAGTATCCGGATGGCCTGGTGCTGTTCCTGGGGACCATGTTCGCGCCGACCCAGGATCGCTTCGGTCCCGGTCAGGGCTTTACCCACCAGGTCGCCGACATCGTGACGATCTCGACCCCCACGTTGGGCGCGTTGGTGAACACGGTCAACTTCAGCGACCAGACCGCACCGTGGACCTTCGGCCTGACGGCGCTGTTCAAGAACCTGGCCAATCGCAAACTCATTTAAACGCAAAGGAACAAGCATGTCCGCATCCACTGGCCGCCTCGCCGGCAAGACCGTCCTCATCACCGCCGCTGCGCAAGGCATCGGCCGCGCTTCCACCGAGCTGTTCGCCCGCGAGGGAGCGCGCGTGATTGCCACCGACATCAGCAAGCAGCACCTCGATGCACTCAACGATATCGCCGGCGTGGAGACGCGTATTCTGGACGTGACCGATGATGCCGCCATCAAGGCACTGGTGGCCGAAGTCGGCACCATCGACGTACTGTTCAACTGCGCCGGCTATGTGGCGGCGGGCAATATCCTGGAATGCGACGACAAGGCCTGGGATTTTTCCTTCAACCTCAATGCCAAGGCCATGTTCCACACCATCCGTGCGGTGCTGCCGGGAATGCTGGCCAAGAAGGCAGGCTCGATCGTCAACATCGCCTCGGCGGCATCGAGCGTGAAGGGTGTTGCCAACCGCTTCGCCTATGGCGCATCCAAGGCAGCGGTCGTCGGTCTGACGAAGTCGGTCGCGGCGGACTTCGTCGCACAGGGCGTGCGCTGCAACGCGATCTGCCCAGGCACCATCGAATCGCCCTCCCTGAACCAGCGTATCAGCACGCAGGCCAAGGAGACCGGCAAGAGCGAGGACGAGGTACGCGCAGCCTTCGTGGCACGTCAGCCCATGGGACGTATCGGCAAGGCGGAGGAAGTGGCGGCGCTGGCCTTGTACCTGGCCTCGGATGAGTCCAATTTCACGACCGGCTCGATCCACATGATCGATGGTGGCTGGTCCAACTGATTCACTCGCGATAAATGGGACCGAGGGCCTGAAGTACCTGTTCTTCAGGCCCTCGGCACCATTGGCGGGCAACGGATGGCGAATGGATAGCGGCATGCGTAAAGCATGCCGTTCTGCTTTCCAGGGCGAGTGACAGAGGAGGTTTGCTGATCAGGTTTATCAAACTGCAGCACAGGGGCATAATGAGGCCTCCCTTATTCCTGTGAACTAGTACGCCCATGCCTCCAGTGCCCTTCAATTTCTCTGCCGACAGCATTACCGCGATTTCACCCGAGCCCATGTTGCTGGGAGAATCGCCCTTATGGCATGCGGAGGAAGGTGCGCTGTACTGGATCGATATCCCTGGCAAGTCGGTTCACCGACTGGTGCTCGATACCCAGCAACACCAGCGCTGGGACATGCCGGAAGAACCCGGGAGCATAGTCAAACACGCCCAGGGCGGCCTGGTGGTGGCTCTGCGTATTGGCATGTTTCATCTCAATACCGGCAATGGCGCCTTGTCGGCCATGCTGGCTGCTCCGTATGACACCGGTCGGATTCGCTTCAACGACGGCCGCTGCGATGCCGCCGGTCGTTTCTGGTGCGGCACCATTTACGAGCCCCGCGATCGGGAGGCCGGCACGCTCTACTGTTTCGAACGCAACGCCCTGCGCGATGCGCATCATGCGGTGACGACGTCCAATGGCGTGGCCTTCAGTCCGGACCAACGCCTGATGTATCACTCCAACACGCCGGCGCATCGGATCAATGTCTACGACTACGACCTGGCCACCGGGCAGACCAGCAACTGCCGCCTGCTTCGCCAGTTCGACAGCGACAAGACCGTGCCCGATTACGGCGGCCGTCCGGATGGCGCTGCAGTGGATAGCGAAGGAGCGTACTGGTGCGCGATGTTCGAAGGCGGACGGGTGTTGAGGCTGTCGCCGCAAGGCGAGATATTGCAGGAAATTCGCCTGCCCGCACGTTGCCCGACCATGGTGGCCCTGGGCGGCTCTGATCTGCGCACGCTGTTCATTACCACCGGGCGCAATGGGCGTAGCGAGGCAGAGCTGGCGCAATACCCCTTCTCCGGCCACGTACTGGCGATCCGGGTGGCCGTGCCGGGACGGCTGGAATACAGCTATCGCCCCTGAGGCCGCGCGCGGATGTGGCGTGGAGGCGCCAAAAACAGACACGCGAGTATGCTTTTGTGATGATTATGAGAGAATAGCGCGTTATCGCGGACTGCACGGTCTGCGCTGAATCCTCGCAAAGATCCTTCAAAACTATTTACGCGCTGAAAGAATATCCATGACTAAACTGAAGAGCCTGGTTGCCAAGATCGCATTTGCCGGCGTCGCCGCTTTCGCCATCCAGTCCCCGAGCTACGCCATCGACGGCGTGTCGGTTGAATACGGTACCGGCAACAACACGCAACTGGTGCGCCTGGGCGCACAGTTCAACTGGGGCCCGAACTGGAATTTCTGGCAATCGAACGGCACCCATATCGGTGGCTACTGGGATCTGTCGCTGGCCAACTGGCGCATGAACCACTACAACAACACCAACGACAGCGGCAATCTGGTCGACCTGGGTCTGACCCCGGTGCTGCGCTTCCAGCGTGATGATGGCAAGGGTTTCTACGGCGAAGCAGGTATCGGCGTGCACCTGTTCTCCAAGCTGTATCGCAATAACGACAAGGTGCTGTCCACCGCTTTCCAGTTCGGCGACCACGTCGGTGCCGGCTATGTGTTCAGCAATGGCCTGGACCTGGGCATCCGCCTGCAGCACTTCTCCAACGGTGGCATCAAGCAGCCCAACGGCGGCGTGAACTTCGCTGTGGCACGTGTCGCTTACAAGTTCTGATACTGCATCAGCACTGCTTCATTAAAAAGCCGGCATTGCCGGCTTTTTTCTTCTCTTGTGGTTTAGAGGGTTGGGTGCCTGGGTGAGGTCACTCAGTGCTCGTTAGTGCTCGTTCGGATGTTGCTCGATCAAGTCATCAGTGATGGGTGTCGAGGGAGTGTCTCGGGGCTGTGGATAAGATAAGTCCTGCGCAAACTCGAAGGGTGCCCTGTGCATAAACTAAGTTGTCTAATTATTGAGGCCACACTGGACGCTACTTTGCGCCTTGTTTGTTCCCCGAATACTAAGTTTTTGAAGTTGATGTCGTGCCATCGATGCGTCGGACTGTCGACGCGACAGGCGGTGGATAAGATATCCAGTCGAAGGGGTTTATTGTCCGAGCTTTCTGCCCAGTCCGATCTAGTAGCCGACATTCTCAACCTCAAATGAGGCTGATCAGAGGTAACGTCCAGCCAAGAGGAACGGTTCTCCCTGTTCAGGAGGGAGCGGCGGAGTGTCCGCGCCTTACCAGCTCTACAATCCGCGTCACTGTCCCCCAAGTCGAGGTCAGCCTAATGAGAGCAGGAGCGCGATGCTAATCAGCGCGGACCTGTTGAGTTGTATGCAGCCGGATGATGGGATGGGTGCGTGTTTTTGCCGCCGCAAAGCAAAAACCCTCGCTACATTCGTAACGAGGGTTCTTGGGAGTAACAAGCCTGACGATGACCTACTTTCACACTGGTTGCAGCACTATCATCGGCGCGAAGTCGTTTCACGG
>NZ_JABXGI010000023.1:0-73003 GCF_022627865.1 Herbaspirillum sp. C7C2
CCGGGACCGCGACACTGGGCCTGCAGCGACCAGCGGGCCTGGGTGCAATCCGGCGAGGCATGGTCGCTGATGTAGAGGATAGGGGCAGCGGCGCGCACGGCCGCCTGCA
Organism: Herbaspirillum sp. C7C2; assembly: GCF_022627865.1. Classification (NCBI taxonomy): domain Bacteria; kingdom Pseudomonadati; phylum Pseudomonadota; class Betaproteobacteria; order Burkholderiales; family Oxalobacteraceae; genus Herbaspirillum; species Herbaspirillum sp. C7C2. The sequence goes on from NZ_JABXGI010000023.1 coordinate 110, forward strand.
GCAGGCGGTCCATCTGGCTGGTCTGGCGACGGGTACCGAAGACGATGACGCAATCGCGCTCGGACAGGCCGGCGGTGTATTCGGCCAGGGTCTCGCCGGGACCGGGGATGACCATCACCCGCGGCAGCACCTGGATGATCTGCCAGCGCAGGTACAGCGCAAAGGCCTGGCTGCTGCGGCTGCCGAAGATCAGCACCTGCGGGGCGCCGACGATGGCGCGGGCGATCTCGGCCATGGTGGCATCGGACAGGCGCTCGAAGGTGGCTGCCAGATTGGCCTGCGACTGCTGGAAGTGCGCCGTCACCGAGCGCACCTGGCGTGCCGCACCGGCACTGCTGCCGTGGAACAGGGGCGAGCCGACTTCCTGCTCCTCGCGCACGTGACGGCGGGCCTCTTCGTAGCTGTCATAGCCGATACGGCGGATGAACCGGCTCACCGTGGAGGGCGACACGCCGGCCAGCTGCGCCAGCTCGTTGCCGGCGTAGCTGGCCAGTTCACCCGGGAATTCCAGCAGGAAGCCCGCCAGCAGGCGCTCGGTGCTCGACAACTCGTCCAGTTTGCTGCGCACCCGGCGCACGAAGGATTCGGAAGAAGGTCTCATGGTGGCGCGGGCCGGGCCCGCTGCGGTGCTATCAGGATCGCCGCATTGTATAGCAGCTATCGCGACACGAAAGGCCGCAGTTCAACCAAACTTGCGCGCCGCGTCGATGGCCAGGCCACTGCCGATGCTGCCGAACAGGTCACCTTCCACATGGCGTGCCTTGGGCGCCAGGGCCGCGATGCGTTCGCGCAGCAGGCGCACGCCGCTGGAGCCACCGGTGAAGAACACGCTGTCGATATCGTCGGCGCGCAGGCCGGCCTGCTTCAAGAGCGCCAGCACGGTCTGCTCCACCGTCTGCACCAGGTGGTCGACGGCGGCATCGAAGTCGCTGCGCTGCAATTGCAGCTGCTCTGGATTGCGCAGGCGCTCCAGGTCCAGCACGGTCTGCTCAGCCGAGGACAGCGCGATCTTGCCGGCTTCCACCTGCAGGGCCAGCCAGTGGCCGCAGCGCTGCTCCACCACATCGAGCAGGCGGGAGAAGCGCTCGCGGTCGGCCACCTCGCGCCCCACGTCCTGCAATTGCTGCCAGGCCTTGCGGGTGTAGAGCTGGTTGATGGTGTGCCAGGTGGCCAGGTTAAAGTAATAGCTGGAGGGGATCTCGGCATTGCCCTGCAGGCGGCCGCCCAGGCCGAGCAGCGGCATGACGCAGGCCAGGCTGAAATACTTGTCGAAGTCGGTGCCGCCGATGTGCACGCCGCCATTGGCCAGGATGTCGTCACGGCGCTCGCTGCGCTGCGCCCGCTGCGGCGACAGGCGCACCAGCGAAAAGTCGGAGGTACCCCCGCCGATGTCGACGATCAGGACCAGCTCTTCCCGGTCGATGCGCGACTCGTAGTCGAAGGCGGCGGCGATCGGTTCGAACTGGAAGGCGATGTCCTTGAAACCGACGTCACGCGCGATCTCTTCCAGCGTATCCTGCGCCAGCTGGTCGGCAGCCGCATCGTCGTCCACGAAATGCACCGGACGCCCCAGCACCACGCTGGAGAACGAGGTGCCGGCGGCACGCTGGGCGCGCTGCTTCAATTCACCGATGAACTGCGACAGCAGGCCGCGATACGGCAGCGCCCGACCGCCGACCTCGGTCTGGCCATCGATGGCACCGGAGCCCAGCAGGCTCTTGAGCGAGCGCATCAGGCGGCCTTCATAGCCGGCCAGGTATTCACCCAGTCCGGCGCGACCATAGCTGAAGCTGTTCTCGTCGGCGTTGAAGAACACGACCGATGGCAGCGTCGCACGGCCTTCTTCCAGCGGCAGCAGCAGGGAATCCCCGGCATCCGGGCGCAGCCAGCCGACGGTGGAATTGGAGGTGCCGAAATCCACACCGCACGCGTTCGCCATCGCCATCGATCACTCCTTGTTTTTTCGGCCGGCAATCATATAGAAAAGCACCGTGCTTGTCTGCACGGATGTCCGGCAGCGTTTGAAGCAAGCAACATGCCGTGCGCATTTCCTTGCCGTGGCGACAATGTCAGGACGACAAAAGGCGCCGGGCGGCATGTCTGCCGTCCCGACGCCTTCTATGGCAGCGGATCGCCTGAGGCCTGTGGAAAACTTAGAATTCCTGGGCCACCGGACGCAGCACCACTTCACTGATGTCCACATTCTCCGGCTGCTCGATGGCATAGGCGATGGCACGGGCCACCGAATCGGCGGGAATCTGGTTGGCTTCGTACCAGGCCTGCACGGCGGCCGAGGTTTCCTGGTCGCTGCTATGCGTCTTCAGTTCGGAATCCACCGCCCCCGGGGAAATGATGGTGGTGCGCACGCCCTCCGGTGCTTCGGTACGCAGGCCCTCGGAAAGTGCACGCACGGCAAATTTGGTGGCGCTATACACGGTTCCCATACCGGCGAAGACCTTGATCCCGGCCACCGAGGCCACATTGATGATGTGACCCGAGCCCTGGGCGGAGAAACGCGGCAGTGCAGCGGCCACGCCGTAGAGCACACCCTTGATGTTGACGTCGATCATGCGGTCCCATTCCTCGACCTTGAGCTTGGCCATCGGTGCCAGCGGCATGATGCCGGCATTGTTGACCAGCACATCGATGCGGCCGAAGTGCTGCACGCCCTGCGCCACCACCGCTTCCACATCGGCGCGGCGGGAGACGTCGGTGGTCACCGCAATGGCCTCGCCACCGGCGGCGGTGATGTCGGCCACCAATTTCTGCAGGCGCTCGGTGCGACGCGCACCCAGTACCAGCCGTGCGCCCAGGGAGGCCAGATGGCGCGCCGTGGTTTCGCCCAATCCACTGCTGGCGCCGGTGATGACGATGACCTTGTTCTTGATGTTGTTGCTCATGATGAATCCCTTTCCATGGATAGTGTGAATGCCTGCCTATGTGTGTTGCTGATGCTGTCGGTGCTGCGGATGCTGCATATCGATGGAAGGATTATGGTCACGGCGACTATGCCAAACAATGGAAATGATAAGATTACAGAATTCCAATTCAAGGAATCATCATGCTCAACCGACTGGAGATGCTGCGTATCTTCTGTGCAGCCGCCGACGCCGGCAGCTTCAAGGATGCCGCCATCCATCTCGGCATTTCGCCGCAGGCGGTCACCCGCGCGATCCAGGAGCTTGAACGGCTGCAGGGCGAGATGCTGTTCCACCGCAACACCCGCCAGGTGCGCATCACCAGCTTCGGCGAACAACTGGCCGAACGCGCCCGCAGCAGCCTGCAGCAGCTTGATGGCCTGTTCGCCCCGGATCCGGCCAGCCCGCCGGACGACATGAGCGGCGTGGTGCGACTGGCCGCGCCCTCGGCACTGGGGCGCAGTCGCCTGTTGCCCATCGTGGAAAGGCTGGCCAACGCCCATCCCGGCCTGCGCTTCGACCTGCGCCTGACCGACCAGCGTGCCGACGTGGTCGGCGAAAAGATCGACATCGGCATACGCGTGGGGGCGTTGCGCGACAACCGCTTCGTGGTGCGCCGGCTGGGCAAGACCCGCTTTCATGTCGTAGCCACCCCGCGCTTCCTGCGCCGCCACGGTACCCCCGCCAGGCTGGAAGACCTGCCCGCCCTGCCCTGTACCGGCATTCTCGACCGCGACACCGGCCGGCTGTGGCCATGGATGTTTGCCGGGGATCGCCAGATGAATGCCGACCATGCGCGCTTCGTTTGCGATGACTCGGAAGCGGAATACCTGCTGGTCAGGGATGGCATGGCCATCGGGCAGATTGCCGGCTTCCTGTGCGATGACGACATCGCCGCCGGACGCCTGGTGCCGGTGCTGGGGGAACATGAACCGGAACCCTGGGATACCTATCTGTACCGCCCACAGCGCGGCCCGGTGCCGCCACGGCTGCGCCTGGTGTTCGATACGCTGGTACAGGAGCTGTCCGACTGAGGAACTGAGGGCTGAGGGAGTGATCTGCTCCGCTACCAGCGGCAGTCGTGGTCCATCAGGACTTCGGCGCTGCCCGATTCCTGCAGGTCGAAGTTGGCCGGCATGTTGATCAGGAAGAAGCCGACACTGCCGTCGGCCAGGCGCGCGCCGGTCAGCAACAAGGACAGCGAGGCCATGTTGGCGGCTGCATAGGTGCTGCGGGCGGCGGCCAGCCTGAAGGGATCATCCTGCTGCAGGGCATCGGCTGGCAGGCGCATGACCCAATAACGATGGCCCTCGAAATGCCAGGGTAGCCACTGCTTCACCGGATCGTCGCGATGCCTGGCCAGGCTGGCGGCAACGTCGCGCCGCATGCAGTCCATGTGCAGATGCAGGTGCAATTGCGAACGCGCGGCGGCGGAGTTGATTTCCACACCCAACTGCTCATCTTCCAGCGGGCGCCCCAGCGTCTGCGCCACGCGCCAGCGCTGTTCCCAGGCGTAGGCCCAGTAGCGGGGCGCATCCTCCCTGAGCAGTTCCGGACTTTCAATGCCGGTCAGGCGCCGGGTCGGCATCAGCAGGTACTGGGCCGGACCCACCAGATCCTTCAGGATCACGAAGCCGCGTTGCAGGTCCACCATGGCGCAGGGCTGCGGCTGCCCCCGCTCCTGCATGGATGGCACACATTGCTGGCTGGTGATTTCCCACAGCTTGTGGGGATCGGCGGCTGCGGTGGCGGACTGGCTGCACAGCAGCAAGAGAGGGCAGATCAGGAGCAGGCAAGAGAATGGTCGCATCGATGTCATTCCCGGCAGTAGGGCCACGGCGGCCCGGTTGCAGTGGGTGGCAGGCTGCGTAGATTACCACCTGGGCATGTCGGCTCCATGACAGCGACCATGGCAGGTATGTGGGCCGGCTCCTCACCCATCTCATCCTGGACTACACTGACGCTCTGTAGCGCCATTTCGTCATTGTGTCGTATCCATCAACAGGACAGGAGAACCGGAAATGATCAGGCTGGACCACCTCGACGACATCGACCGGCAACTGCTCTCCATCCTGCAACTGAATGCCCGGGAACCGGTGGCCGAGATTGCCCGCCGTCTGGGCGTGGCGCGCACCACCGTGATTGCACGCATTGCCCGGCTGGAGCAGGCCGGCGTGATCGGCGGCTATACCCTCAAGCTCGGGAACGACGTGGTCGATCCCAGTCTGCAGGCCTATGTGGGCGTCACGGTGCAGCCGCGCGCCGGGCGCGATGTGGTCCGCCGCTTCGGGCGCATCGCCGAGGTCCAGCAATTGTGTGCCGTCAGCGGCGAGTTCGATTACGTCGCCTGGCTGCGCGTGGGCACTCCCGAACAACTGGACAAGATCCTTGACCAGATCGGCGAGATGGAAGGCGTCATCAAGACCACGACCTCGGTGGTGCTGGCGCGCAAGATCGACCGGGGCGATGTGGCCAAGACCCGCTGACGCTACGAAGTGACGAATCAACGCTACATATCGTCTGGAATCTTGCTGCTTTCTGACGATCTGCCAATGTATTCTGTCGTGACGGCTACCTAGAATGAATCATCCGTTCACCTTCATTCTGGAGAGTCATCATGCGTACCGTCCTCCTCGGCTCCGGCCACATCGGCCAGACCATCGCCCGCCTGCTGGCCACTGCCGGTGATGGCCGCACTGGTCACCACACCCACGACTACAGCGTCACCATCGCCGACCGCGACGCCCACGCCTTGCAGGCAGTCTCAGGCCTGAATATCGAAAAGACGGTGGTCGATTCCACCGACCCACAGGCACTGGCGGCACTGCTGCGTCAGGCCGATGTGGTCATCAATGCCCTGCCCTATCACATGGCGGTGCCGGTGGCGACGGTGGCGCGCCAGACCGGCACCCACTATTTCGACCTGACCGAAGATGTGCAGGCGACCGCAGCGATTGCAGCGCTGGCGACGGATGCCCCCACCGTCTTCATGCCGCAATGCGGACTGGCGCCGGGCTTCATCGGCATCGCCGCGCATCACCTGGCGGCCGGTTTCGACGAGGTACACGACATCAAGATGCGGGTGGGCGCCCTGCCGCAGTTCCCCACCAATGAATTGAAGTACAACCTGACCTGGAGCGTGGACGGTCTCATCAACGAATACTGCCATCCTTGCGCGGCGCTGCGCGATGGCGAGCGGGTCAGCGTCGACGCCCTGGCCGACCTCGAACATTTTTCACTGGACGGTGTGGAGTACGAAGCCTTCAATACTTCCGGCGGCCTGGGCAGCCTGTGCGAGACGCTGGCCGGCAAGGTGCGCAATCTGGACTACAAGTCGGTACGCTATCCCGGTCACCAGCAGCGCATGAAATTCCTGCTGGGCGATCTTGGCCTGCGCCATGACCAGGCCCTGCTCAAGGACATCCTGCGCAAGAGCGTGCCGGCCACCATGCAGGACGTGGTACTGGTGTTCGTCACCGTGAGCGGGCTGCGCGATGGCAAGCTGATGCAAGAGGTCTTCACCCGCAAGATCTTTGCGCGGCAGTCCGATGGCCGCTGGCAGAGCGCCATCCAGGCCAGCACCGCAGCCGGTGTCTGTGCGGCGCTGGACCTGTTCCGCGAAGGCAGGCTGCCGGCCCGGGGCTTCATCCGGCAGGAGCAGATCGCCCTGCCGGATCTACTGGCCAACCGGTTCGGCGCGGTCTATGCCTGAGGCAGTGGCCGGCGGCTCACTTGCCGCCGGTGACATCAAGAAAGGTGCCGGTGATGAACGATGCTTCTTCGCTGGCCAGCCACAGCACGGCGCGCGCCACCTCTTCGGGCTGGCCGCCCCGGCCCATCGGGATACTTTCCCTGACCCGGTTGACCCGATCCGGCTCGCCGCCACTGGCATGCATCTCGGTATAGATGTGTCCCGGCCGGACACAGTTCACGCGGATGCCTTCGCGAGCCACTTCCTTGGCGAAGCCGGTGGTGAAGGTCTCCAGCGCGCCCTTGGAGGCAGCGTAGTCGACATATTCATTGGGGCTGCCGAGCCGGGCCGAGGCCGAGGAAATATTGACCACCGCGCCGCCGCGTCCCTGGTAGCGATAGGCCATGCGCCGCAGCGCCTGCTGGGCGCACAGCATGGGACCGATGGCGTTGACCGCGAAGACACGCTGCATGCGCGCGTAGCCCAGGTCTTCCAGCCGTGACTGGCGCTCCAGCATCGCGGCATTGTTGACCAGCACGTCGATGCGTCCGAAGCTGTCATCGATGGCGGCGAAGAGCCTGGCCACCTGCTCCGGATCGGCGCTGTCGGCCTGCACCGCCAGGGCGCGCTGGCCCAGCCTGCGCACGTCGTCTGCGACGGATTGCGCCGCCTGCTCGTTGGCGAGGTAGCTCAGCGCGACATCGTAGCCGCGTGCAGCCGCCAGCCGGGCCGTGGCGGCGCCCATGCCACGGCTGCCGCCGGTGATGAGGATCAGAGGGGATGAGGAAGGGACGGACATGGTCGTTCTCCGAAAGGGTAAAACGGGAAACCTGTCTGGCAGTGCCAGGAGCCCCTGTCCGCTTCAGCCGATCAGGACCGTGCCGGCAGCGATGGCGGCGCACGCCAGCAGGCGCGCCAGGCCCAGGGATTCGCCCAGGAACAGGTAGCCGATCAGCGCCGCGAACAGCACGCTGGTCTCGCGCAGTGCCGAGACCGCGCCCATCGGTGCCAGGTCCATGGCGTAGATGACGATGCCATAGGCCAGCAGCGAGACCAGTCCACCGGCAAAGGCGCGAGCGAATCCCGGCTGCAACATGAAGAGCAAGCGCGGGCCACGTGGACGGCGCAGCGCGAGGTAGACCAGCGGCATGAGCAGCCCCCAGCCCGCTGACATCCATGCGGTATAGGCCAGCGGCGCCCCCGAAAGACGCACGCCGATGCCATCGACCACGCTGTAGGCCGCAATGAAACAACCGGTCGCCAGCGCATAAGGCAGGCCCGGCAGCGCCAGCCCGCCCTGGCGAAACGCCAGGGCTACGATGCCACCCGACACCAGTACGATACCCAGCAGAACCACCGCGCTCATCTGTTCGCCTGCGAAGACGGCGGCGCCCAGGGTCACCAGCACCGGCGAACATCCGCGTGCGATCGGATAGGTCTGGCCCAGCTCACCGGCGCGATAGCTGCGCACCAGGAACAGGTTGTAGCCCACATGCAGCAGCGCCGAGCCGGCTGCATAGGGCCAACTGGCCGGTGACGGCGAAGCCAGGAAGGGCATGGCAGCGAGGCTGGCCAGCGCCACTGCCATGCACATCACGGTCATTGACCAGAGGCGGTCGCCGCCGGCACGCAGCAAGGCGTTCCAGGCGGCATGCAGGAAGGCGGCGAAGAGAATGAGCAACACGATGGGCAAGGACATGCGCCATGGTAAGCACGACCGGGCGCGGACCCAAGCGAAGTCTCCTCATCCCGGCATGAGCAATTTCTCATGCTACGCGGCCATCAAGGTCAATAGCCTTGTGCAGCCTGCCGGGATTGCGCCATCATCCACGCGCGGAAGCTGGCCACATGCGGCTGCGCCTCCACGCCCTGGGGACAGACGAAGTAGTAGGCCAGGGGCGAAGGCAGGGCCAGCGTGAACAGCCTGACCAGGCTACCGCTGGCCAGCTCCTGCTCCACATGGCCGCTGCGGGCCAGGGCCACGCCCTGGCCCAGCAGGGCTGCTTCGATGGTCATGTTGGTATCGGCCAGCCGTACGTTCTCGCGCAAGGCCGGTGCCGTCACGCCGGCTTGCTGGAACCACAGGTCCCACTTGGGCACCATGTCGGCGCCGGCACGGGTGAGCAGGGGATAGCGCAGCAGGTCGGCCGGCTTGTGCGGCTTGCCCAGGCGCTGCAGCAAGCCCGGGCTGACCACCGGGAAGATCTGTTCGCGGAACAGGAACTCCGAGAACAGGCCCGGGTAGGGTCCGGTACCAAAGCGGATGGCCACGTCCGGCTCGCCGGGCATGAAGCGGATGGCGGCGTCGGTGGTCTCCAGCGTGACCAGGATGTCGGGATGGGCCTGCGCCAGATCGGGAAGGCGCGGCAGCAGCCACTTGAGCGCGAAGGAATAGGTGGTGCTGACCTTGAGCCTGACGCGTCCTTTCTGCTCGCGCAACTCACCCAGGGTGGTTTCCAGCTTCATGAAGAATTCCCGCACCACCGGTGCCAGCGCGGCGCCGGCCGGGGTCAGCGTGAGCGACTTGCCGCGCTGGAACAACTGCACACCCCAGAGTTCTTCCAGATGCCGCAACTGGTGGCTGACCGCGCTCTGGGTGACGTGCAATTCCTCGGAGGCGGCGGTGAAAGTGGCGTGCCGGGTCGCTACTTCGAAGGCGCGCAAGGTGGCGGTGGGGGGCAGGTCTCGCATGGGCCGGACTCTCGGAACGGGAGGTCGTCAGCATCGCCAACCTCGTATGAACGGATGCTCATGATAGCAAGCGCCTGCCCGGGCTGCGCAAGGCAAGCTGCGGCGGAGTATACGTAAAGTCTAATTTTAGATAATATGTATTGCATGACTTCACGCTCCCGCAAACAGAAACCCGACCGTCCCGACCATGCCCTGCTGCTGTCGCAATTGCAGCAGGTTGCCCTTGGGCTGGGCGAGACCTTCGCGCCCTTCTGCGAAGTGGTGCTGCACGACCTGCGCGACGCGGACCATTCCATCGTGGCCTTGCACAACAACCTGTCCGGACGCGAAGTGGGCGACGCCACCACCGAACTGGGCCTGGCACGCATCGCCGACGAAAGCTATCCGCAAGTGCTGACCAACTACGCCAACACCCTGCCCGACGGGCGCCAGGCCAAGAGCACGTCGATCGGCATCAAGGACGCCGATGGCAAGTACGTGGCGGCGCTGTGCATGAACATCGACCTGACGCTGTTCGGCGCCTTGCAGGGCATGCTGCGCCAGTTCGGCGGCATCGATGGCGCGGTGCGCGTGGCCGAGACGCTGGAGCCGGCCGGCGCGGACGCCCTGCGCAGTCGTATCGACGATTTTGCGACGCGCCTGTCGACCACGCCGCGCAGCCTCAAGGCCGAGGACCGCCGCCAGTTGATGCGCGAGCTGCGCCAGAGCGGCTGCATGGATGTGCGCCGGGCGGCCGAGATCGTGGCAGCGCACCTGGGCGTCTCACGTGCGACGGTCTACAACGACGAGAAGGACTGACCCGCCCCACACCGACGCCGGCTCCTCCTTCTGATTGCGCTATCGAATCCCTCCGACTCCACCCTGCCTCCAAAGGAAAATCATGATCCCCGTTTCCAGCGCCACCGAATTGCCCAGCTTCGCCGATGTCCTGCTGGCCGCCGAACGCATCAAGCCCTGGGCGCACAGGACGCCGGTGTTGCGTTCGCGCACTGCGGACGCCGAGCTTGGCGCGCAACTGTTCTTCAAGTGCGAAAACTTCCAGCGCATGGGCGCCTTCAAGTTCCGTGGGGCGATGAATGCGCTGTCGCAATTCGATGCAGACCAGCGCCGCCACGGGGTGATCACCTTCTCTTCCGGCAATCACGCGCAGGGGACGGCGCTGGCCGCGCAGTTGCTGGGCATCCCCGCAGTGATCGTGATGCCGCAGGACGCGCCGGCGGCCAAGGTCGCCGCCACCCGTGGCTATGGCGCCGAAGTGGTCACCTATGACCGCTACACCGAAGACCGCGAAGCCATCGGTGCGCGCCTGGCGGCCGAGCGCAAGATGACGCTGATCCCGCCCTACGATCATCCGCACGTGATGGCCGGCCAGGGCACGGCCACGCTGGAATTGCTGCAGGAGACCGGACCGCTTGATGCGCTGTTCGTCTGTGTCGGTGGCGGCGGCCTGCTGTCGGGTGCGGCACTGGCGGCCCGCGCGCTGGCGCCGGACTGCAAGATCTACGGCGTGGAACCGGAGGCCGGCAATGATGGCCAGCAATCGCTGCGCGCCGGTCATGTGGTCCACATCGATACCCCGAAGACCATCGCCGATGGTGCGCAGACCCAGCACCTGGGCAAGTACACCTTCGAGGTGATCCGCCAGCTGGTGGACGACATCCACACCGTCAGCGACGCAGAACTGATCGCCGGCCTGCGCTTCTTCGCCGAACGCATGAAGATGGTAGTGGAGCCGACCGGCTGCCTGGGCTTTGCTGCCGCCCGCAAGTTAAAGGACCAGTTGCAGGGCAAGCGGGTGGGCGTGATCATCAGCGGCGGCAATGTGGACCTGGGCAAGCTTTCGGCTTACCTGGCCGGCTAATCGTTTACACCAATATCATCGTCGGCGGTTTTGGCTTACAGTCGCAGGCAGCCTTAGCCCGCACCCCCCTCATCTACCTAACAAGGATTGGAACCACCATGCCCCATCTCGTTGTGGAATACACCGGCAATCTCACCCTCGACGTACAGCCCACCCTGCTCAAGCTCAACCAGGCACTGGTGGCCAGCGGACACTTTGATGAAAACGCCATCAAGGCGCGCGCCGTGCGTCTGGATGACTACCTTGTCGGCACCGCCGCCGATGCCAAGCGCGCCTTCGTGGCACTGCGCCTGTCCATCCTGACCGGCCGCACGCTGGAAGAAAAGAAGCAGGTCGCCGACCTGCTGGGCGCGGCCATCCAGAAGGACCAGAGCTGGCCGGCACAGACCCAGGTGCAGATCACGGTGGACGTGGTGGACATGCAGCGCGAGACCTACTTCAAGCTTGCCGTGCAGTAAGCGCGGCAGCGCCCACAGCACGCGAGGGGAAGCGTTCCCTTGATCTGCGTGGGTGCTGGAACGCAGGAACGAAAAAGCCGTCCGGTATTTGCCGGACGGCTTCTTTTTTGGTGCTGTCGATGGGGGTGCGCTGACCGGTATTGTTCTTCTGCAAGGTCAGCAGCAATGTCCTCAGGAGGCCAGCGCCGGCTCGCGTGCGACTTCGCGGAACTGCACCACATTGCCTTCCGGATCGAAGCCATCGCAGGCACGGAAGTCCGGCCCGCTCCATTCGGCGTCGGCGGGCTTCATGCCACCGCCGAGCTGTTGCGTGCTCAACCTGGCCTGGGCCAGCGAGCGCACCGGCAGGAACAGCTTGACCGGCACGTTCTCACGCAACACCGGTGGCGCGCTGATTTCCAACGTGGCTGCTGCGGCGGGCGGAATGGCATGGATCACCAACAGGAAATCCTCGGCCTCGATCACTACCTTTTCTGCATGGGCATGCTTGGGAACCACCGCCAGCACCTGCGCATAGAACGCGGCGAGGCGGGCTACATCTTTGGCGAACAGGACTGCGCCTGCTTTGGGCTGGGTCGACATCTCTGCTTTCAAAAACGTTGATCGGATCTACGGAACGGCAGAGTTTATTTAGGACCAAGCAGCTTTGCAAGCATTAATCGTCACCTTGTGGCGACATGATTTTGTCGCCTCATGGCGACGCCTGAATGTCGCCTTTTTTCGCTCTATTGCAGAGCAATATAAGAATCCGCTGACACGCGAAAGTGGCGCTGTCCGATGGGCATTTCCGAGAGCGCAATTTATTGTTACGCATCGCCGTGAAGACACTGGCAAAACGTCAATTGTCGGCATGATCAGCGAAGCTGTTCTTATGTGATCGGAATGGCATCGTTTCCGCTACAACGAGGTATAAATTGTAAGCGGATGTTCCAAAGCGGTTTACTTCGGGACGTGATCTGCTACCTTGATGTCGCAGGGCAACATGATGTGCGGTGATGTACGGTTGATGAAGAAGAAAAATATTTCCGTCCGCGCACCAGACCACCAGAACATCCTGCACCGTCCTCCCCACTGCCTCACACGAAGCACCGACGGTGAATCAAATAAAACGAAACCCAACCCTCACGAGCAACGCGCCATGAACATTCGAGATTTGCACGCCCAGTACACTCCCGAACGCTCCCTCTTCCAGCGTACCCAAGGCCGCCAGCGCGGACTGACCGACACCCGCGTCGAACTGGCGCACACCGACAGCGACGCCGACGCCTGGCTGGAACCGGCACTCTCCGACTTCATCTCGCTGGCCTCCAGCGTGTGCGGTACTCCCATGGGCATGTTCAGCCAGCTGCACCCCGACATCGGCCTGCAACAACCCTATCTGTCGGTGATCAACGGCCGTGGCGACAGCCGCAACCAGTGGTGGCATTTCCCCGGCCAGACCGGCGTGCTGCGCAATGCAGTGGACTTTTCCTTGTGCGACATGGCGGCCCGCACGCCGGGCGTGGTGACGGAAATCACCGATCTGCGTACTGTCGAACGTTTTGCTGTCAGCGCCCTGGCCAATGGCACCCCACCGGTGCGGTTCTACGCCGCCGTGCCGCTGGTGTCGGGCAATGGCGACATCATGGGCACGCTGTGCGTGATGGACCGCGAACCACGCGCCCTGTCCGCTACGCAACGTGATGCCTTCTTGAAGCTGGGCCGCCAGCTCGAAGCCCTGCTCGACAGCCATCGCGCCATGCAGAAGCTGGAGCAGCAGACCATGACCGACTCCTTGACCGGCATCGGCAATCGTCGCAGCTTCGATTCGCGCCTGCGCGAAGAATGGACCCGCCACCTGCGCAATGCGCGACCGCTGTCGATGCTGATGGTGGATGTGGATTATTTCAAGCAGTACAACGACACCTACGGTCACCCGGCCGGCGATGCCATGCTGCAGCAACTGGCAAGGGTGCTGCGTTCACCGCTGCGTGCCAGCGATTTCCTGGCCCGCTACGGTGGCGACGAGTTTTCGCTGATCCTGCCCGATACCGATGAGACCGGCGCCCAGCAGGTTGCCGATCGCATCAAGCAGGCAGTGGCACGGGTGAAGTGGCCGCATACCGATATCGAGATCAGCCTGGGCGCAGCCACGGTAACGCCCTCCGAAATGTGCGACTTCAGCGCACTGCTGCATGCGGCCGACCAGGCCATGTACCAACGCAAGCACGGCCGCAATCCACGCAACGCCTGAAGTCTGCAGGACCCGCTGCAAACCAATGACGCCGCTGCACAGACAGCGGCGTTTTCATGTCAGCGCCCTAGGGACTGACGCGCTACCCGACGGTGCTCATGTCCCCTCGCCGGGTGAGCGCATCAGATGCAGCGCCACCAGCATCGACAATCCCACCAGGACCGCTCCCGCCAGATACACACCCTGTACACCCACCTGACTGGCCAATGCGCCGGCCAGGGGGCTGGTGACGCCCAGCGACAGATCAAGGAAAGCCACGTAGGCGCCCATGGCGAGGCCACGGGTCTGGGGTGGCGCACGGCGCATCGCCTCCACGCCGAAGCCGGGGAAGGCCAGCGAATAGCCGAAGCCGGTCAGGGCTGCACCGGCATAGGCCAGCGCGCTGGTATCGGCCTGCCAGATCAGCAACTGACCCAGGGCTTCGATCAGCACGCAGACCAGTGCCACCCTGGCGCCACCGATGCGATCAGGCAGATGCGCAAACAGCAGGCGGGCGATGATGAAGGCCACGCCGAAGCTGGTGAAGGCCAGCGAAGAATCGCCCCAGCCACGTGCGGCGAACAGCAGCGCGATGAACGCCGTGATGACACCGAATCCGACACTGGACAAGGCCAGCCCCAGTCCAGGTTGCCATACCGCGCCCAACACCTTGTAGAAGGGCGTGCGACGACTGGCGCCGGGTGCCACCGGACGCAGGCCGGCGATGAGCGCCAGTGCCAGCAGGGCAATGGCCAGGCTCACCAGGCAGATGCCGGCAAATCCATACACATGGCTGACCGCCACCCCCAGCGGCGCCCCGCAGGCCATGGCGGCATAGATGGCGATACCCAGCCAGGCCATGACCTTGCCGCCATGCTGCGGGCCGACCAGCGCAATGCCCCAGCTCATGGTGCCGGTGATCACCAGGCTCTCGCCCAGGGCCAGCACCACGCGGCCGGCGAGCAGGACCAGCACCGACAGCGCAGGTCGATCCAGCAGGACCAGGGAAGCCAGATAGATCAGCGCCGAAACCGCAGCGGCCATGAAGCCCATGACCACCGCGCGCTTGGCACCGTGCAGGTCGGCCTGGTTGCCAGCCCAGGCACGGGACAACAGTGCTGCCGCAAACTGTGCGCCGACCACCACGCCGACCATGGTGGCATTCATGCCCAGGGCATCCTTCAGATGCAGGGGCAGTACCGGCAACTGCAGGCCGATGGTGAGAAAGGCGATGAAGACCGCCAGCGTCAGCGGGGCGAGCCTGAGAAAGACGATGAAGGACGCCGCGCCGGGGCTGGCCAGCGGCGTCAGGGAAGCAGGCTTGTCAGCCGGTTTGATAGTCATGGTATGTCCTTGGAGATAGACGAGGTGAGGATGCCTGCCGGGCCTGCACCGTTCCGATTGAAGGTCGCGGCCACCCAGGCTAGAATGCGACGAATCCGTCACATCCTGTCGATACGCAGTATGCGATCATTTCGTCAGGTTTTCCATTCGCATTCCCTACGACCACTTCCTGCACCATGCCCAAGCCCCGCCGCCCCCAGATTTCCCTGCGCAAGACGCCGCAGCAGGCCCGCTCGACCGAGCTGGTCGCCGCCATTCTCGAAGCGGCTGTTCAGGTTTTGCTACGCGAGGGGGCGCAACGGTTCACGACCGCGCGGGTGGCCGAGCGGGCCGGTGTGAGCGTGGGATCGGTGTACCAGTATTTTCCCAACAAGGCGGCCATCCTGTTCCGTCTGCAGGCCGACGAATGGCAGCAGACCACCGGGATGGTGCGCCAGTTGCTGCAGGACCAGCACAAACCACCCGCGAGGCGACTGCGGGAACTGGTGCATGCCTTCATCCGCAGCGAATTCGAGGAAGCCCAGGTCAGGCTGGCGCTGGCCGATGCAGCACCGCTCTATCGCGATGCGGTGGAGTCCGAAGCCTTGATCCAGGAGTGGGATGCGATCATCGCGACCTTCATGCGCGAGGCCCTGCCGGGCGTGCCGGCACCGCGACGCAAGCGCGCTGGCGAACTGGTGATGACCACGCTCTGCTCGGTGGGCGAACATCTCTCGCGCAGCGCGCAACAGCCCAAGGCCGTCCGCGCCTATGGCGAAGCCATGGCCGACATGTTCTGTGCGTATCTGGAGAGCCTGCAGGTGCGCTGATCAGCCCTTGCGCTTGCGTGGCGCTGCGGTCGAGGCGCGCTCCACCAGTTGCGGCGAGGCGGTCACCCGCATCACCGGCGAAGGGCTACGGCGCTCGATCAGCGCCAGCAGCAGATCGATGGACATGCGGGCCGCCTCTTCGGTCGGCACTGCCACCGTGGTCAAGGCCGGACGCGAGACCCGCGCCCACTGGATATCGGTGATGCCGGTGACGGAAATGTCACGCGGCACGTTCAGCCCGAGATCGGCGATGGCATTCATCGCGCCCAGTGCCGGCAGGTCATTGCTGGCAAAGATGGCGGTCACCTGTGGATGTTCCTTGAGCAATTCCATGGTGGCGCGATAGCCGGCCTCGACGGTGTCGTTGATGTAGCGGGTGCGCTGCAGCGGGTGCTTGTGACCGGCCTGCGCGCAGGCGCTGGAAAATCCGCGATAGCGTTCGGCATGGATGCCGCTCTTCTTGCTGCCCACCAGCGCGGCGAAACACTGGTGACCCAGCCCCAGCAGATGACGCGCAGCGATTGCGCCGGCCTCATGGAAGTCCACTGCGATGCAGGGCAGCTCCGGCGGCGCATCGGGCTTTTCCCACATGCACAGCACGACCGGTGCACCGCGCTGTTCGGTCTTGCGCAGCTCATCCATGGGCAGGTTGGCATTCATGATCAGCACGCCATCGGACAAGGTGCCGGCGATCTGGTCGAGATAGGCGCGGCCAATATCGGGATCGTCATTGGTGTTGCAGACGATCAGGAAGCGGCCACGATCACGCGCGGCACGTTCGGCGGCCAGGGCGAACTCGGGATAGAAGGGGTTGGCGATGCTGGAGACCACCAGCGCCAGCGTCGGCGCCCGTCCCTCGGCCAGTGCGCGCGCCGTCAGGTGCGGCCGATAGCCGAGCTGGGCGACTGCGTCCAGCACACGCTGGCGCGTCTGCTCGCCGACCTTGCCGCGCTGGCGCAGGACGTTGGAGACGGTGGCCGAGGTGACACCGGCCAGACGGGCGACTTCGGATAAGGTGGTCATGGCTGCATGGAGTTGGAAGCCCTCGCATTCAATCCGCTTATGTCGGGCTTGTCAACGCAGTCCACCACCACGGCGCGTGCCAATCCCGCGGCGGCTGACAAATTCCTGTCGGCCTGCGGTTACAGGATTGTTGTTGCAGGGCCGATTCAAGATGGGTATGATCGACCAAAATTATTTGCCACCACCAAGGCGGCAACACGATCAGAACAACGACGTGGAGACAACCCCGATTGCACACAGGAAACTCAGGCGATCTTTTTTTTGGATAGTTTGATTAAGCGCTTAACCTCAGGCTCGACCTGACGTCCGCCCTGCCCTTGCGGCGTCCTGCCCTGCAATCCATTTCTGTAAGGAAGACGTGATGGCCAGCATCAGCTTGCGTGCAGCACAAAAAGCCTACGGCGATGCGCCGCCGGTGATCCGCAATGTGGACCTCGACATTGGCGAGCATGAATTCTGTGTCTTCCTCGGCCCTTCCGGCTGTGGCAAGTCGACCCTACTGCGGGTGATCGCGGGGCTGGAAGACCTCTCCTCCGGTGATCTCTTCATCGGTGGGCGCCATGTCAACGATGTGCCGTCGGCACAGCGCTCGGTGGCCATGGTGTTCCAGAGCTATGCGCTGTTCCCGCACATGACGGTGTTCGAGAACATGAGCTTCGGGCTGACCCTGGCCAAGCTACCCAAGGCCGAGATCGAACAGAAGGTGCGCGAGGCCGCACGCATCCTGCAGCTGGAAGAACTGCTGCAGCGCAAGCCCAAGGAATTGTCGGGGGGCCAGCGCCAGCGGGTGGCGATCGGACGTGCCATCGTGCGACGTCCGGGCGTGTTCCTGTTCGACGAACCGCTGTCCAACCTGGATGCCACGCTGCGCAGCCAGACACGCATCGAGATCGCCCGTCTGCACCGCCAGTTCGAACAGGCCAGCGTGGTCTATGTCACGCACGATCAGGTCGAGGCCATGACCCTGGCAGATCGCATCGTGCTGCTGCATGCCGGAGCCGACACGCAACGCTTCGGCAGCATCGCCCAGGTCGGTACACCCATGGAGCTGTACCACCATCCGCGTAACCGCTTCGTGGCCGGCTTCATCGGTTCGCCGCGCATGAACTTCATGCCGGTGCAGGTGGTCGGCGTGCAGGACCAGGGCATCCTGGTGCGCCTGACCAGCAGCGACGAGACCGTGCTGGTGGCCGCGCAGGGCGCCGTACAGCCGGGCCAGATGCTGACGCTGGGCGTGCGTCCCGAACATATGGAGATCGGCCATGGTAGCCCTGCTGGCCAGCAGAGCCAGTACGGCATCACCCGTGAGGTGGTGTTGGTGGAACGCCTGGGCGAGCAGACCTACGTGCATCTGGATGAGCCAGCCGGTCAACCGCTGGTCGCCAAGGCCGCGGGGGATGCCCACATCGCCCGTGGCGAACGCCTGCGCGTCTCGGTGTCTCCCGACTGCACCTATCTCTTCGACCAGGACGGCGTGGCGCTGGCGCGCAGGCAGCCGGCTCCCGGTCTGGCTGCGGCGGCCTGAACCACGGGCTGCGGCCGCGACCACCGCCGCACCTCTCCTTCCACGCTTCACTACCGCTAAGGAATCACGACCATGTCGTTACGATTGGGAGTCTGTTACTACCCTGAACATTGGCCCGAGGCCATGTGGGAAAGCGATGCGCAACGCATGCAGGCGCTGGGCATCAAGCAGGTGCGCATCGGCGAATTCGCCTGGAGCCGCATCGAACCGTCGCCGGGCGACCTGCGCTGGGACTGGCTGGATCGCGCCATCGACGTGCTGGCCCGGCATGGTCTGGAGGTGGTGATGTGCACCCCGACTGCGACGCCCCCCAAGTGGCTCATCGACCGTCATGACGATGTGCTGGCAGTCGATGCCCAGGGTCGCGAGCGCGCCTTCGGTTCGCGTCGTCACTATGATTTCTCGTCCGACTCCTATTACGAAGAATCACAACGCATCGTGCGCCTGCTGGGCGAGCGTTATGGCCAGCACCCGGCCGTGACCGCCTGGCAACTGGACAACGAATACGGCTGCCACCAGACCGTGGTCAGCTATTCACCGTCGGCGCAGCGCCGCTTCCGCCAGTGGCTGCGCCAGCGCTATGGCAGCATCGACGCGCTCAACAGCGCCTGGGGTACGGTGTTCTGGAGCATGGAGTATCGCAGCTTCGATGAGATCGATGCGCCCATCGGCACGGTGACCGAAGCCCATCCTTCGCATCGCCTGGACTACCGCCGCTTCGCCTCCGACGAGGTGGTGCGCTACAACCGCATGCAGGTCGAGATTTTGCGTCCGCTCTCGCCGGGTCGCTTGATGGTGCACAACTTCATGCAGATGTTCCTGGAGTTCGATCACTATCCGGTCGCGGCTGACCTGGACGTGGCCACCTGGGATAGCTATCCGCTGGGCGCGCTGGAGGTGATGTGGTTCGACCAGGACACCAAGGCGCGCTGGCTGCGCACCGGCCATCCGGATTTCGCCAGCTTCAACCATGACCTCTATCGTGGCATGTCCGCCCAGCCCTTCTGGGTGATGGAGCAGCAGCCGGGGCCGGTGAACTGGGCACATTGGAACCCGCATCCGCTGCCGGGCATGGTGCGCCTATGGAGCTGGGAAGCCTTCGCCCACGGTGCCGGCTGTGTCTCCTACTTCCGCTGGCGCCAGTGCCCGTTCGCGCAGGAACAGATGCATGCCGGCCTGAACCGTCCCGACAATCGCCTCGACGTGGGCGGCTCGGAAGCCGAGCGCGTGGCGCAGGAAATCCTCGCGGTCGAAGCCAGCCATGGTGCGCTGGCACAGCCACGCGGCAAGGTGGCGCTACTGTTCGACTACGACGCCAAGTGGCTCTTCGAGATCCATTTCCAGGGTATCGACTTCGAATACGCGCACTTCGCCTTCGACTATTACGCCACCCTGCGTGCGCTGGGGCTGGATGTGGACATCGTGCCGCTGCACGCGAACCTCGATGGCTACGCCATGATCGTGGTACCGCCGCTGCCCATCGTGCCGGACGACCTGCCGGGCCGCATCGCGAAAAGCGGCGCGCAGGTGGTGTTCGGCCCGCGTAGCGGTTCCAAGACCGGCTCGCTGCAGATTCCTGACACGCTGCCGCCGGGACCGCTGCAAGAGTTGCTGCCGATGCGCGTCTGGCGTGTGGAATCGATGCGTCCCAACGTCATCGAGCCGGTGCAATGGGGTAGCGAACAAGGACAGGGACGCTACTGGCGCGACCTGATCGAAGCCGATGGCGATGGTCTGCAGACCATCGCCCGCTTCGGGGATGGCCATCCCGCCATCGTGCGCAAGGAACGGGCCCATTATCTGGCCGGCATCTTCGATGCCGACCTGACCACGCGCTATTTCGAAGAGGTCGCACGCGCCGCCGGGTTGACACCTCAGCGTCTGCCGGAAGGCCTGCGCCTGCAGCAGCGCGGCGGCCTGCAATTCGCGTTCAACTACAGCGATGCGCCGATACAGCTGCCGCAGGCCGATAACGCGCAATTCCTGGTGGGACAGGCCCGCCTGGAACCGCAGGGCGTGGCGATCTATCGCAGCAGCAAACCCGATTAGGCAGGACGCCGGCCTCACTCTGGAAGAACGCACGGCAGCCGCGGCTGCCGCGCACAAGCAGGCAAGAGACCTGCGCAAGATGGGCAAAGAACCTGGCAGAACTGAAAAGAAACTGCGCAGGTCGGTCACAGCATCGACAACGCAGCTGTTTTGAAACCAACATTCGGAGACGACAATGAACAAGATGATTCGCATGACCGTGATCGCCGGCTGCCTGGCCGCATCCGCCTGGAGCAGCGCCGCCATGGCCGGCACGCTGGCCGTCAACATCGCCTACAAGGGGGCGGTCCAGCGCGCGGTATGGCAATCGACGATGGATGAATTCAAGAAGGCCAACCCGGACGTGGACATCAAGGCTTCCTTCATCGAGGAAGAGGCCTACAAGGTGCAATTGCCGGGCTGGCTGTCGACCCAGGCGCCGGACATCATCAACTGGCACAACGGCGAGCGCATGGCCTTCTACGCCAGCCGCGGCCTGCTGGAAGACCTGAGCGAAGACTGGAAGAAGAACGGCTGGGACAGCACCTATGCTTCCACCAAGGAAGCGTCTTCCTGGCAGGGCAAGCAGTATTCGGCACCGACCGTGTACTACTCCTGGGGCATGTTCTACCGCAAGGACCTGTTCAAGAAGGTCGGCATCGCCAGCGAACCCAAGACCTGGGATGAATTCCTGGAGGCCTGCAAGAAACTCAAGGCCGCCGGCATCGCCCCGGTCGCCGTCGGTGGTCGCGACGCCTGGACCCTGGCCGGCTGGTTCGATTACCTCGACCTGCGCATCAACGGCAATGCCTTCCACCAGCAGCTGATGGCCGGCGACGTGGCCTACACCGACCCTCGGGTGAAAAAGGTCTATACCGCCTGGAAGAGCCTGATCGACAACAAGGTCTTCATCGACAACGCTCTGTCCTACGACCTGGACGGTGCCCAGCCCTTCCTGTTCCAGGGCAAGGCCGCCATGATGCTCATGGGCACCTTCATCGCCAAGGGCTTCCCGGCCAAGCTGGCACCGGAGATGGGTTACTTCCAGTTCCCCATCATCGATGCGGCCGTGCCGACGGCCGAGGAAGGTCCGACCGAATCCATCCACATCCCGGCCAAGGCACGCAACAAGGCCGATGCGCACCGCTTCATCGCCTTCGTGGGAACACCCGCCATCAGCGCCAAGCTGGCCGAGGGCCTGGGATCGCTGCCGGCCAACAGCAAGTCGCCGGCACCGAGCGACCCGATCTCGCGCATCGGCTTCGAGATCCTGTCCAATGCCAAGGGCGGCATCTCGCAGTTCTATGATCGCGACATGACCAAGGAAATGGCCGATGAAGGCATGAAGGGCATGCAGAAGTTCGTCAGCGATCCGAACAAGCTCGATGACGTCCTCAACGATCTGGAACAGGCCCGCAAGCGCATCTACAAGAAGTCCTGATCGCCAGCAGGACAAGTAGTGACTCACCCGGGCCATTCCGGTCGCCGACGGCGGCGGGAATGGCCGGCAGAAATTGAAGGAGACCCTGCCATGCTCGCGCCCACTTCCGCCGCGCAGCCGCCTGCGACCGATGCAACGGCCACATCTGCCACATCTGCGGTATCAGCCACCCCGGCCAGCAGCCCGCAGCGCAGCGCCGCCCGTCGCAACCGTGCCGCCTTCTGGTTCCTGGCGCCGGCCTGCGTGATGACGCTGGTCTATGTGCTCTATCCGATCCTGTACACCATCTATCTCAGCTTCTTCAGCTGGGATGGCATGACCGATCCCAGGTTCGTCGGCCTGGCCAACTACGTCGAACTGTTCCACGCGCCGACCTTCTACACGGCGCTCAAGAACAATGTGCTATGGCTGCTGATGTTCCTGCTGGCGCCGCCCATGGGCCTGGCCATCGCGCTCTACCTGAACCAGAAGATGCGTGGCATGCGCGTGGTGAAGTCGCTGTTCTTCGCGCCCTTCGTGCTCTCGGGGGTGGTGGTGGGACTGATCTACAGCTGGTTCTATGATCCCAGCTTCGGCCTGCTGTCACTGATCCTGGGCCGAGGCGTACCGGTGCTGGGTGACGCCCGCTACGCCACCTTCGGCATCATCTTCGCGGCGCTGTGGCCGCAGACTGCCTATTGCATGATCCTCTATCTCACCGGGCTGACGGCACTGAACCACGACCAGGTAGAAGCGGCGCGCATGGAAGGCGCCAGGGGCTGGAGCATGCTGCGCTACGTGATCCTGCCGCAGCTGCGCTCGACCACTTTCATGGCCTTCGTGGTCAGCATCATCGGCGCGTTGCGCAGCTTCGACCTGATCTCGGTGATGACCAGCGGCGGACCTTACGAGAGTTCGACCGTGCTGGCCTACTACGCCTACGACCAGGCCATCAAGTATTACCGCCAGGGTTACTCGGCCGCGGTGGCAGTGACGCTGTTCGCCATCATGCTGGTCTACATCATCTACCAACTGCGCCGCATGCTGCGCGCCGAACGCTAACGAAGAAAAGAGGGATCGCCATGTTTCCCATGCCGATAGAAAAATGGAAGCCGTTCAATCGGGCGCTGTACCGTATCTCGGTGCCGGTGGCCCTGCTGATCTGGCTGCTGCCGATGCTGACCGCGCTGGTGACCTCGGTGCGCTCCAACGATGAACTGATGGCCGGCAACTACTGGGGCTGGCCGCAGGACTTCGCCATGCTGGAGAACTACCGCGAAGCGCTGACCGCCTCGCCCATGCTGCATTACTTCTGGAACAGCTGCCTGATCACCATTCCTTCGGTGATCGGCGCGATCTCGCTGGCGGCGATGGCCGGCTTCGCACTGTCTACCTACCAGTTCCGGGGCAATACGGTGCTCTTCGCCACCTTCGTGGCCTGCAACTTCGTGCCGCAGCAGATCCTGATGATCCCGGTACGGGACCTGTCGCTGTCGCTGGGCCTGTTCAACACCATCACCGGGATGATGCTGTTCCACATCGCCATGCAGACCGGCTTCTGCACGCTGTTCCTGCGCAATTTCATCAAGCAGCTGCCCTTCGAGATGATCGAGGCGGCACGCATCGAAGGCGCCAGCGAGTGGACCGTGTTCTACCGCATCGTGCTGCCGCTGATCCGGCCCGCGCTGGCGGCCCTGGCGGTGCTGGTCTTCACCTTCGTCTGGAACGATTACTTCTGGGCGCTGGTGCTGACCCAGGGGGACGATGTGGCGCCCATCACAGTGGGCGTGGCGGCCCTGCGCGGACAGTGGACCACCGCCTGGAACCTGGTCTCGGCCGGTTCCATCCTGGCGGCGTTGCCCTCGGTGATCCTGTTCTTCGTGATGCAGAAGCAGTTCGTGGCTGGCCTCACCTTCGGGGCCAGCAAGGGCTGAGCCCGCTGCGCCTATTGGGCGGCAGCAGGCGTGGCGGCCACCTCGGGTGGCCCGCTCTTGGGCGGTGGCGGCGGCACGTCGGTGTGGATCATCAATACCGTGCACTGTCGTGCCACCATGCCATTCTTGGCCAGTTGCGGTCCCTTGCCGTTATAGATCTTGGCATTGCCCATGAAGACGCCATCGATCTTGAAGGTCCAGGTGTTGGCGGGATTCTCGAAGCGGTAACCCATGCCATCCAGGCTCAGCGATTCGCCCATGATGGTGCCGGACATCACCTCCTCTGCAATCTTGGTACGGCGCTTGAGGCTCACACGGTTACCATCGACCTCGGCGATGAAATTTGCCTGGAACGGCTTGGAATCCTTGTTGAAGCGGTTGGCATCGCAGGACATGACGGCACGCCAGCGGCCATCAGGCGGGGTCGGATCGGGACTGGCCGTACCGCCCGCAACGCCAGCCGAAGGCAGGACGCCGAGACGGCTGCCCAGCGTCACCGTAACCGAGTCAGGATAATCGAAACCGGCACCGCTGCTGCGATCGACCACATAGCCGATCGGACCACCCAGCAGCAGGTTTCCCCACACATTGGTGTTGGCGCGCGAGACCACGTTCTGCTGACCGCTCACACCGTCCTTGGCGCATTCCACCAGCAAATCACCCGTGCTCTTCTTGATGGCCACGCTGCCAGGGGTCTTGACGTACCACTTGCCGACGTCGTTGCTCAGCGTGCAGCTGGCACCCGAGATGATCTGGCTGCCCTGGTTGGCAATGACTGAAATGGGTTGCGTCTGCGTGCCCGTGATGGAGGCACAACCACCCAGCAGCAGTGCTGCAAGGCATACCAGCATTCTCGACATGGATTCCCCGATTCTCTTCTGTCCGCTCGCGCGGATTTCATTGTTGTTGTGGTTCGTGGCGGCGATAACGCTACCCCTGAAGACCTACCACCACGCGAGAATATAGCTGAGCGGTTTGCCGGTTGACTGACGAATAACTGACAGCGGAGAAAAATTATTTCAACTGAAATGCGGGCGTCGCTTTTTGACATCCGGGCATGACCGGACCGGTGCAAGATGACTCCATCGACACAGCAATCCGCCACCACAAGGAGCCCATCATGCACACCACCACCCTGCGCCTGGCCGTCTTCATCGGTACGATGAGCATCGCGTTCGAAGCCCACGCCGGTCGCGGCGGGGCGATGCTGATGAAGGACCTGACCCGGCTGTTCAGCCACCTGTTCCAGCAGTACGTGGGCGGTTGAGGAGAGAAGGGGATAGGGAAGGGAGGGGAGCGCCCGCTGGGTGCTACCCTCCTGTCCGTTCAGGGCTTGGCCGCCGCCTGCTGGGGCGGTACTTCGATGCCCACGCCCATGGCCTGGAACAGGGTGGCGGTATCGCTCATGCGGCTGGCCGTGGCACGCACTTCGCCCAGCCTGGCATTGAGATACTGGCGCTCGCCTGCGCGTGCGGCACTGGCCGGGTAGGCGCCCAGCTGGGCGCGTCGCTGGGCATTGCGCCAGCCCTGCTCGCTGGCCGCGCGCGCCGCCGTGGAGGCTTGCAGGGCATCAGCATCCTGGGTCAGCGCCACCAGGCTATCGGCCACGTTCTGGAAGGCATTCAACACGGTCTGGCGATAATTGGCCTCGGCCGCGAGATAGGCCTCCTTGGAAGCGTCGCGCCGGGCGCTGAGAGCGCCGCCGTGGAACAGCGGCTGCGTCAACGAAGCCCCCAGTCCCCACACCGCACCCGCCCCGCTGGTCGCCTTGGCCCAGGAAAAACCGGACTGGCCGAAGGAGGCGCTGATGGACAGGCTGGGGAACATCTCGGCCGTGGCCAGCGCCTGTTCGGCGGCAGCCACCTTCAATGCGGCGTCGGCGGCCAGGATATCGGGCCGCTGGCGCAGCAGTTCCGAAGGCAAGGTCATCGGCACTTCGCCGGGGAGTTGCAGACGGGTGATATCCAGATCGGCAGGCGCAGCGTCCGGGGTGCGTCCCATCAGCACCGCCAGCGCATGGCGCGAGGCCTGCCACTGCGCTTTCATGGCGGGCAGGCTGGCGCGCAGCGACTGCGCGCTGGCCTGCGCCGACAACAACTCATCCTGTGACACCGCACCCAGCGCCAGCCGGCGCTGCATCTCCTCGACATCGGCATCGGCCAGCGCCACCAGGCGTTCGGTATGCATCACCTGCGCGTGCAGGGAAGCCGCATTGATGGCCGTGATCACTACATTGGCCGCCACCGAGCGGCGTGCCGCGTCGAACTGGTAGGACTGCGCATCCACCTGGGCTGCAGCCGCCGAGTTGGCGAAGCGCTCCACGCCAAACAGGTCGAAGGTGTAGCTGGCGCGGATCTGGCCGGCGAAGACGTTGTACAGGTTGGTGGTCGGCCCCAGATTGGGCAGCCCCAGGGCGCGCTGGCGCTGGGCCTGGCCGACCGCATCGATGGTGGGCCACAGCGATTCATCGATCTGGGCGCGCAACTGCAGGCGGGCGGCGGCCAGATTGCGATCGGCCTGGGCCAGCGAATGGTTGCTACGCAGGGCCTCTTCCACCCATGCGGAGAGTTCCGGCGAACCATAGGCACGCCACCACTGCGGTACGGCGCGCTGGCCGAGCACGAATTTCTGACGCGCCTCCTGCGGCCCCAGGGTGGCGGGTGTGGCATCGACGGCGTAGTGGGCCGGCTGGGGCGAGGCCGGTGCCTCGCCGGTCGGACCCAGGGCGCAACCGGAGACCAGCAGCGCTGCGGCCAGCGCCAGGGTGCGCGGGGCGGGGGAAAAACGGACGGCGCTCATCAGTGGCTCCCTTGCGCGGCGTTGTCGCGATGATGGGTTTCATCCGGCTTGACCCGGTAGCACAGCGCATACAGGGCCGGCAGGTAGA
Source organism: Herbaspirillum sp. C7C2 (assembly GCF_022627865.1). Taxonomy (NCBI): domain Bacteria; kingdom Pseudomonadati; phylum Pseudomonadota; class Betaproteobacteria; order Burkholderiales; family Oxalobacteraceae; genus Herbaspirillum; species Herbaspirillum sp. C7C2. The sequence continues at coordinate 26,911 of NZ_JABXGI010000023.1, forward strand.
ACAGGGTCAGGATGGTGGCGATGGTGATGCCGCCCATCAGGGCGGTGGCCATCGGGCCGAAGAAGTTGCTGCGCAATAGCGGGATCAGCGCCAGCACGGCAGCGGCCGCAGTCAGCGTAATCGGGCGGAAGCGACGCACGGTGGCACCAACGATGGCGTCGAAGCGGCCACGGCCGGCAGCGATGTCCTGCTCGATCTGGTCCACCAGGATCACCGAGTTGCGCATGATGATGCCCAGCATGGCGATGGTCCCCAACATGGCGACGAAGCCGAAGGGCTGGCCGAACAGCAGCAACGCGCCGACCACACCGATCAGACCCAGCGGGGCGGTCATCACCACCATCAGGGTACGGCCGAAGCTTTGCAGCTGCACCATGAGCAACAGCAGTACGGCGATGAACATCAGCGGCATCTGTGCCGAGATCGAGGACTGCGCCTTGGCGTTTTCTTCCACCGGGCCGCCGACGTCGATACGGTAGCCCACCGGCAGCTCGGCGCGCAGCGCGTCGAGCTTCTGGTTGACATCGTTGGTCACGTCGATGCCCTGCACGCCCGCTCGCACATCGGCCAGCACGGTGATGGTGGGCTGGCGGTTGCGTTCCCAGATGACGCCGTATTCCAGCGTGTTGTGGAACTTGCCCAGGGTCGCCAGCGGCACCGGGCCGTTAGGGGTGGGCATGGACAGCGTGGCCAGGCGCGAGGGGTCGACGCGTTCGCTGCGCGGGGCGCGCAGATCGACGCTGATGAGCTTGTCGCGCTCGCGGTACTGGGTGATGGTATAGCCCGACAGTTGCATGGCCAGGAAGTTGGAAATCTGCTGGCTGCTCAGGCCCAGCTCACCGGCGCGTTTCTGGTCGATCTCGAAGGAGACCGAACGCTGCGCCGGTTCATCCCAGTCGAACTGGATGTTGGTGGCACGGGTCTCCTTGCGCATTTCGGCGGCAACCTGTTCGGCGATGGCGCGCACCTTGGGAATCTGCTCGCCACTGATGCGGAACTGTACCGGGAAGCCGACCGGCGGACCGTTTTCCAGGCGCGTCATGCGGGTACGCACACCGCTGAACTGCTTGCGCAGCGGCTCTTCCAGCGCCTTTGCCAGGGCTTCCCGATCTTCCACAGACTTGGCGGTGACCACGAACTGGGCAAAGTTGGGGCTGGCCAGTTGCTGGTCCAGCGGCAGGTAGAAGCGCGGTGCACCGACACCGACGAAGCTGATGTAGTGATCGATCTGCGGCCGGTCCTTGAGCAGGGCTTCCATGCGGATGGCTTCGCGCTGGGTGGCCTCGAAGGAGGCGCGCTCGGGCAGGTGCATGTCGATCAGCAGTTCGGGCCGGTCGGAGCTGGGGAAGAACTGTTGCGGCACCAGCGCGAAGGCGGCCAGCGAACCGATGAAGAGCAGGGTGGTGGCGATCACCACGCGGCCTCGGAAGGCCACGCACCAGGACACCGAGCGCCGCAGCAGGGTGTAGATGCGGGTCTGGTAGATGGGGTGATCGTGGTCTTCCTCGTCATGGCCGGCATGTGGATTGGCGGCGATCTGTTCATCAGTGAGCGCGCCCGGCTTTTCCTTGAGCATGTGGTAGCCCAGCAGCGGGATCAGCACCACTGCCGCCAGCCACGACAGCAGCAGCGCGATGGCCGAGACTTCGAAGATGGATCGGGTGTATTCGCCGGTCCCGGACTTGGCCAGGGCGATCGGCAGGAAGCCGGCCACCGTCACCAGGGTACCGGTGAGCATCGGGAAGGCGGTGCTGGTGTAGGCGAAGGCGGCGGCGCGGCGGCGGTTCCAGCCCTGCTCCAGCTTCACCGCCATCATCTCGACGGCGATGATGGCGTCATCCACCAGCAGGCCCAATGCCAGCACCAGGGTGCCCAGCGAGACCTTGTGCAGGCCGATGTCGAACATGTACATGAACAGCGAAGTCACTGCCAGCACGATGGGAATCGAGATCACCACCACCATACCGGTACGGATGCCCAGCGAGACCAGGCTCACCACCAGCACGATGGCGACAGCCTCGGCCACGGCTTCGAGGAAATCGTCGACCGATTTTTCCACGGCGTGCGGCATGCTGGAGACCGCCGTCAGGGTCAGGCCGGCCGGCAGGCGCTTGCGCAATTCTTCGGTACGCGCATCCAGGGCCTTGCCCAGGCGGATGACGTCGCCACCGGGCTGCATGGTCACGCCGATGCCCAGCACCGGCTGGCCGTTGGCGCGCATTTCCTGTTCCTGGGGTTCGTCGTAGCCACGGTGGATGGTGGCGATGTCGCCCAGCCGGAAATTGCGGTTGTTGAGGTGGATGACCTTGTCTTCCAGTGCCCGCAGGTTGTCGAACTGGCCGGTAGGACGCACATAGACGCGGTCGTTGCCGGTGGTGATCAGGCCGCCCGGCACCACGGCGTTCTGGCCGCCGATGGCATCGGCCAGTTGCTGCGGGCTGATGCCCAGGCGCGTCATGCGGGCGTTGCCGATGTCGATGTAGATGTGTTCCTGGCGCTCGCCGAAGTAATCGATCTTGGCCACGCCCGGCACATGCAGTAGTTCACCGCGCAACTGGTCTGCATAGTCGCGCAGTTGTGCGGGCGTGAAGCCGTCGCCGGCCAGTGCATAGATGTTGGTGTAGACGTCGCCGAATTCGTCATTGAAGTAAGGTCCCTTGACGCCTTGCGGCAGGGTGGCGGCGACGTCGCCGACCTTCTTGCGCACCTGGTACCAGGTCTGCGGCACCTGCGAAGCGGGTGCGGTGTCCTTGATGGTGAAGAACAGCTGCGACTGGCCGGCACGGGAATAGCTGCGCAGGAAGTCCACATCCGGCGTTTCCTGCAGCTTGCGGGCGATGCGGTCGGTAATCTGCTCCTGGACCTGGCGCGCGGTGGCACCGGGCCAGTCGGTCTGGATCACCATGACCTTGAAGGTGAAGGGCGGGTCTTCGGACTGCGAGAGCCGGTTGTAGGAGCCTATGCCCAGCAGCGTCACCAGCGCCAGGATGAAGGTCACCAGCGCCTGGTGCTGCAGCGTCCAGGCGGAGAGATTGAAACGGCCGGGCGCGCTCATAGGGCGAAGTCCTCGGCGTGCAGCGGGGCGACCGGCTTGACCTTCTCGCCAGCAGTCAGGGTATGGACGCCCTGCACCACCACCTTGTCAGCCGCGGCCACGCCCTGCGACAGAGAAATGCTGCGCTCGCCATAGGCCGATACGGTCACCGGGCGAAGTTCCAGCTTGCCTTCGGCGCCGACGATCCAGACCGCCGGCTTGCCGCCTTGATGGAACAGCGCAGTCGCCGGCAGCAGCAATACCTTGGCCTGGCCGGAGGGAACGTCGGGCGTGATCACGACATCCCCGGTCATGCCCAGGCGCACGCTGGCGTCGGGTTGTTCCAGGGTGACCTTGACGCGATAGGTACGGCTCTGCAGGTCGGCGGCGGGACTGACTTCGCGCACCTTGCCCTTGAAGGTCTTGCCCGGCAACGCGGCCAGGGTGACGGTAGCGGGCTGGCCAGGTTGCAGGCCGGCCAGCTGGCGGTCGGCGACATCGGTCACCACATCCACGGCGCCCGACCAGGCCAGCGAATAGACCGGCTGGCCGGGGTTGAGCACGTCACCGGTATTGGCCTGTTCGGCACTGATGACGCCGTCATGCTGGGCCACCAGGGTGGTGTAGTCGCGCTGGTTGCCGGCCACCGAGGCACGCGCCTGGGCCGCCTGGAACTGCGCCAGTGCAGCGGCGCGCGCATCCTGGCTCTGTTCCAGTTGCTGGGCGCTGATCAGCTGTTCGCGGGCCTGGGCGGTATCGCGCTGCAACTGTTTCTCGGCGGCGTCCAGGTGCTGGCGTGCCGAGGCCAGTTCGGCGCGGGCGGAGGCGGCATTCTGATCGGCATCCGACGGGTCCAGGCGCGCCAGCACCTGGCCCTTGCGCACCACGTCGCCCAGGTGCACGCGGCGCTCCACCAGCTGGCCGGCGACACGGAAGGACATCGAGGTCACATAGCGCGACTGCACCTCGGCCGGGAGATGCAAAGGCTGTCCGCCATCCCGTTCCTGCGGCTGCAGGATCACCACTTCGCGCGGGGCGTCGGCCACCGGCGCCGGCTTGCTGCAGGCCGACAGGGTCAGTACCAGGGCCGCCGCGGCCAGGCCGAGCGGTACGCGCCGGGGTAGAGACAGATGCAGGGGAAGGACACGGGGACGCGGATCGGGCTTCACAGCTTTCCTTTCAGGAAGGTAGGGTCGGATCGCCGGGCGCTCCGCATCCTCGAGGGTGGTCTTTACAAAAGTTCAGCGATTCTAATGCAGATATGAATTCAGATGCAATCCTGTATTTGAATACAACAGTGTTAGAATCCTGCCCCATGACACGCGAACCAAGCCCACCACGCCAACGACTGAGCCGCGAACAAAGTCGCGAGCAGACCCGCGCAAGGCTGCTGGAGGCGGCGCACGCGGTCTTCATGCAAAAGGGATATGCGCTTACCAGCGTGGAGGATATCAGCACGGCGGCGGGCTACTCGCGGGGCGCGTTCTATTCCAACTTCGACGACAAGACGGAGCTGTTCTTCGAGTTGCTCCGGCGGGAAGGCGAGAGCATCGACCGTGGCTTCCAGCGACTGCTCGATGGCGCAGTGACCGATCCCGATGCCCTGCGCGACGCACTGGCCGAGCAGTATTCGGCGCTCTATCGCGACGACAAGTGCAGCCTGCTGTGGATGGAGGCGCGCATCGTGGCCCTGCGCGACGAGAAGTTCCGCCTGCAGCTCGATGTCTACCTGGAAGAGCGTTACCGCCAGATCACCTGTTTTGTGCAGGCCTATTGCGACCTGACCGGGGTCACCCCCGCCGCACCGGCGCGCGAGATCGCCATCGGCCTGATGGCGCTGTGCGAGGGCGTCAGCTTCTCCTACCGCTGCGTGCCGCACATCGTGGACGGCAAGACCGCCGAGTCGGTACTTGCGTGGTTCATGAAGGCCTCCGTGGCGGTGACCGCCACCACGGCCGCTCCATCGGCTGTCGCTGCAAAGAAGCCGCCCCGTCCCCGCAAGAAAGCAGCAGCGGCCAGCGACTAGCGCGCCGTCGCTGCCGTCGCCATTGACTCCGCGCCTTGCGCGAACACCCTCATCGCTCCTTCCCCATCAGCAATCTGGCCGCGTCGTCGGCAATGACCTGTTCCTCATTGGTCGGGATCACCAGCACCCGCAGGCGGCTGGCCTGGCTGCTGATGCATTCCAGATGCTGCTCATTGGCAGCCGGGTCCAGCCTGATGCCCAGCCAGCCAAGCCGGCGACAGATGGCGGTGCGCATGCGGGCGTCATGCTCGCCGATGCCGGCGGTGAAGACCAGTGCATCCATGCCGCCCAGGGTGGTGGCCAGCCGTGCCGCCTCGCCGGCGCAGCGCAGCGCGAACAGCTCCAATGCTTCACGGGCCGGGATGGCCTGGCTCTGCTGCAGCGTGCGCACATCGGCGCTCACGCCGGATACCCCCAGCAGGCCGCTCTGGTGATACAGCAGGTCTTCCAGCGCGGCCGGGGTCATCCCCTGCTGCAACAGGTACAGCAACACGCCGGGATCAAGCGCACCGCAACGCGTGCCCATGGGGACGCCTTCCAGCGTGGAGAAACCGGTGCTGGCATCGACACTGCGACCGTTCTGGAGCGCACACAGACTGGCGCCATTGCCCAGGTGCGCGACCACCACGTTGCCGTGTGCCTCGGGCAGGCCGCGCCGACGCAGCTCATCGGCGATATAGCTGTAGGAAATACCGTGGAAGCCGTAACGCAGCACACCTTCGTCATGCAGCTTGCGTGGCAGGGCAAAGCGGCGCGCCAGCGCATCCTGGGTGGCGTGGAAGGCAGTGTCGAAGGTGGCGGTCTGCGGCAACCCGGGACGCAAACGCTCGATGGCGCGGATCAGCCGCAGGTTCTGGGGCTGATGCAAGGAAGCCAGCGGCGCCAGGGCTTCCAGCGCGGCTTCGATGGCGGGGTCCAGCAGCACCGGGCGCGACAGGTGCAGGCCACCATGCACCACGCGGTGCCCGACCGCGCACAGGGCGCCCTGCTCATGGCCGACTTCCAGCTGGTGTAGCACTTCTTCGAGCACCTTGTCCATCGACGCTACCGGGTCGGCCTTGATCTCGATGGCCGAACGGACGCCATCGATCTCCAGGCGCAATTGCAGCGGCGTCAGGTGCAGGTCCAGTTGCCCCTGCCCGATCCTGGTGGCGCGGGCGTCATCCAGGCGAAACACGCCCAGCTTGATCGAAGACGAGCCTGCATTGAAGGTGAGCAGCCAGCGGTTCATGCGTCCTCCTGAGGGGATACCTGCACGGCGGCCCGTGCCGCCACCAGCCGGGCCAGCGCGGACGACGCCAGGCGCACCCGCAGGCTGTCGGCGCGACTGGTGAGAATCACGGGCACGCGTGCGCCCAGCACCAGGCCTGCGGCATCGGCTTGCGCCAGGTAGATCAGTTGCTTGGCCAGCATGTTGCCGGCCTCCAGGTCCGGCACCAGCAGGATGTCCACACTGCCGGCCACCGGTGAGGCTATCCCCTTGATGGTGGCGGCCTCCAGGCTGATGGCATTGTCAAAGGCCAGCGGGCCATCCACCAGCGCGCCAGTGATCTGGTGGCGCGTCGCCATCACCGTCAGCGCGGCGGCATCCAGTGTGGAGGGCATGGCCGGGTTGACGGTCTCCACCGCCGCCAGCACCGCCACATGGGGACGCGGCACACCCATCACGTGCAGCAGGTCGATGGCGTTCTGGCAGATGTCGCGCTTGTGCGCCAGCGTGGGCGCGATGTTGATGGCGGCGTCGGTGATGACCAGCGGTTTGGAATAGGTGGGGATGGCCATCGCGTACACGTGGCTGATGCGACGTTCGGTACGCAGGCCGGAGCCGGCGACGACGACCGCGCCCAGCAATTCATCGCTGTGCAGACTGCCCTTCATCAAGGCGCCCACTCTGCCCTGCACGGCCAGCTCGACGGCGCGGGCAGCGGCCGCATGGCTGTGCTCGACTGCTTCGATTGGCAAACCCTGCAGCGACAGGCCGGCCTGCTCGGCGATGCGACGTATCCTGGCTTCGGGGCCGACCAGCACTGGCTCGAGCAGGCCTTCGTCGCGCGCTTCCAGCGCCCCTTGCAAGGCCTCGACCGAACAGGGATGGACCACGGCGACCCGCATGGGCCGGGCACCGAGGGCGTCGCGGATGAGTTGGTCGTAGCGCTGCGCAGGCGAGGCCTGGGCGGGTGGGAACATGGCATTCTCCGGGAGGCGATGACGAGACACTGGGCATGCTTGTTGTGTCGCAGCATATCCGCCCCGGGGTGGGAGCGGCGCCCTGATCGGACAAAGCTTGATCTGCTTCAAGTTTGTCAGCGCCGCGTCATCACGGCGCATGGAGCCACAGGGGGATTGGGGATTGGGGGATTCGGCGCCTACACCTGCGCCAGGGCACTGACCATGCGGCGCGCCTGGTCCGCCGGCATCGGGCGGGAGAAATAGAAACCCTGCATGGCATGGCACTGCAGGGCTTGCAGGGTGCGCAGGTCGTCCTCGCTCTCGACGCCCTCGGCCACCACCTGGAATCCGAAAGACCCCGACAACTGCAGCACCGCGGCCACCAGCGCCTGGTTTTCGGTCTGATCGGTCAGGCCGGTGACGAAGCTGCGGTCGATCTTCACGCGCGATACGCGCATCTGGCGCAGGAAGCCCAGCGAGGAATAACCCACGCCAAAGTCATCGATGGCGATGCTCACGCCCTGCATCGCCAGCGCCACCAGGCTCTGGCTGGCGGCCTGCAGGTCCAGGGCGGTTTCTTCGGTGATCTCGATTTCCAGCATCCGGGCCGGCAGCTGGCGCGACTTCAGCATCTCCGTCACCAGTTCATCGACACTGATGCGCTCCATCTCGCGTGGCGAAATGTTCATCGATACCCGCAGGTCCGGGCGGCCGCTGGCCTGCAGGAAGGCGATCATGGCCCCGGTCTCGCCGATGATGAAGCGCAGCAACTCCTCCGACAGGCCGGCCAGTGCGGCGATCTCGATCAGGTCGGGCGGCGCGATGGCGCCGTGGCGCGGATGACGCCAGCGCAGCAGGGCTTCGAAGCCATCCAGGGTGCGGCCATCATGCTGGATGATGGGCTGGAACCAGACCTCCAGCTGGCGCCGCGCCAGGGCATCGGCCAGGTCGCGCTCCACATCGCGCTTCATCTGCAGGTGTGCGTTGAGGTCGTCGTTGAACACATGGAACTGGTTGCGGCCACGGCGCTTGGCCTCGTACATGGCGGCATCGGAGCAGACCAGCATCTCGTTGATGTCATCGCTGCGGGTGATGGTGATGCCCAGGCTCAGGCCGATGTGCCGGTGCGCCAGACGGGCGAAGGGCTGGCGGATGGCGGCGATGAGCCGCCGGGCCAGCTGTTCCGGCGGTTCAGCCTGCGGCACCAGCGGGTACAGGATCACGAACTCGTCGCCCCCCAGGCGTGCCAGCGTGGCGGTCTCGGGCACGCTGGCCTGCAGCCGCCGTGCCACCTCGACCAGCACCTGGTCGCCGGCATCGTGGCCGTAGGCATCGTTGATCACCTTGAAGCCATCCAGGTCGAGGAACATCATGCACAAGGCATGCTCCTGCCGCGCCACCATGCGCGGCGCCACTTCCATGAAACCGGCGCGTCCCAGCAGTCCGGTCAGCAGGTCATGCTCGGCCTGATATTGCATCTTCTGTGCGAAGCGGTGCAGGTCCTGGTGGGCCACTTCCAGCGCCTGCTTGGCGGTGGTGGCCTCGTTCTTCAGCGCGCTGGCGTGCGAGACCAGGCCCTCGCTGACCTTGGAACCCCGGATCAGCGCGGCCAGGTAGAGCAGCACCGCTGCGGCCAGTGCCATGCGGGTGGCGCTGGTCTCGATAGTGGCCAGGCAGAAGATGATGGACAGCAACGGCGGCGTGATGAAGCAGATCGGAATGCGAGCAAATGCGAAGCCGTGGGTCACCGCGCCGGCCGTGATGCCGCATACGCAGGTGAGATAGAAAAGAGTCTCGGGCGTGGTATAGCCTGCGCACAGCAGCGGGACGCCGGCCCACACGATGCCCGACATCAGGGCCAGGGTGCAGTGCAGTCGGAGGTTGAGTTCGGTGACGCGATCGCCATCGCCGACAGTGCGCGCAGCCAGGAAAGGCAGCGCCGCTGCCAGACGCTCCACCGGGATCCGGCAGGCCAGGATGCGCAACACATTGACCAGCCCCGAGCAGGCCAGCCAGATCAGGGCGATGGAGAGCTTGCCCGAGCGCCAGGCCACGAAGGTCGAGATCACACCCAGCAGCATGTTGACCGGCATGGACAGCAGCACGGTCTGGCGCAGCGCCATCAGCTGATCGGAACGGATCAGTTGCCGCAGGGACACGGCATGGGCCGGGTCAGTGTAAGAGGCTTGCGAGTTCTGCTGGTGTGACATGGTGTTCCTGTTGCGTCCTGGAATTGCCGCCTGACAAGGCTGGTCCGGCATGACCACCGGATGGGAAGCATAGTACGCGAGCCGGACCGTATTATCCAAGCGACAAGAAGAATTCTCATCAAAACCTGCCCCGGTTGCGTTGCATCAACGAGGCATTTGCCCAAAACGGACAAGCTGGCCCTTCCGCAACCCCGAGGAAAACAAAATGAGCCACACGAGCACAGACAATGGAAACTGGTTATCGGCCGAGCAGGCCGTGTTGCCGGACGGTACCGAACGCGAAAACCTGCCGCTGGTGAAGAAGAAGCTGCCGCTGTTCTCGCCCCAGCAGATCCCGGGCGGTGACGAACTGCCGCCCCCCTCCCCGACGGCAACCGGGCCATCGACCGAGCCGGCCTGACCGGCGCCGGGGACGGGCCGCCATGGAGGTGACACGGCCAGGATGCGGGACGACGGCTACAATAGCGGCTGTTCCTGCCCTTCCCACCGTTTGCACCGTTTGCACCGCTCGCATCGTTCGTACTGCTTGCCGGTGCCGTATCACCCCATGGCTCTCGATCCCTCCACCCTGCTCATCCTCACCATCGCCCTGGCGGCGGCCGCTGCGCTCTACCTGGCGGTGGAATGGGGCGTAGTGCGCGAACGCTCGCTCCTGCTCTGGAGCAGCGGCTTCGCCATCATCGCCCTCGGTTCCTTCCTGGCATTGCTGCGCTCGCGCGGCTACCTGCTCATCGGCATCTGGTTCGCCAATGGCATGCTGATCGCCGCACACGCCTGCTTCCTGGCCGGCGTGGCGTGGTTTACCCGCACCCGGCTCTCGCACCGCTGGTGGCTCCTGGCACTGCTGTGGCTGGTGATGTTGTGCCTGCCTGCGCAACCCTGGTGGTCACGGGTGATGCTGGGCGTGCAGTCATTGATGATCGCCGCCGTCACGCTGCGCGCCAGTCACCTGTTGCGACCGCATGGCGCATCGCTCAGCGTGGGCGCGGTGCAATTGCGTTATGTACTGCTGGCGCATGGTCTGTTCTACGTCGCCAAGGCGATCGTCGCCATCGTACCAGGCACCCTGCTGGACCTGGCGGCCTTTGGCGGCGCGGTGATCCGGATATCGCTGATCGAAGGCGCGATGGCGATCATGCTGATCGCGCTGTCGATGACCGGCACCGAGCGGTACCGTCGCGAACAGCACATCGGCCAGTTGGCGGCCCGCGACCCCCTGACCGGCCTGCTCAACCGCCGCGCCCTCAAGACCAGCGCCCCCGCGCTGCTGGCGCAGGCCAGCGTGCAGCATCCCGGCGCAGTGCTGCTGATCGACATCGACAACTTCAAGCAGGTCAACGACCTGCACGGCCATGCTGCCGGTGACCAGCTGCTCGAAGCCTTGAGCATGCTGCTGCACGAGGTTTTGCCGGAGGCTGCACTGGTGGCGCGCCTGGGCGGGGATGAATTTGTGATCCTGCTGCAGGATGCCAGCACCGATCAGGTCACCCATCTGGGGGAAAGCCTGCGACAAGGCTTCGCTCACGTCGCCGGCAAGAGCTTCCCCACACCCGACCCCGTCAGCCTGAGCGTGGGTGGCAGCGTCTTCGAGACCCCGCCGGCCGACCTGGAAAGCCTGCTGGCGCATACCGACGTGGCACTGTACGACGCCAAGCGGGCCGGCCGCGATCGGGTCGTGGTGGGGCTGGTCGGAACGCCAGAGGTCTAGGCCTGCATTGGCCGGCTGCAAGCGCTGGTGCAGGCGCTTGACCACCGCGCAGCACATCCTGTCCGGCCGCCGCCCCGCTCGCGCTCATCGCAGCCGGTCTTTGAGCCGATACCACGCCCCCACGAAGGGCAGGAACCAAGGCTTACCGAAGTGGCCGGGAATGGCTGGCCAGGCAAAATCCTTCCAGGGATTGAGATCGACATGCCCCTCCATGATCTCCGCCATCATCGTTCCCATCAGCGTCGCCATGTGAGTGCCATGACCGCTGTAGCCCATGGAATAGAACACGCCTTCGCGCTGGCCGGCACGCGGTAGCCTGTCGGCGGTCATGTCGACCATCCCGCCCCAGCAATAGTCGATACGCGTCCCGGCGAGTCCGGGAAAGACGGTGAGCATCTGCTGGCGCAGGATATCGCCACTGCGCGCATCGGAACGCGGATTGGAGGCGGCAAAGCGCGCACGGCCACCAAATAGCAGGCGCTTGTCCGGCGTGACGCGGAAATAATTCACGAAGTTCTTGGTGTCGGTATACATGCGGCGCGTGGGCACCAGTCCATCCAGCAACGACAGCGGGAGTGGTTCGGTGACGATCAAGAACGCGCCGACAGGTACGATGCGACGGCGGACCCAACCGAACGGACCGATTTGCGAGATACCGCTGGCCAGCAACACCTGCCGGGCACGTAAAGGACCACGCGCGGTGCGCACGAGATAGCTGCCGGATTGCCGTTGAAGACCAAGCACCGGCGTGTGTTCGAGATACACGGCACCATGGCGCTGTGCCGCATGTGCCAGGCCGCGTACATAGCGCCCCACATGCATGCCAGCGCTTTTTTCGAGAAGCAGCCCGCCGTGGTAGCAATCGCTACCCAACTCGTCACGCAGTTGTGCAGGGGTCAACAGCCGGGTCTGCGGATCGACGCTGGCGGCCAGCAATTCCTGGCTGCGCGCCAGCTTGTCGTAATGCTCTGGCTTGGCGGCCAGCTTGAGCTTGCCGTGACGGGCGAAGTCGCAATCGATGGACTCCTGCCTGACAAGCCTTTCGACCGTATCGACGCCGGCATCGAAGGCTCGATAAATCCGGTCGGCCAGTTCGCTGCCCAGGCGCTGCGATAGTGCCGCGTAGTCCTGGGCGAAGCCGTTGTTGCACATGCCGCCATTGCGCCCGGAGGCAGCGCCGCCGACGATGTCGGCGTCGCACACCACCACCTGAGCTCCCTTGCGTGAAAGCGCCAGCGCTGCGGACGATCCGGTGATGCCGCCACCAACCACCAGCACGTCACAGCCGCCCTCGGGCAGTGCATCGGTCTGGCTCATGAAGGGCGGCGATGTGTCCAGCCAGTACGACTTCAGTTGCATCATGGGCTCCCACCAATATCGATCAGGACGAGGGAACAGGACCGTGACCCTCCCTCGGAAAAGATTATGGAACCGCAGTTTGCCACTGGGATTAATGTAAATTTAATTCTTCATTAAATCTGCATTAAGGCCGGTACAGGCAAGAAAGCCGGTTGCCAGGCCAAGAGGTGCAGCGCGTCTGGCACCCGGCCCGAACGCATGGCCCCGATCCAAGGAAAATGCCGGAAAGCCCAGGATTAAAAGTAGAAGCTGCTCCGATCGCCCGGCAATAAGAGATTTTTCTCTTGGCCGGGCGGCCATACTTTCTCCATCGACCACGAAGGAGATTGATCCAATGATTTTCAAGCCGAAGTTCATCAGTTTCGATTGCTACGGAACACTCATCAATTTTGAAATGGGCCCCACGGCCAGATCGCTGTTCTCCGATCGTGTCAGCGAGCAACGCATGCCGGGCTTTCTGGAAAGCTTCCGTTTCTATCGCCTGGACGAAGTGCTAGGTGCCTGGAAGCCCTTCTTCGATGTCGTGGAAAACGCCATCCAGCGCGCCTGCCACGCGCACGACGTGGAATATCGCACCAGCGATGCGCAGTCGCTCTACGCGGCCGTTCCCACCTGGCAGCCGCATCCGCACGTGGTCGAAACACTGGAGAAGATCGCACCGCATATCCCGCTGGTGATCTTGTCCAATTCGATGACCGACCTGATCCCGCACAGCGTGGCACATCTGAAAGCCCCCTTCCATGCGGTCTACACCGCAGAGGAAGCACAGGCCTACAAGCCACGCGGCCAGGCGTTTGAATACATGTTTGATCAACTCGGCTGCGGACCGGAAGAGATGGTGCATTGCTCCTCCAGCTTCCGCTACGACCTGATGACGGCCGCCGACCTGGGCTTCATGGCCAAGGCCTTCATCGACCGCAACCATGAACCCGGCTTCGATGGCTATGGCGTCAATCGCCTGACCGACTTTCGTCAGCTTGCTGGGCTGGTCGGTCTTTGATCGCTACCGCTACCCACCCTGGCGCAACTCCAAGCGAGACCCATGATGCATCAGCAAGCTCTTGATCAAACTGCAGCATTGAGCACGGCCGCGCCGGCGATTCCCCTCTCCACGCTGCACAAGCTCGCCTCTGGCCTCTACGGCATCGACGGGGAGGTCACGGTGCTGGCTGGCGAACGTGACCAGAACTGCCGCATCGACGGCCAAGATGGACTGCGCCATGTGCTCAAGATCAGCAATCCTTCCGAAGAGCCCACGGTGGTGGATTTCCAGATTGCCGCGCTTGAGCACATTGCGGTCGTCGCACCCGAACTTCCGATCCCGCGGGTAGTGCGCACGCTGGGTGGGCGAACCTCCGAACGCGTCCGCCTTGATGATGGCAACGTCTGTACGGTACGCATGCTGACCTACCTGGACGGCGTGCAGATCAAGGAGACCATTCGCACAGCTGGTCAGCGGCGCGCCATGGGCAGCGGTTTGGCGAAACTGAACCTGGCCTTGCGCGACTTCTCGCATCCGGGCGCGCATCATGACCTGCTATGGAACGTATCGACCGCGCACCGCCTGGCGGCCAAGATGGAAGGCCTGATCGATCCAGGCCGCCGTCTGTTGGCACAGCGCTTCATGACTCGCTTCGAACAGGACGTGCTGCCTCTCCTGCCACAGGTGCGCACGCAGGTCATCCACAATGACTACCATCTCTACAACGTCCTGGTGGCGCCCCAGGAACAGGAGCACATCACCGGCATCATCGATTTCGGCGACATGCTGCATGCGCCATTGGTGGGCGAGGTGGGTACCGCAGCGGCGTTCCACATGACGGGCAACACCGATCCTTTCGAAGGTCCGGCACAGTTCGTGGGCGCCTATCACGCTCTGCTGCCGCTCACCGGTCCCGAGCAGGAGATCGTCACCGACCTGATGGCCACGCGCCACCTGATCACGGCGCTGATCTCGGAGTGGCGTGCAGCACGCTACCCCCATAACCGGGCCTACATCATGCGCCACAACCCGGCAGCCTGGGAGGCACTGGGGCAACTGGCCGACCTCTCGCGCCAGGACGCACGCGACCGCCTGCTTTCAGAAATCCGCAACAGGAGAATTCCATGAAGAGCACCACCGACCTGAACATGGTCAACGCCTATATCCCCGGCCGAACCGACGTCGGTCCCGTGACCGAGGCCCTGATCAAACGCCGTGACGCGCTGCTGGGTCCGGCCTATCGCCTGATGTACGAGCATCCGCTGCAGATCGTGCGTGGCGAGGGTGTCTGGCTGATTGATCCGCAGGGACGCCGTTACCTCGACGTCTACAACAACGTGACCTCCCTTGGGCATTGCCACCCTGCAGTCACCGAGGCGATCTGCCAGCAGGTGCAAACCCTGGCGACCAATACCCGCTATCTGCACGAAACCATTCTGGAACTGGCCGAAAGGCTTCTCGCCACCGTACCGGAAACGGCACTTGCACACCTGATGCTGACCTGCACCGGTAGCGAAGCCAATGATCTGGCCTATCGCATCGCCAAAGTGCGCACCGGGGGCAGCGGGGTGATCGTGACCGATACCGCCTATCACGGTATCACCGACGCCGTCTCGCAGTTCTCCCCCTCGCTGGGCGCCACGGTCAACCTTGGTCCGCATGTACGGTTGGTGCCGGCGCCGCGTAGTTATCACGCTCAAGGGCAGTATCTGGGCGAACGCTTTGCACGCGATGTGGAGGCAGCCATTGCCGACCTGCAACGCCACGGCATCCAGCCAGCAGCACTGATCGTCGACTCACTCTTTACCAGCGACGGCATCCTGCCCGGCCCGGCAGGCTTCCTCAAGGGAGCGGTACAGGCCATTCAGCGCGCCGGCGGCCTCTTCATCGCCGACGAGGTGCAACCCGGCTTTGGTCGCACCGGTGAGCACATGTGGGGCTTCCAGCGCCACGGCGTGGTGCCGGACATCGTGACCATGGGCAAGCCGATGGGCAACGGGCAACCGGTTGCAGGTCTGCTGGCCACGGCCGACGCCTTGCAGGAATTCGGCCAGCGCTCGCGTTACTTCAATACCTTCGGTGGCAATACCGTGTCCTGCGCAGCGGCACTTGCAGTACTCAAGACCATAGAACGCGAGGGCCTGATCGACCACGCGCACGAGGTAGGATCGATCTTGCTTGACGGTATCGCCGCCTTGGCAGAACGTCATGAGGCGATTGGCGACGTGCGCGGCGCGGGCATGTTCGTCGGCGTGGAACTGGTCTCCGATCGCCGCTCGCGTACACCAGACCGCAGCCTTACCAGCGAGGTGGTCAACCGGATGCGCGACAAGGGCGTGCTGCTCAGCGCCTGCGCGATGGGACATAACGTATTGAAGATACGACCGCCGCTGGTATTGACGAAGGATCAGGCCGGCATGGTGATCGATGCGCTGGACGAATCGCTGACGCAAGCCAGGACCGGCTCGGCCAGCCGTTGACAGCGAAGCTGCGGTGATAAGATCTTCCCATGCGCCCCACAGACCCAATCGACCGCACCGACATCAAGATTCTCGAACACCTGCTGCGCGAGGGGCGTTGTTCGAACGTGGAACTGGCCGAAGCGGTCAACCTGAGCCCCAGCCCTTGTCTGACCCGCACCAAACGCATGGAAGAAAGTGGTGTCATCGCAGGTTACGGCGCACAGATCGCGCTGGAGAAACTGGGCAGCCATGTCGTGGTGTTTTCCGAGATTACACTCGGCAGCCATCGCCCGGCCGACTTCCGCAAGTTCGAGCAAGGTGCGGCCAGATATGCGGAGATCGTCGAGTGCTACAACGTCAGCGGGGGCTACGATTATCTGCTCAAGATCATCTCCCCCACGGTGTCCTTGTTCCAGGAGTTGATGGAGAGACTCCTCGAGGACGAGATCGGCATTGAAAAGTTCGCCAGCCGCATCGTGCTGCGCCATCCTTATGGGCAGCGCAGCGATCCGGTGGCTGTGATTGCGACGGGAAAGAGCAGCTGGAAGTAGCGACGCACCATCCGAGGACAGCCCGCCGCCTGCTGGCTCAGGAAAACCGGCTGAAGTCCGGCTTGCGCTTCTCGAAGAAGGCGGTGAAGGCTTCCTTGGCTTCCGGCTCGGTGAGCATGCGCGCGAAGTGTTCGATCTCGGTCACCATCTGCTGCTCGGTGGCGGTGACGCGGTTCTTCTTCATCAATTGCTTGGTCACGCGGATCGAAGCGGCCGGCAGGGCAGCCAGCTTGGCAGCCTGCTTTTGCGCATAGGGCAGCAATTCTTCCAGCGGCAGGACGCGATTGACGAAGCCCATCTGCGCGGCCTCGTCGGCGCCAAAGGCTTCGCCCAGCAGGAGCTTCTCGGCGGCACGCTGATATCCCGCGATATGCGGCAGCAACAGTGAAGAGGCGGCTTCCGGGCAGAGCCCCAGCTGGGTAAAGGGCATCGAGAATTTGGCATTGTCCGCCGCATAGACCAGGTCGCAATGCATGAGCAGGGTGGTGCCGATACCGACCGCCACACCCGAGACCGCCGCCACGATGGGCTTGCTGGCATGGCTGATCTGCCAGAGGAACTGGAACACCGGCGCGTCCTGGGTCTTGGGCGGGTTCTTCAGGAAGTCTTCCAGATCATTGCCGGCCGAGAAGGCCTGTGGCTTGCCGGTGAAGAGGATGGCGCGCACGGCGCTGTCGGTCTCGGCTTCCTTCAGGGCATCGGCCAGTTGCTGGTACATGGCGGCGGTGATGGCGTTCTTCTTGTCTTCACGGTCGAAATGGATGCTCAGGATGCCATCGGCCTTGCTCAGTTGGATATCCATCTGCGCGGTCTCCTTGAATTTTGTAAATGATTTAGCTTGTTTGAAGCTCAAGCAGGAACCAATGAAAAAGCCGCACGGCGTGAGCGGTGCGGCTTTTCATCAGCGCTTGTGCATGCAGATCAGACGCGTTCGAAGATGCCCGCCGCGCCCATGCCGGTGCCCACGCACATGGTCACCATGCCGTACTTCAGGTTCTTGCGGCGCAGTGCATGGATGGTGGTGGCCGCACGGATGGCGCCAGTGGCGCCCAGCGGGTGACCCAGAGCAATCGCACCGCCCATGGGGTTGACCTTGCTCGGGTCCAGGCCGAGATCACCGATGACGGCCAGCGCCTGGGCGGCGAAGGCTTCGTTCAGTTCGATCCAGTCGATCTGGTCCTGGGTCAGGCCGCCGGCCTTCAGCGCTGCCGGAATCGCTTCCTTGGGACCGATGCCCATGATCTCCGGCGGCACGCCACGCACGGCGAAGGAGACGAAGCGCGCCAGCGGGGTCAGGTTGAATTGCTTGAGGATCTTCTCGGAGACGATGATCAGCGCGCCGGCACCGTCGGAAGTCTGCGAGCTGTTGCCGGCGGTGACGCTGCCCTTGGCGGCGAAGACCGGCTTCAACTTGGCCAGCGCGGCCAGGTTCGAATCGGCACGCGGACCTTCGTCCAGGCTGACGGTGCGGGTCTTGATGTCGATCTCGCCGGTACCCAGGTTGGGGAAGCGTTCGACGATCTCGAACGCGGTCATCTCGTCGTTGAATTCGCCAGCCTGCTGGGCAGCGATGGCCTTCTGGTGCGAGGCCAGCGCGAATTCATCCTGCGCTTCGCGCGAGACCTTCCACTGCTGTGCCACCTTCTCGGCGGTCAGGCCCATGCCGTAGGCCATGCCGACGTTCTCATCCTTGAAGGCATTGATGTTGATGGAGGGGTGGAAACCCATCATCGGCACCATCGACATCGACTCGGCACCGGCGGCGATCATGACATCGGCTTCGCCGACGCGGATGCGGTCGGCAGCCATGGCGATGGCGGTGATACCGGAGGCGCAGTAACGGTTGATGGTGACGCCGCCGATGGTATTGGGCAGCCCGGCCAGCAACACGGCGTTACGCGCCATGTTCAGGCCTTGCGCACCTTCAGGGAAGGAGCAGCCGACAATGGCGTCCTCGATCAGCTTGGGGTCCAGGCCGGGCACCTGCGCCACGGCGGACTGGATGGCGCGCACCAGCAGGTCGTCCGGACGGGTGTTCTTGAACATGCCACGCGGCGCCTTGCCGATGGGGGTGCGGGTGGCGGCGACGATGTAGGCGTCTTGCAGTTGTTTGCTCATTACAAAATCTCCTTGGACTCTCCCTCCCCTTCAAGGGGAGGGCTGGGGTGGGGATGGGTTCAATGCATTCCAGATTGCCTGAACGACCACATCCGTCTCATTCAATACTTCGTTATTCCAAAAGCGTAGAACCGTGAAGCCTGCCTGATTCAATTTCGCTGTCCGGTTCTCGTCATCCTGATTGCCGACATGCTGCGCGCCGTCTACTTCAATCACCAGGCGCCGTTCCAGACAGACAAAATCGAGTACGTAATTTTCAAAGGGGTGCTGACGGCGAAATTTCACGTCAAGCTGCTGGCCGCGTAGACGATGCCAGAGCCTTTGCTCGGCTTCGGTCATGGTCTTGCGCAGCTGCTTGGCTGCAAGTTTTGTGAATTCGTTGGTCTGGCCTTGCATTTCAACCCATCCCCACACCCCAACCCTCCCCTTGAAGGGGAGGGAGCGTTCTTTAATTGCGGACTGGCTTGCCGGTTTGCATCATCCCCATGATCCGCTCTTGCGTCTTGGGATGGTTGAGCAACTCCATGAAGAACTTGCGCTCGATGTCGAGCAGCCATTGTTCGTTGACGATGCTGCCCTCTTCCACTTCGCCACCGGCGACGGTCTCGGCGATCATCTTGCCCAGCTTGAAGTCGTGGGCCGAGATGAAGCCGCCGTCACGCATGTTGACCAGCTGCGCCATGATGGTGGCCAGGCCGTTGCGGCCGATCACCGGCACCTGCGGCGGCAGTTGCGGACGATAGCCGGCGTCGAACAGCGCGCGCGCTTCCACCTTGGCCACATGCAGCAATTCATACGGGTTGAAGACGATCACGTCATCCTCGCGCAGATAACCCAGCTTGCGGGCTTCCAGTGCCGACTTGGAGACGTTGGCAGTGGCCGCGGCCAGCATGTATTCCTTGAGGAACTGCAGGATGTCGTTGCCCTTGGCTTCCTTGGCGGCACGCACAGCCGCTTCCTTCAGGCCGCCACCGGCCGGGATCAGGCCCACGCCGACTTCCACCAGGCCGATGTAGGACTCGATGGAGACCACACGCTTGGCGGTATGCAGCAACAGTTCGCAACCACCGCCCAGGGCCAGGCCGGCGACAGCTGCGATCACCGGCACGCTGGCGTACTTCAGGCGCTGGTGCGCCTGCTGCAGCTGGTGCACCACCGGTTCGATGGCCTTGACGCCACCGGACATGAACAGCGGCAGCATCGACTGCAAATCGGCACCGGCCGAGAAGGCGCCGCCTTCGGCCGCATCCGGGTGCCAGATCACCAGGCCCTTGAAGTTCTGCTCGGCTTCGGTGACGGCCTTGTTCATGCCGTCGATGACACCCTGGCCGATCACGTGCATCTTGGTCTTGAAGGACAGGATCAGGACATCGTCGTTCTGATGCCAGATGCGCACCGATTCGTCTTCGAAGAAGGTGGTGCCGGCGCTCTTGCCGTCGGCGGCGCCTTCGCCCACCAGCGGGGCGCGGAAGGCCTGGCGCTGGTAGACCGGCAGTTCGGAACGGGCCACATCGACCTTCTTCGAGGGCGACCAGGAACCCTTCTCCGAGTGCACGCCGTCGCGGCCATCGAAGACCCAGTCCGGCAGCGGTGCATTGGACAGCGCGCGGCCGGCATCGATATCTTCCTTCACCCATTGCGCAATCTGCTTCCAGCCGGCGGCCTGCCAGGTCTCGAAGGGACCGACGCTCCAGCCGAAGCCCCAGCGCATGGCGAAGTCCAGGTCGCGGGCGTTGTCGGCCACCGATTCCAGGTGCACGGCGATGTAATGGAAGGCGTCACGGAAGATGGCCCACAGGAATTGACCCTGAGGATTGGTCGAATCATGCAGCGCCTTCATGCGCTTGACCGGATCCTTTTCCTTGAGGATGCGGGCGATGATGTCATCGGCCTTGGCACCACCCGCCACGTAATCGCCCTTGGCCGGGTCGATGCGCAGGATGTCCTTGCCCACCTTCTTGTAGAAACCGGCACCGCTCTTCTGGCCCAGTGCTCCCTGCTCGACCAGCTTGGCCAGCAGCGGCGGGGTGGTATAGGAAGAGAAGAAGGGATCATCCTTCAGGTTGTCCTGCATGGTGCGGATGACGTGGCCCATGGTGTCCAGACCCACCACGTCGGCGGTGCGGAAGGTGCCGGACTTGGCACGGCCCAGCTTGGCGCCGGTCAGGTCATCGACCACGTCCACCGAGAGACCGTATTTGTCGGCTTCGATGATGGTGGCGAGGATGCCGAATACGCCCACGCGGTTGGCCACGAAGTTGGGGGTATCGAAAGCGCGTACCACGCCCTTGCCCAGGGTGGTGGTGAGGAAGGCTTCCAGCTGGTCGAGGATGTGCGGTTCGGTGGACTGGGTCGGGATCAGTTCGACCAGGTGCATGTAGCGCGGCGGATTGAAGAAGTGCACACCGCAGAAGCGCGCCTTCAGGCCGGCATCAAAACCTTCAGACAGCGCATTGATCGACAGGCCCGAGGTGTTGGAGGCAAAGATGGCCTTGGGGCCGATGTGCGGAGCGACCTTCTTGTAGAGGTCATGCTTCCAGTCCATGCGCTCGGCGATGGCTTCGATGATGAGGTCACAGCCTTCCAGCACGGCCAGGTCATCCTCGTAGTTGGCGACCTGGATCAGGGCCGCGTCGTCCTTGTTGCCCAGCGGGGCCGGGCTGAGTTTCTTCAGGTTTTCGATGGCGCGTTGCACGATGCCATTCTTCGGGCCTTCCTTGGCCGGCAGGTCGAACAGCACGACCGGCACGCGGGCATTGATGCAGTGGGCGGCAATCTGGGCACCCATGACGCCGGCGCCGAGCACGGCCACTTTTTTGACGATGAAATTGGACACGCAAATCTCCTTTGCTGGTGCTGCAAACATGAAACATGAATTCGGGGCCTGGCAGGCTGCCGCACCGCCGGTGCGAGCGACTACTGTACGCCTTCCGGCAGAAGGTCACAGCATGCCTTGCAGGGGTGACACCGACATGACGCCATGCCGGGACACATTGCGGTAGATCAACGCCGCCGCGGGACAACAGACCCGGCGGCGGCGTGGTGTTGCGGTCAGAACAACTCGGCGTCCAGGGCCATCAGGTTGGCCGCGCCAGAGCGGGCCTGGCGGATCAGCATGGCGGTCTCCGGCAGCAGGCGGGCGAAGTAGAAGCGCGCCGTGGCCAGCTTGGCGGTGTAGAAGGCGTCACCGCTGCCCTGCTTTTCCAGCGCGATCTTGGCCATGCGCGCAAACAGATAGGAGAACACCAGGTGGCCCACCACGCGCAGGTAAGGCACGGCGGCGGCACCGGCTTCGTCCTGGTTGGCGAAGGACTTCATGCCGATTTCCATGGTCAGCTTGCTCACCTTGTCGCCGATGTCGGCCAGCGGGGTGATGAATTCGGACATGGACTCATCGGTGCCATGCTCTTCCACGAAGGCCTGGATTTGTGCGCCGAACTTCTTCAGCTTGGCGCCGTTGTCCATCAGGATCTTGCGGCCCAGCAGGTCCAGCGACTGGATGGTGTTGGTGCCTTCGTAGATCATGTTGATACGGGCATCGCGCACGTATTGCTCCATGCCCCATTCGGCGATGTAGCCATGGCCGCCATAGACCTGCAGGCACTCGGAGGTCGCCGTCCAGGCATTGTCGGTCAGGAAGGCCTTCACCACCGGGGTCAGCAGGGCCACGATATCGGCAGAATCCTTGCGGACCTGTTCGTCGGGGTGGCTCAGTTCCTTGTCCAGTTCCAGAGCGACATAGGAGGTGAAGGCGCGACCACCTTCGGCGAAGGCCTTGGCGGTCAGCAGCATGCGGCGCACGTCGGGGTGCACGATGATCGGGTCGGCCGGCTTGTCGGCGGCCTTGATGCCGGACAGGCTGCGCATCTGCAGGCGGTCCTTGGCATAGACCAGGGCGTTCTGGTAGGCCACTTCGGTCAGGCCCAGGCCCTGCATGCCCACACCGAGGCGGGCCGCGTTCATGAACACGAACATGGCTTGCAGACCCTTGTGCGGCTGGCCGATCAACCAGCCGGTGGCGCCGTCCAGGTTCATCTGGCAGGTGGCGTTGCCGTGGATGCCCATCTTTTCTTCGATGGCACCGCAGAAGATGGGATTACGCGCACCCAGCGAACCATCGGCGTTGGGCAGGAACTTCGGTACCAGGAACAGGGAAATGCCCTTGGAGCCTTCCGGAGCATCCGGCAGGCGTGCCAGCACCAGGTGGATGATGTTGGCGGAGACGTCGTTTTCGCCGGCCGAGATGAAGATCTTGTTGCCGGTGATCTTGTAGGCGCCGTCGGCCTGGGGTTC
Source organism: Herbaspirillum sp. C7C2 (assembly GCF_022627865.1). Classification (NCBI taxonomy): domain Bacteria; kingdom Pseudomonadati; phylum Pseudomonadota; class Betaproteobacteria; order Burkholderiales; family Oxalobacteraceae; genus Herbaspirillum; species Herbaspirillum sp. C7C2. The sequence continues at coordinate 49,823 of NZ_JABXGI010000023.1, forward strand.
TGCCTTGCTGCGCAGCAGGCCCAGGTCGGTACCGCAATGCGCTTCGGTCAGGCACATGGTGCCGGTCCACTCGCCCGAGACCAGCTTGGGCAGGTAGAGCTGCTTCTGTTCTTCCGAACCGTGCGCGTGCAGGCACTCGTAGGCACCGTGCGACAGGCCGGGGTACATGGTCCAGGCCTGGTTGGACGAGTTCAGCATCTCGTAGAAGGAATTGTTGATCGTCAGCGGCAGGCCCTGGCCACCGAATTCGGGATCACAGGACAGCGCCGCCCAGCCGGCTTCCACGTACTGCTGGTAGGCCTGCTTGAAACCCTTGGGCGTGGTGACGGCCTTGGTCTCGCGATCGAAATGGCAACCCTCGCGGTCGCCCGAATGGTTCAGCGGGAACAATACTTGCGAAGCGAACTTGCCGCCCTCTTCCAGCACCTGGTCCACCAGCTCGCGGTTGGTGTCGGCATGCGGTGGCAGTTCTTTGAACACTTCCTCGACATTGAGCAGCTCGTGCAGCACGAATTGCATGTCGCGCAAGGGGGCGTTGTATTGGGGCATGAATGTCTCCGGACGGGTTTAGGCTGCCTTCCTGGCAGCCGATTTTGAATTCCTGGCGGGGGTGGCACCGTTGCTGGTGCTGTTGCTGGCACTGTCGCTGCCTTGCGGGCGGTAGCTGTCGATCAGGCGGCGGAAGCTGGCCTCGGCACGCTCCACGCTGCCGGGAATGTGCAGGAAGCGCGCATCGTGGTGCAGGGCAAGGATCAGGCCATACATTTCATAGACCATCTGGCTGACCTCGATGTCGGGCCGCAGATGGCCGGCTTCCATGGCCTGCTTGATGCAGCGCTCCAGCGCATCGCGCCAGGCCTGGACCATGGCCACAAGGTGATCGCGGATGGCACCGGGACGGTCGTCGTATTCGACCGCGCCGCTGATGTAGATGCAACCCAGCGCGATTTCCACCGTAACCTGCTTGATCCAGCGCGCGAACATCCCTTCCAGGCGCGGCAGGCCGCGTGGTTCCTTGATGGAGGGATAGAACACGTCCTGCTCGAAGCGGTTGTGATACAGCCGCACGACCTCGATCTGCAAGTCCTCGCGGGAGCCGAAATGGGCGAAGACGCCGGATTTGCTCATCTTCATCTTTTCGGCCAGCAAGCCGATGGTCAGCCCTTCAAGGCCGTCACGGCTGGCCAGTTCCAGGGCCACATCCAGGATGGCGGCACGGGTCTGCTCACCCTTGCGCAGATACTTGGGCCGGGTGGGCGCGGTGGTCACCTTGCTTGTCTCAGTCATCGTTATCTCTTTGATATCCGTCGTCAGGTCGCGACGGGAAGGAACCGGTTCGGCGGGTGCGGCTCGGCGGCCGCTGTCTTGTACCCTGTCTGCGCGACGTGAATAAACCTTCACGCAGAATTTATTCGAACGATCGTACTATTATTCATCGCGCTGCAAAAGTCAAACAAAAATTCAGCGCGGCTTGCAAGGGCGATTTTGCTGCCCGGCAAGCCCTCAGGAAGCCCCGGGCGGGGCGCTGGTGGCACCCAGCAGGTCGTGGGCGTCCAGCAGGGCATAGACGATGGTGGGGTTGTTTTCCAGGCACTTGCGAATGGCCGCCGGGATGGTATCGCGGGTCTTGCGGCACAGGCCTGGCTGTTCAGCCAGGTGGATCTGCAGGCCGCGCACGGTGCGCACTTCGTTGGGACCGGGACTGATATGCAGATGGATGCCGAGATTCTTGCGCATGAGACTGCCCACGTGCAGCAGTTCGTCATAGGTCGTCACCCGGGTGATGCGTTCGATCAGGCGCTTTTCTTCCTCGCGGGTCAGCCACAGCACGCGCGCCTCGGGCGCATGAAGGCACTCCAGCAGCGCTTCGCGCTGGCAATCGCAGGCACCGGGCGGGCATTCCTTGCGGAGCGGCCGCGCCACCGGCATCGGCTGTGCGGATTCGGAGGGGACTACCTGGGACATCTGCACCTTCACACCTACGTTGGAGAAAAGACAGGCCATGGACAGCGGCCCTTATCTTACAACGAGCTTGTGGCGCGGTGGCGGCCGCCCTGCCGGCTCAGGACGAGGAACGATCCAGCAGCCGACGGTCGCGCTTGGTGGGACGGCCCTTGATTTCAGCCGAGGGTTCGCGGAACAGGCGATGGCGTTCGGCCTGGGTCGCACGACGCTGGACGCTCTCCTCGGTCTCCTGATAGAGCGTGGCCGCGACCGCCGCCGAACCGCGTTTGTCGGCGATGCCGATGACCAGTACTTCCCATTCGGTGGCGCCGTTGTCGATGTCCAGGCGGTCCCCAGGCTTGACGCTGTGGGCCGGCTTGGTGCGCTCGCCGTTGAGCCTGATGCGGCCGCGATCCACGGCTTCAGTGGCCAGCGAACGCGTCTTGAAGAAGCGTGCGGCCCAGCACCATTTGTCGATGCGGGTGGTGTCCATGTAGCAGATAAGGAGAAATTGCGAGCAGTAATTATCGATATTTTTTGGGAAAAGAACACAAGAAAATCGGGAAATCCGGCCTTTCTTTCGTGAGCGCCTTCCCGACCAGGCGCGTCTACTTATGCTGTGCGGTTTGCTCAACCTGCCGCCATCGAGTCCGACTCAGCCATGATAGACCCACGATCCGCCCTCTCCGCAGCCTTTGCCAAGACCATCCTCTCCCGGGAAAACCGGCCGATACGATTGCGCTGGAGCCAGCGCGAAACCCATTTCGAAGAGTTGCTGCTGGTGCAGCGCGTCGAGATCCGCGAAGCCATGTTCGAAGGCATGCACGGGCATCTGACCTGCATCTCCATCGACCCCGATCTTCCCCTGCACGAATTGCTCGGTCAGCCGCTCGGCATCGAGATGGTCAACGACCGTGGTGGCCTGCATCACATCAACGGGATCATCACCGAAGCCCGCGCCGGGCAGGCAGACGGTGCGTTGCGCGTCTACCATCTGACACTACGCGATGCGATGTCGATCATGGATGGGCGGATCAACAGCCGCATCTTCCGTCGCAAGAGCGTCCCCGACATCCTCCACATCCTGCTGCGCGAATGGCGTCTACGCAGCCCTGCGCTGGCCCATGCCTTCTCATTCGATCTCCATCGGCTCGACCAGCGACGTTATCCGTCCCGCGAGATCAGTCACCAATTCAATGAGTCTGACGCCCATTTCATCGGACGCCTGTGCCGGCGCGAAGGCATCGCCTGGTACATCGCCACGCCACAGGACGCGGACGATCCGGCGACGGCCTACAGCCCGGTTCACATGCTTGTGTTCTGTGACCACGTGGCACGGTTGCCGCAGGCCAGCGCAGGCAGCGTCCGCTATCACCGCGATGGAGCCACCGAAGTACGCGACACCATCAGCGCATGGAGTCGCGAGCGGGTCTTGACCCCGGGCAACGTACAGCGCACCAGTTGGGACTACAAGCTGGTACATGCCAATGAAACTGTGAGCCGCAACATCGTGGACCAGGGACGGAGCGGCAACGAAATGGGGCTAGCCTTGACCGAGTGCTTCATCGATGCGCCACACATCGGCAATGACCTCTCGGACCAGGTACGACTGACCGATGCGCGCATGATGGCCCACGAAGCGCGCAGCGAGACCTTCCAGGCCAGCGGCAGCGTACGCGACCTGGCCGTGGGGCACTGGTTCGAACTGGAGGAGCACCCCGACATGTGGCGCCAGGACGTCACCCAGCGCGAATTCATCGTCACCACCCTGCAACAGCGTGCGGAGAACAACTTCCCCAAGGACCTGCAGGTACACATCCAGCGACTGCTGCCCGATCTTCCGTGGGATGCGGCAGCTCCCCAGGGCGCGGGCGACCTGCGCTATCACAACCGATTCACCTGCGTACGCCGGACTGCCTCGATCACGCCGCATTACGATCCGCGCATACATCTGCCGGTGGTACACCCTATCACCGCATTGGTGATAGGACCAGGGAAGGAAGAGGTCTATTGCGACGAATATGGACGCATCAAGGTGCAGCTGCAGGGCGTGCAAGGACAGGGGCAGGATCACGCCCAGGGCGCCGACCCCGCTGGCCACGAGCGGGATAGCGCGTTTGTCAGGGTCTCCAGCACCTGGGCCGGCGCCGGCTACGGACACGACGCCATACCCCGGGTAGGCATGGAAGTGCTGCTGGACTTCCTCGGTGGCGACCCCGACAAGATGTTCGTGTCTGGCGTGCTTCACAATGGCACCAACCGGCCAGCGCGTTTCAGCCACACCAGCGGACTGCCGGCCAACCGCTTCATTTCCGGCATCAAGACGCGTGAAATAGGTGGTGAACGCTACAACCAGTTGCGCATGGATGACACCCGTGGGCAGATCAGCGCGCAACTTGCCAGCGAACACCAGCACAGCCAGGTCAACCTCGGCCACCTCACCGAGCCCCGCCTCGACGGACATGGCGACGACCGTGGCCAGGGACTGGAAGCACGTACCGATGGCCATGGCGTCATGCGCGGAGCCAAGGGCATCCTGATCACGGCCCAGTCCCAGGATGGCGGTCGCGGTCGCATGCTGGAACGGGACGCGCTGCTGGAGACCCTGCAAGCCCTGCAGCAAATCGCCCGGCGCCTTGGACAGCACGCGGCGGACCACCATGCGGAAGCGACCGACCTGGCACGCCTGGACAAGCTCCGCCAGCAATTGCAAGCCTGGGACCACAACGACGAAACACCACGCTCCGACGCGCCGATGGTGGCTATCGATGCACCGGCAGGCGTGAGCATGACCAGCCAGGAGGGGATGGTACTGGGAGCGCAAGACCACATCGATGTGGTCAGCCAGACCAATACCCAACTGAGCGCCGGCCGCCGGCTGCTGATGCGGGCCGGCGACATGCTCAGCGCCTTTGCCGCACGGCACATGAAACTCATCGCCGGCAAGGGCAGCATCAAGATGCAGGCGCACGAAGAACATATCGAAATTGCCGCCGCCAAGCGCATCACCCTCAGCGCCAGTGAAGAGATCATTCTGGCCGCCCCCAAGATCAGCATCCGCTCGCGTGAATCGACGGAGATCAATGGCGGCGGCAGCTTCAGCCGCTGGCAGGGCAGCCTGATCGAGCACGGGACTTCCGGAGAGTGGCGGCAGCAGGCCGGAGACCACAATATCCTTGGCCCGGCCAACTGCCCGCCACCGGAACTGCCGCCCCCTCCCACCTACGAAGAACTTCAGCACAGCAGCAGCCTGCTGGTTCGCCTGCGCACCCATGCCCGTGCCGGCCGCGTACTGGCCCTCCAGCCGTACACGCTCTTCAAGCAAGGCAAGCAGGTCGCCCAAGGGGTGACCGATGCCTCCGGACAGTTGCGCATCGCGAACCATCTACCGGAAGACAGCGATTACGCCATCGAACTCCCCAACGGCTACCGCTTCGACCTGCCGGTGCACGAGACGCTCGACGACATCGACAGCCAGCTTGCCGCCTCCGGCTACGTCGCTGGCTGGAAGGCTGCGGGGAGGCCATTGGAAGAACTTCCTGATCTGCATGTCTTCGTGGTTATCCCCACGCCTGAAAAACCAAATATGGTGCCGGCAACGCATGATGCCGTCAAAGAACTAGGGCATGGCACATCAATGCCCAATCAGGACAAGAAGAGCGAAGAGAAGCTGATTGTTCAGCAGCTGCCGCAGGAATTGGAGAGGTATGTTTTTCGGAAGAGAAACAATGGCGCCCCGCCCGAAATAGCACGCGGACCAAAAATTCCCAGCACCAATACTGAGCCCCGTAGCAATGCCGACATTGCGAAGGAACTGGAAGAACTCGGCATCAAGACGCTGGTGGCCAGCCTGTGGACTTACGATCATGCCGGGGAGAGCAAGGGCCAAAAATATCGGGAGATCTACATACACAGCAAACTGATGATCATCGACGATGCCTTCTTTACGCTGGGGAGCGCCAATCTGAATCTACGTAGCATGGCAATAGATGCCGAAATTAATATCGGATGTGACGATCCGGGCTTAAGTGAGAAATTGCGGCGGGAGGTATTCGCTATGCATTCAAACAATGCGCAAGGGTGTAGCGGCGGAAATGGCAGCACGTCCGAGATACAGATGACATTTAACAAGTGGCAAGATCTTCTAAGTGACAATAGTCTTAAGAAAAACGTACAGACTCCTGCCCAAGGTTTTCTCATGCCATTTCGGGATGAGCGGACTTCCCACCTACGGGTCGCCTAAAAGACAAAGCACCCATGCAACTGAATAAGCTCAAAAGCTCTTCTTTCTCTGCCCTAGTTATCGTCTCAATTTTATCGACATCTGCATGCGTCATGAAAAATCTGCCACGCAACATGAACTTAACGGCCTTCGACCCTCACCAAAAGGAATTCAACTGTCAGTATGAAATGAATCAGGAATCGCGAGGCGACGACGATGCCGAGCAATGGTTCAGAGAAGGTCTGGCAGTTACCAGTTACGATCTTTGGCCTGATGATCGGGACCACAAAAAGGCGGCCATTCTCTGGACGAAAGCCTCGGAAAAAAATCACTGGGGTGCCATGCTGAATCTAGCCACACTTTATCTCCGAGGGGCTGGCGTGGAGCACAACACTGAACTGGCTGTACAAATGGTTGAGAAAGCGATGCAACTTGGCGTGCCGAGGGCATTCGACTTGATGGGTACATATCACATGAATGGGACCGGTGTTCAGCAAGACGCAACTCGCGCATATGCCTTTTGGGCGTACGCCGCCACTAAAGGAAATTCCGACGCCTTAGCTCATCTTGGTGGAAAACTCAAAGCCTCTTACGACGATCCCAAAGGGCAGTTTTGGCGAAATAAGGACGTGGCCATGAAGATGCTCGAATGTGGCTACGCGCAAGAAAATGGAAAAGCTGCATATCTGCTAGGTCAGCAACTCAATTTGGATGGCGAATATGAGCGTGCGTTACATATTCTCCAAGACGGAATCAAGTTTGGCAGTGAAGAAAGTGCAGTCAAACTTTTCGCCAACTTTGACCACGGAAAAGAATTGGTCGGCAGATTTCTGGACCACGACCGCGCAGAGCGATACCTGGCCATCGCCCATATGATTCACCTGAACCCCGACCTTCGGATTCCAAACCTCGACAAAGTTCTCCCACTCCCTCCTGCCGTCCTCCCCTATTGGGACGGCAAAAAAAAATCGCTGATCGACGGTGCCAAGCCCGTCAAGACGATCTCGCTGGATGACATCAAGCCTTCTCCCGCATCGCTGCGAGAGGGCCGCGCACATATCCCCGACGGCTTTGTGCTTCCTGATGAGCCGCAGGGTGGCCATCTTGTCCAGCATCTACACACCGATGCCGTCATCGGTGGTTATTGGCTTGCCCAACTGCGCAAGCCCGTCACACCCAGACAAGTCGCATGGAATGCCGCGCAGCTACCCATGCGCTACGAGATCGGCGAAGCCTTCGACAAGATCCCTGAAGGGCTCACCAAGGATGATGGCGTTTTCCGCTTCCACTATCTCGGCACCCCGGTTCCTCAAGCACCGGAGGCCAAGTACGCTCCCGACTGGCGTGTCCCCCAAGGCGTGATGCGCGAAGTTCCGATGCCTGCTCGCGAGTTGCACTCCACCGGCCTGCTCCCCGCTCCCGCCACCGGCATCTGGCACGGTAGCGTCGATCCGGCTCACCCCCTGGCCAAGGTCTTCAACCAGTGGTACCGCCAAAGCTATGTCGAGGAAGGGCAGGCCTTTCCCGATCCACGTGACCGTGGGCTGGATATCTCTCCGAAAGATATCCAATGGCGGTGGCTCGATCAGGCCAATCGACCACAACCATCGGGGCGCAAAGAAATTACGATCCGTAACTTTTCTTATCTCGAAGCAATTAAGAAAGGTGCCTGAGGGATCAGGATTTGACAGGCACGCGCCGAGGGAGTGACGGAAATCTTTCGCCAATTGTTGGGTGAGCGGACTGCCAGCCTTCGATCAACTTAGAACGCCAAACACTAATGCTTTTGAATACGCCCAAAATCTCTTCTTGGATGACGCTGTCTGCCTTCGCTATTTCAACGGCACTGATACCCGCATGCAGTCTGAGCAACCTTCCTCGCAACATGACCCTAAAGACATTTGACCCCCATCGCGAAGAGTTCACCTGTAACTACGAGAAATCTGCCGAACCGGCGCTCAACCAAGAGGCGGAGGCCTGGTTTAGAAAAGGCTTGGCGCTCACCAGCTTTGACCTTTGGCCTGATGATCGGGAGTTCAGTAAGGCGGCAGCCCTCTGGAGTAAGGCGAGCGAAAAGGGACATTGGCAAGCCACACTCAACTTGGCAAGTCTTTATATCAGCGGAAATGGCGTCGTCAAAGATACCGAGCGTGCTGTTCAACTTGTTGAGGAGGCTATGCGCCAGGGCGTGCCAAAGGCCTTCGACCTGATGGGCATTTACCACATCAATGGAATAGGTGTGAAGCAAGATGCCACCAGGGCATATGCATTCTGGGCACTCGCGGCAGAGATGGGCAGTGCTGATGCTCAGGCCTACCTGGGAGCAAAACTTACTGCAGCATACGACAACCCTGAGGGCACAGTCTGGGCGAACTCAACCATTGGACACAAGATGTTGGAATGTTCCTATGCCCAAGAAAATGGGAACGGCGCATCTGAGCTAGGGTTACGTCTTGATCTACCAGCACAACAGGAGCGTTCACTTAGGGTTTATCACGAGGGCGTGAAATTCGGGAGCAAAGTAAGTGCCAATCATCTGACAGTAGATTTTCGAGGAGGCCTAACATCAGAAGGTCCAAGACTGGACCTTGATCGTGCTGAACGTTATTCCGCCATCAACGATATGCTCCACCTCAACCCCGACCTCCGTCTCCCCAACCTCGACAAGGTCCTCCCCCTCCCTCCTGCCATCCTCCCCTACTGGGACGGCGACAAACAATCCCTGATCGACGGTGCCAAGCCCGTCAAGACGGTCTCACTGGATGACATCAAGCCTTCCCCCGCATCGCTGCGAGAGGGCCGCGCACATATCCCCGACGGCTTTGTCCTTCCGGATGAGCCGCAGGGTGGCCATCTGGTCCAGCATCTACACACCGATGCCGTCATGGGTGGTTATTGGCTTGCCCAACTGCGCAAGCCCGTCACACCCAGACAAGTCGCATGGAATACCGCGCAGGTCCCCATGCGCTACGAGATCGGCGAAGCCTTCGACAAGATCCCTGAAGGGCTCACCAAGGATGATGGCGTTTTCCGCTTCCACTATCTCGGCACCCCGGTTCCTCAAGCACCTGAAGCCAAGTACGCTCCCGACTGGCGTGTCCCCCAAGGCGTGATGCGCGAAGTCCCGATGCCTGCTCGCGAGTTGCACTCCACCGGCCTGCTCCCCGCTTCCGCCACCGGCATCTGGCACGGTAGCGTCGATCCGGGACACCCCCTGGCCAAGGTTTTCAACCAGTGGTACCGCCAGAGCTATGTCGAGGAAGGGCAGGCCTTTCCCGACCCGCGTGATCGTGGGCTGGATATCTCTCCGAAAGATATCCAGTGGCGGTGGCTCGATCAGGCCAATCGACCACAACCATCGGGGCGCAAAGAAATTTCGATCCGTAACTTCTCTCAAGTCGAGACTACTCAAACAAACTCTTGATTATTCGATATTGGAGTGATCGCCAGCCATATGAAAAAAAGCGCCGGCTCGCAAGCCGGCGCTTCTTCATATTTCCTCGAGACAACAGTCATCGCGTCAAGACTATCCTCGGATTCAACGCTCCACCGCCAACGCCACACCCATACCGCCACCGATACAGAGGCTGGCCAGGCCCTTCTTGGCGTCCCGGCGCACCATCTCGTGCAGCAGGGTCACCAGTACGCGGCAGCCGGAGGCGCCGATGGGGTGGCCCAGGGCAATCGCGCCGCCGTTGACGTTGATCTTGCTGGTGTCCCAGCCCATCTGCTTGTTCACGGCGATGGCCTGGGCGGCAAAGGCTTCGTTGATTTCCATCAGGTCCAGGTCCTGCGGGGTCCAGCCGGCCTTCTTCAGGGTCAGCTGCGACGCGGGGACCGGGCCCATGCCCATGATGCTGGGGTCCAGGCCGGCCGAGGAGTAGGCCTTGATCCTGGCCAGCACCGGCAGACCCAGTTCGGCCGCCAGCTTGGCGGAGGTCACCACCACCGCGGCCGCGCCGTCGTTGATGCCGGAGGCATTGCCGGCGGTCACGGTGCCGGCCTTGTCGAAGGCCGGGCGCAGGCCGGCCAGGGCTTCGGCGGTGACGCCGTGCTTGACGAATTCGTCCGTGTCGAAGACCACGGTTTCCTTCTTGCCCTTGATCTCGATGGGGACGATCTCATCCTTGAACTTGCCGGCCTTTTGCCCGGCTTCAGCCTTGTTTTGCGAGGCGGCGGCGAAGGCGTCCTGCTCTTCGCGGCTGATCTCGAACTTCTTGGCGACGTTCTCTGCCGTGATGCCCATGTGGTACTGGTTGTAGACGTCCCACAGACCGTCGACGATCATGGTGTCGGTCAGCTTGGCATCGCCCATGCGGAAGCCGTCACGCGAGTTGTTCAACACGTGGGGCGAGGCGCTCATGTTTTCCTGGCCGCCGGCGATGACGATCTGGGCGTCGCCGCAACGGATGGCCTGGGCCGCCAGTTGCACCGCCTTCAGGCCGCTGCCGCAGACCTTGCCCACCACGAAGGCGGGGACCATGTCTGGCAGGCCGGACTTGATGACCGACTGGCGCGCCGGGTTCTGTCCCAGACCGGCCGTCAGCACCTGGCCGAGGATGACTTCGCTGATCGCTTCGGGCTTGATGCCGGTCTTGGCCAGCAGGGCCTTGATGACTTGCGCACCCAGATCGGCTGCTGCGATCTTCGACAAGGCACCGCCGAATTTGCCGATCGCCGTTCTCTGTGCTGCGACAATGACCACATCATCCATAACTCGCTCCTTTTATTGAAATGGCAGGAAGCCGCGCGCGGCTGCCTGTCGAAAACCGGGATGGTCATCCTATCCCATTTCAGCTGCGAATGCGATACGGTGAATCTTCGGTAAATCAAGCCAGGGCGAGATAGAGGCAGGGCCTCCCTCAGGCATCTTTCCCGAGGGTGATGATGTGGATGACCGTCCGATAGAGGAGGAAGGCCGCGCCATAGGCAGCGCGCTTGTACCAGGGCACATGCAGAAAGTCCGACAGGTGCACCACCCGGCCCAGGGCGGCGCCGGCTTCGATCTCCTGGCGCAGGTAGCCGGCGAAGGCCGGGTCCTGGACCACCACGTTGGCTTCCTGGTTCACGAACAGGGACAGGCCATCATAGTTGCTGGAGCCGACCGTGGCCCACTTGTCGTCCACCACGGCCACCTTGGCGTGCAGCTCGGTATGGGTGTATTCGACGATGCGCACACCGGCACGCAAGAGCTTGGGATAGAAGGAATGCGCCACCGCATCCTGCATCAGGAACTGCCCCACGCCCAGCAGCAAGGTCACCTTGACGCCGCGCATGGCCGCCTCTTCCAGGGCGCGCCGCATCTTGCGGCCTGGAGCGAAATAGGGATTGGCGAGGAACGCGCTCTCGCGGGCCCGCCCCAGGGCCTGCAGATAGGCGCGCTGGATGGTGCGGCGGTTGCGGAAGTTGTCGCGCACCACCAGCGCGGCCTGGGTCTGGTCATGTACCGGGCCGCTATGGCCGTGGCGCAGGCGCCTGAAATTGCGCCAGCGCGCCTTCAGTTTCATGCGGCCCACGCGCAGCCACTGGGCCTGCACTTCCCGGTAGATATCCTGCACCAGCGGTCCGACCACGCTGACGGCAAAATCCCAGCGCGGCGCCGGCAGGGGCATCGCATGGTCGCGGTCGGACACCATGTCGTCATTGATGTTGAGTCCGCCAACGAAAGCCACCTGGCGGTCCACCACGCACAGCTTGCGGTGACTGCGCGCCACGCCGCGTCGGAACCAGGGGTTGAAGGAACGATGCTGCACACCGGCGGCACTCAGGGCGAGGTGCAATTTGTTAGTGTTTTCGCGACCGGTGCCAAGCCAGTCGTTGATGACATACACCACTACGCCACGCCCGGCGGCGCGTTGCAGCGCCTCGCAGACCAGCACGCCGGTATCGTCGAGCGAAAAAATATAAGTTTCGAGGTAGATCTCGGCCCTGGCCGCATCAATGGCGGTGATCAGGGCCGGATAGAAACCCGCGCCACTGTGCAGCAAGGCAATCTGGTTGCCGTCGGAAAAGGCGAGGTGGCGCAAGATCAGGCCAGGTGCAGTTCGGTGACAATGGGCGCGTGGTCGGACAGGCGCGCCCACGGACCATCCTTGAGCACCTGCGCCGTTTCCACGCGGAAACCACGGACATAGATGCGGTCCAGTCGCAGCCACGGCATCATGGCCGGGAAGGTGCGGGCCGGGCGGATCGGTGCCGACAGGCCACCCAGCCGGCGCAGGCCCTGCATGACGCCGCGGGCGTTCGGTTGCGGCTGGTCGAACACCTCGACCACGCCCAGGTTCTGGTACAGCGTGCGGCTCAGCTGGTTGGTCCAGTCATTGAAGTCGCCAGCGATCACCAGTGGCGCATCCGGTGGCGAGGACGTACTGACCGCCTGCATCAGCGCATCGGTCTGGCGGCGGCGGCCACCGGCGAACAGGCCCAGGTGGATCACGTAGCAATGCACGTCCACGCCTTCCACCGGCACCACGCAGTGCAGGATGCCGCGCGATTCATAGGCATGGTCGGAGACGTCCTGGTTGCGGATGGAGGCGATCTCGAAGCGGGAGATCAGGGCGTTGCCATGGTGCCCATGGTCGTACACGGCATTCATGCCGTAGGCGGCGTGGTGGGTGTCACCGGCCAGGTATTCGTGCTGGCCCTGCTGCGGCCAATTGGCGGCGTGGCGCAGGGCGTTGAGATCATGCCGGCCCTGCACTTCCTGCAGGAACAGGATGTCCGGGTCCAATTGCGCCAGCGCCTGCTTGAGCGCCAGGATGCGCGGCCGTCCGGCAAAGGAGGTCACGCCCTTGTGGATGTTGTATGTGGCAATGCGCAGCTTCATCGATGCAACCTTTCTCTTGTTCTTGTCCGGTTCCGTCCTCGCGCTGCTGTCGGGCTAGCCGGCCAGGTAGCTGGGCAATTGCAGGATTGCCTCCGCATTGGACGGCGAGAAACAGCGGTCGGCCGCTTCGCGATAGGGTAGCCAGGCGTAGCGCGTGTGTTCGCGCGGGGCGAGCGTCACCGGGATGTCACGCGGCACCAGCAGGCCGAAGACATGCTCGGTGTTCCTGGTCACGCCGGGCGCATAGCGGTGCCGCCAGACCGGATAGATGTCATAGATGTTGGAAAGTTGCCAGTCGCGCAGATGCGCACGCGGCACGCGGTTTCCGCCATCACCGCTGGATTCTACGCCGGCGTCGGCGACGATGATGCCGGTTTCTTCCTGCACTTCGCGTCGGGCAGTCTCCGACAGCTCTTCATCGGGATAGTCCTTGGAACCGGTCACCGATTGCCAGAAACCGGGCTGGTCGGCGCGTTCGATCAGCAGTACGTGGTGGTCGGCGCTGTGGATCACCACCAGCACCGATTCGGGAATCTTGTAGGGCTTGGCTTGCGTCATGGGGCTGTCCGGGCTGCAGCAAAGCCTCCATTGTATCGGGACCGCGCCGACTCAGAGCAGGGACGCTTCGCTCTCGGCCACCAGCCAGCTGCGGAAGGCACGCGCAGCGGCGTGCTCGATGCGGTCGCGCGGCCAGACGGCGTAATAGCCGCCCCCCAGGCTGGCGCTGGCCTCGCAGGCGCGCACCAGCAGCCCCTGTTCCATACAGGCATCGATCATGTGGCGCCAGGCCAGCACGATGCCCTGTCCTTCCATGGCCAGCTGCAACAGCACGGGGTATTGGTTGGACAGGATCTGGTGCTCGATGCGGACATCGGGCATGCCGTTGTGGGCCATCCAGTTCTGCCAGGACATCCATTGCCGCTGGCCATCTTCCAGCATCAGCAGGGTCTCGTGGCGCAGCTCGGCCGGGCTCAGGGTGCGGCCATCCAGATAGGCGGGCGAACAGACCGGGAATACTTCCTCGTCATACAGCCGACGCGCGGCCATCCCTGAGGGCGGGCCGTCGCGCAGGAAGTAGATGCCCATGTCGAAGTCGGTCTCGGAGAGTTGCGCCAGACTGTCGTTGACGATCAGGCGCAGGTGGCAATCCGGGTGCAGCGCCCGAAAGCGCGCCAGCCGGGGCGTCAGCCACAGCACGGCCACGCCCTGCGAACAGGCCACCGTCAACTCCTGGTGGCCCTTGCGCTTCATGATGTCTTCGGTGGCCTCGGCACAATCGACCAGCAGGCGCTGCACCAGGGCGGCGTAGCGCTGGCCGCTTACCGTCAGGCGCAATGCACGGGGTTCGCGCAGGAACAGCTTCTTGCCCAGGAAGCGCTCCAGCTGGGCGATCTGACGGCTGATGGCGCTTTGTGTGAGGTGCAGTTCAGCGGCGGCACGCGTAAAGCTGCCGTGCCGCATGGCGGCTTCGAAGGCGATCAGTGACGGCAGGGGAGGAAGGGGTGATATACGCATGGTCGGCGCTCCGGCTCGGTTCTTTCAACAGACCATGATGGTAGAGCGAAAAGCATGCCCGCCGCTGCTTTCCTGATGCGATCGGGAAAGCAGCGGCGCAGGCGGGCCAGCAGCCGTGATGGCCGCCGTGCCGATCGAACGATCAGCGACTGCGGTGGATGTGGCCGGACTGCATGACCAGCGACAGGTGTTCGCCCTGCCCGGTCAGGAGCGTGATGTCCTGCAGCGGGTTGCCGTCGACCACGATCAGGTCGGCCAGCGCACCGGCGCGCACGGTCCCCAGTTCACCTTCGCGCTGCAGGATGGCGGCGGCAATCGAGGTCGCCGAGCGGATGGTTTCCAGGTTGCCCAGGATCTCGGCGCGGATCAGGAATTCGGTCGACTGGTCCTGGTGCATCTCGCCCAGCAGGTCGGAGCCGAAGCCCATCTGCACGCCATGCTCGGCATAGATGCGCAGCGAGTCACGACCGGCCTGACGCACCGATTCGATCTTGGCCACCGAATCCGGCGGCAGGCCCAGGCGGGCGCCGTCGCGGGCCAGCGAGTCGTAGGTGACCAGCGTCGGCACGACGAAGGCACCATGCTCGCGCATCACGCGGGCGGCATCGGCATCGACCAGGTTGCCGTGCTCGATGGTACGCACGCCGCACCGCACGGCGCGCGAGATGGCGCGACCGGTGTAGGCATGTGCCATCACATAGGTCTGGGCGGCCTCAGCCTCGGCCACGATGGCGCGGATTTCATCCTCGCTGTATTGCGTGTTGCCGATAGGATCGGTGGGCGATGCTACGCCGCCGGAGGCCATGATCTTGATCTGGGTCGCGCCCTTCTGCAGTTCTTCGCGGGCGGCCAGACGCACTGCGTCCACGCCATCCGCCACACGGGCGATGGCACCGGCGCGGAAGGCGCAGGAGCAGGGCTCCAGCACATCGGAACGTGGACGGAAGTCACCGTGACCACCGGTCTGCGACAGCGCCTTGCCGGAGGGGAAGATGCGCGGACCCGGCACCAGGCCGATGGCAATGGCTTGCGCCAGGCCCCAGTCGGCGCCACCGGCATCACGCACGCTGGTGAACCCGCGATTCAACATCGCCTCGACGATGGGCAACGCGCGGATGGAGGTCAGCGAACCCGGCTGCAGGGCATTCAAGCCCAGATTGGCCAGCGAGGCCAGCACGTGCACGTGGCAGTCGATCAGGCCCGGCATCACGGTCTTGCCGGCCACATCGATCACGCGTGCGCCCGGCACGTCCAGGGGCGTGGCGGAGACATCGATGATGCGATCTTTTTCGATCAGGACATCATGGCGCGGGAACAGGCTGCCCAGCGCGGGATCGAGGACGTTACCGCCCTTCAGGAGAATCTTGGTCATGGCGAAAATCAATGTTGTTGCAGATACTGCGGCTCACGCACGAAGCGGGTGCCGACGAAGCTGATGGCGGCAGCGATCATCACGTAGAAGGCCGGTGCCATGGTGCTGCCGGTGGCGGCGATCAGCCAGGTGATGAAGAAGGAGGCAAAGCCGCCGAAGATGGTCACGGCCAGGTTGTAGGCCACCGACAGGCCGGTGGAGAGCACCTTGGCCGGGAACAGTTCCGAGAACGCCGCCAGGATGGGGCCGGTGTAGGCCGCAATCAGGGTACCGAAGACCAGCTGGAAGATCAGCAGCGTCGACAGGCTGGGCGCGCTGTTGATGTAGGCGAACATGGGATAGGCCAGCACCAGGATCAGCGCGGCCGAACCGGAGAGCAGCGGACGACGGCCGATGCGATCCGCCATGCGACCGACGATGGGCGCCAAGACCATGATGCACAGTCCACCCACCATGCCGGCGATGAAGCCGGTGGTCTGCGGCAGCTTCAGGACCTTGACCGAATAGGTCGGCATGTAGAACAGCAAGACATAGGTGCAGACCGTCCACAGGATCACCATGGAGAAGCTGGCCGAGGTCTCGCGCGGGAAGTTGCGGATCACTTCCTTCAGGGGCGAGTCGGTCTTGTCCTTTTCTTCGAGGAAGGTCGGGGTCTCTTCGAGGTGGTTACGGATGTAGTAGCCGACCGGGCCAATGATGATGCCCAGCAGGAAGGGCAGGCGCCAGCCCCAGCTGGACAGCGCTTCCGGGCTCAGGCTGGAGGTGACGAAGGTACCGACGGCGGCGCCCAGCAGCACGGCCACGCCGATGCTGGCCTGGATCCAGCTGGAATAGAAAGCGCGTTCGCGCTCAGGTGCATATTCGGTCAGGAAGGCGGTGGCGCTGCCCATTTCGCCGCCGGCCGAGAAGCCCTGCAGCAGACGTGCAACGACGATGATCAGCGGCGCGAACAGGCCGATGCTTTCATAGGTCGGCGCCAGGCCGATCATGGTGGTACCCACCGCCATCAACAGAATGGTCACTGACAGCGCTGCCTTGCGACCCACGCGGTCGGCGTAGATGCCCAGCAGGATGCCACCCACCGGGCGCATGAAGAAACCGACGCCGAAGGTGGCCACGGCCAGCAGCAAGGAAGTGAGGTCATTGCCGGTCGGGAAGAACAGTTTGGCGATGATGACCGCGAAGAAGCTGTAGACGGTGAAGTCGAACCATTCGAGGCCATTGCCGATGACGGTGGCGATGATGGCGCGGCGGCGCTGGTGGTTGCTGACCAGCGGCATCCCGCCGGCTGGTAATGTCGTTCCTTGCATGCTTTCCCCTCATGTCGGACGTTGAATATCCGGCCGATGATAGGGTGCGAGGGGGCCTGGCGGAAATGATATCTGTGCATGCCGCCATGCTTGCAGCGCATGCATGGATTCAGGTTCCGGGAAATGTGGGCTCAAGAACCACAAGCGGGTCCTCACGTGAATCCATCTGGAACCGTTCGGACTGAGTAGGCCCTTCAGGGCCGTATCGAAGACACTCCTGCGCGGGTCGGTGAGCAGGCAAAGGCGCGCCTTCGATACGCGGCGATGCCGCTACTCAGGACGAACGGTCGTCGGGTCGCAGCGACGACCGGAATCCCGCCTGATGTTACGCAAGAATAAAATTTATATTATTTATAAAAATAAAAAAGCGCGTGCATTCCTGCACGCGCTTTTCGATGGGTTTATCGAGAAAATCGATAAATCGATCAGGCCTTCACAGCCGGCTCCGTATTGCGCAGGCGGATGTGCAGCTCGCGCAGTTGCTTCTCGTCCACCGCCGAAGGGGCGTGGGTCAGCAGGCACTGGGCGCGCTGGGTCTTGGGGAAGGCGATCACGTCGCGAATCGACTCGGCGCCAGCCATCATGGTGACTAGGCGATCCAGGCCGAAGGCGATGCCACCGTGCGGGGGCGCGCCATATTGCAGCGCGTCCAGCAGGAAGCCGAACTTCAGGCGGGCTTCTTCGTCATCGATCTTCAGGGCGCGGAACACCTTGCTCTGCACGTCGGCGCGGTGGATACGCACCGAACCGCCGCCCAGTTCCCAACCGTTCAGGACCAGGTCATAGGCCTTGGCGATGGCCGCTGCGGGATTGGTCGAGATGAAGTCTTCGTGGCCATCCTTGGGCGAGGTGAACGGGTGGTGCAGGGCGACCCAGCGCTGGCCGTCTTCGTCGTATTCGAACATGGGGAAGTCGACCACCCACAGCGGACGCCAGGCGTCGTCGAACAGGCCGTTCTTCTTGCCGAAATCGCTGTGGCCGATCTTCACGCGCAGCGCGCCGATGGCATCGTTGACCACCTTGGCCTTGTCGGCGCCGAAGAAGATCAGGTCGCCGTCCTGGGCGCCGGTCTTTTCGATGATGGCGTTCAGGGCCGCATCATGGATGTTCTTGACGATGGGCGACTGCAGGCCGTCACGGCCCTTGGCCTTTTCGTTGACCTTGATGTAGGCCAGGCCCTTGGCGCCGTAGATGGCGACGAACTGGGTGTAGGCGTCGATTTCCGAACGCGGCATTTCGGCACCGCCCGGCACGCGCAGGCCGACCACGCGGCCGCCTTCGCTGTTGGCGGCGCCCGAGAAGACCTTGAAGTCGACGTCCTTCATGACGTCGGTCAGCTCGGTGAATTCCAGCTTGACGCGCATGTCCGGCTTGTCCGAACCATACATGCCCATGGCGGTGGCGAAGTCCATCACCGGGAATGGGTCAGGCAGGTCGATGTCCAGGGCGTTCTTGAAGACCAGGCGGATCATGCCTTCGAACAGGTCACGGATTTCCTGCTCGTTCAGGAAGGAAGTTTCGCAGTCGATCTGGGTGAATTCGGGCTGACGATCGGCGCGCAGGTCTTCGTCGCGGAAGCACTTGGTGATCTGGTAGTAGCGGTCGAAGTTGGCCACCATCAGCAGCTGCTTGAACAGCTGCGGCGACTGCGGCAGGGCGAAGAATTCGCCGGCGTTCACGCGCGAGGGCACCAGGTAGTCGCGGGCGCCTTCCGGGGTGGACTTGGTCAGCATCGGGGTCTCGATGTCGATGAAGCCCTGACCATCCAGGAACTTGCGCACTTCCATGGCGACCTTGTAGCGCAGGCGCAGGTTGTTCTGCATCTGCGGACGGCGCAGGTCCAGCACGCGGTGGGTCAGGCGGGTGGTCTCGGACAGGCTGTCGTCATCCAGCTGGAACGGGGGCGTCACCGACGGGTTCAGCACTTCCAGCTCGTGGCACAGCACTTCGATCTTGCCCGACTTCAGGTTGGCGTTGGTGGTGCCTTCAGGACGGTTGCGCACCAGGCCGGTGATGCGCAGGCAGAACTCGTTGCGCACCGATTCGGCGTTCTTGAAGACATCGGCGCGGTCCGGGTCGCACACCACCTGGACCAGGCCTTCGCGGTCGCGCAGGTCGATGAAGATCACGCCGCCGTGATCGCGGCGACGGTGCACCCAGCCACACAGGCTGACGGTTTGGCCGAGCAGTGCCTCGGTAGTGAGGCCACAGTATTGGGTTCGCATGGACATGGTTGTGATTCCGTTGACAGTGTTCTTGTTGGATTCGTGAGAGAAGACGCTAAGGGCGAAGGCGGGGCTGGCCGGGCCGCGTGGCACCGGCCGCCCCGTCAATTCTTCGGCGCCGCGGCGTCGGTGATGATCTTCTTGTCGGCCGCCATCTCGGGGGCGACCACGCCCATCGAGACGACATACTTCAGGGCTGCATCGACCGACATGTCGAGTTCGATGGCATCGGCACGCGGCAGCATCAGGAAGAAACCGGAGGTCGGGTTGGGCGTGGTGGGAACGTAGACGCTGATGAAGTCACCGGCCAGGTGGTTCTTCACCTCGCCGCCCGGGGCGCCGGTCAGGAAGGCGATGGTCCACGAACCCTGGCGCGGATACTGGATCAGCACGGCCTTGCGGAAGGCATTGCCGGAGGGCGAGAAGAGCGTATCGGAGACCTGCTTGACGCTGGAATAGATCGACTTCACCACCGGAATGCGGGTCAGGAAACCTTCCCACACCAGCACCAGGCGGCGCCCGATGAAGTTGCGCGCGGCCAGGCCGGTCAGGAACACGATCAGCAAGGTCAGGATCGCGCCCAGGCCGGGGATGTTGTGGCCCAGCCAGTGCTGCGGGCGCCAGGCCTCTGGCAGCAGCAGCAGTGACTGGTCCATGGTGCTGATGATCAGGTTCAGTACCCATAGCGTGATGGCCAGGGGAACCAGGATCAGCAGACCCGTGATGAAGTATTTGCGCATGGGGGAAGGAAGGCCTCGTTAGCTTGCGCTGGGGGTAGAGGGCGCAGCAGGCGCCGGCGCTGCCGCTGGTGCTGGCGTGGCGGCCGCCGGGGCCGATGCGGCCGCGGGTGCTGCAGCAGCCGCGTCACCTGCTGCGGCCGGAGCCTCGCTGGCGCCGGCAATGCCGGTGCCGGTGGCGCCCTTGCTGTTGGCGCTACCACTGCCGTTGCCGCGGAAATCGGTGACATACCAGCCGGAACCCTTCAACTGGAAGCCGGCTGCAGTGAGCTGCTTCCTGAAGCTGTCCTGGTGGCAGGAGGGGCAAACGGTCAACGCATCGTCGGAGATCTTCTGCAAGACATCCTTGGCAAAACCACACGCTTCGCAGCGATACGCGTAAATGGGCATGACTAACTCCGCAAAAAACTTCCAAAACCCTGAATTATAAAGGCTTTTGGCGGAGTTTTAGTGAACCGGCCGGCGGCGGCGATGCTGGCGCGCGACGGCATGCCCCGCCGCGCCGGCAAAGTGTTTGCTTTTGGGAAAGTTTCGGGGCCTGCCCTCCCCCGACCCTGCCCCGGTGGGCAGTCAGCCTTCGACGGGGGCGGCGCGGCTGCTGCGCAGGGTGTCGAGGAATTCGCGGCACCACCAGTGGACGTCGAACTGGCGGATGTTTTCCATCAAGGCGGCATGGCGCTCGCGCCGTTCGGACTGCGACATCTGCAGGGCCTGCTGGATCACCTGGGCCGCCCCGTGGGTGTCGTAGGGGTTGATGATGAGCGCCTGCTTCATCTGCTCGGCCGCGCCGGCAAAGCGCGACAGCACCAGCACGCCGGGGTCGTCCTCGTCCTGGGCGGCGACGAATTCCTTGGCCACCAGGTTCATGCCATCGCGCAAGGGCGTGACCAACGCGACCGCGCAGGCGCGGTACAGGCCCGGCAGGCGGCGGCGGGCCACGGTGCGGTGGATGTAGCGGATCGGCATCCAGTCGAAGTCGCCGAAATCGCCGTTGATGGAGCCGCACAGGCTTTCCAGCTCGCGCTGGATGTCGCCGTAGGCTTCCACGTCTTCGCGGCTGGGCGAGGCGATCTGCAGCAGGGTGGCGCTGTGACGGTTTTCCGGATACAGGCGCAGCAGTTCGCGGAAAGCGCGGATGCGCTGCGGCAGGCCCTTGGAATAATCCAGCCGGTCCACCCCGATCAGCAGGCGGCGGCGCGAGTATTCGGCCTTGGTACTTTCATAGGTGTCGCGCGCTTCCTTGGCCTGGCCCAGGCGCTGGAATTCGGCCACGTCGATGCCGATCGGGAAGGCATTGGCATGCACCGTGCGGTTGAAGGCGCGGAACTGGTTGGGGCCGACCGGCTCGGCCGTGGCTTCGGCCTGGACGTACTGGGCAAAGTGCTGCAGGTCGGCGTGATTCTGGAAGCCCACCAGGTCGTAGGCGAACAGCGCCCGCATCAGCCATTCGTGGGAGGGAATGGCGGTCAGGATGGGGGGCGGGGGCAGCGGGATGTGCAGGAAGAAGCCGATGCGCGCCTCGCAGCCCATGGCGCGCAACTCGGCGGCCAGCGGGATGAGGTGGTAATCGTGGATCCAGACGATGTCATCGCGCTTCAACAGCGGGAACAGCTTGCGCGCAAACAGCTGGTTCACGCGCCGATAGCCGCCCAGATGGCCGGCCTCGAAGTGCGCCAGGTCGAGCCGGTAGTGGAACACCGGCCACAGCACGCCGTTGGCATAGCCACGGTAGTAGGCGTCGTGGTCTTCCTGCGACAGGTCCAGCTCGGCCAGGGTGACGCTACCGGCCTGGTTCACGCGCAGCTCGCCCTCGCCGGGCGTGCCGTTCTCGACCACCTTGCCGCTCCAGCCGAACCACAGGCCGCCGGTCTTCTTCAGGGTTTCGCCCAGCGCCACCGCCAGGCCGCCAGCGGCGGGCTTGCGGGGATCGGCCAGGCGATTGGATACAACAACGAGTCGCGACATCAGATCACCGCCTCCCATGACGCCGACAGGCGCATTGCACAGTTGATGATGCCCACCATCGAATAGGTCTGCGGGAAATTGCCCCACATCTGGCGCGTGACCGGATGGGTGTCCTCGGACAGCAGGCCCAGGTGGTTGCGGGCATCCAGCATGGCCTGGAAGATTTCACGGGCCTGCTCCTTGCGGCCGATGCGGGCCAGCGCATCAATACGCCAGAAGGTGCAGATATTGAAGGCGGTCTCGGGCCGGCCGAAGTCGTCCGGCGCTTCGTAGCGGCGCATGTAGGGGCCATCGCAGAGCGACTTTTCCAGGGCTTCGACGGTGGAAATGAAGCGCTTGTCGGTCGGCGCAATCAGGCCCACCTCCACCATCAGCAACACGCTGGCATCGAGATCACGGCCACCGAAGCTTTCGGCATAGGCCTGGCGCTGCTCGTTCCAGGCTTCGGTGAGGATACGGTCGCCGATTTCCTTGGCCCGGTCGCCCCAATAGCGGGCGCGCTCGGGCAGGTCGACCCGCGCGGCGATCTTGGCCAGGCGATCACAAGCAGCCCAGCTCATCAATGCTGATGATGTATGGATGCGCGAGCGGGTACGCAGCTCCCACATGCCGGCATCAGGCTGGCTGTAAACCTCGTAGGCGCGTTCGCCGACGGCTTCCAGATGCTGGAAATGCTCGGCCCCGGCGCGATGATGCAGACGCATGTCGTGGAAGGCCTGGGCCGCGCCCAGCACGATGTTGCCGTAGACATCATGCTGGAAGTGTTCGTAGGCCTGGTTGCCCACGCGAACCGGCTGGTGGTGCTGGTAGCCGGGCAGATGGTCCAGGATCTGCTCGGGCAGCGCTTCTTCCAGCCCGATGCCATACAGCGGCTGCACATGGCCACCGCCGGAGCGCACCACCACGTTGGTCAGCCAGCGCAGGTAGTCTTCCATGGTCCCCAGTTCGGACAGGCTGTTCAGGGCGCGCACCACGAAGAAGGCGTCGCGCAGCCAGCAATAGCGATAGTCCCAGTTGCGCTGGCTGCCCGGCGCCTCGGGCACGCTGGTGGTCATGGCGGCGATG
>NZ_JABXGI010000024.1:0-62766 GCF_022627865.1 Herbaspirillum sp. C7C2
GTTCATCGCGTCAACTACTTTTTTGCGATTCGTTTTAAATTTTTTCGTCTTCGCTTTTGCTACCGCTCGACTACTTCCATCTAAAACGCCCTTCAAACTGCTTCACTACTCACCTGCTTCGCCCACCTTCGTCGCTCTGTTTTTCAACTTCGCTTCGTGTGTCGCGTCAGCAGGGGGCGAACTATAGCAACGCCCCCCACACCACGCAAGCACTTTTTGAAAAATATTCGAAAATAATTTAGCCAATCCAGAAAGCCGACCGGGACAATCGCCCGCAAACCCAAGCCCATCATGGATTACAGGACCTTCGCGGCGCGAATTGATGAATCCAAAAGAGAGCGGGCCATCCCTGACGGGACGGCCCGCTCTCTTCTTGATTGGGACTCGGCAAAGGCGCTCGTCTCAATTGCGCCCCTACCTGGCGCGCTTATCCGGCCTTCACGATGAGGTCGCTCTTGACGTCGCGTACGCCTTCAATGCCGGCTGCCAACTGCAAGGCATGTTGCCCCAGCTCGGCACTGGGCACCGCCCCCTTGAGGGTGACAACGCCATCCTTGGTAGTGACGCTGATCTTCATGGCTGAAATCTGCTTGTCCTCGACCAATGCTGCCTTGACCTTGGCGGTAACAACTGAGTCATCTATATATGTCCCGGCCTTTTGAACGCTGGGCGCGGCGGCCCGCGAGGTATCCGCAGCATGGACAGCAGGCGCGGCGGTCATCACCAGCAGGCTGGCGGCCAGCAGATGGGAAGCGAAGGTCTTTTTCATGGCGTTCTCCTTGTAGTCAATTCACTCATTCCGACTCTGCTCTGAAAGTCTCTATATAGAGCAGCACTTGCAGCCCTAGTCGCAAAGGCCATGCCAGCAGAAGATCTTCCTTTTAAATCAATCACTTAGCAATTCAAGTGGGTGGAAACAGGCTCGAACCATGCAACAAACCCCTCGTTTCCGTCGGCTTGCCACGACGTGCCACCGGCCTCTTCCACATAAGCCCTTGTTTTCAAAGGATTCCATCCTGTCGCTCCATGACGACGGGCTCCTCCCCGCCGCGGAAGCGCCGCGGATCAAGTCCGTTCTTCTGCAGCAAGCGATAGAACTCGGTGCGATTGCGATCAGCCAGCCTGGCCGCATCCGAGACATTGCCATCGGTCAGCTTCAGCAGGCGGACGAGATAATCACGCTCGAATTTCTGCTTGGCCTCGGCATAGCGCAGCAGGTCCAGGGTCGGTACCCTCAATGCCCGCTGCACCAGCGTGGCGGGGATCAAGGGTGCTGTCGACAACGCGCACACCTGTTCCACCACGTTGTAGAGCTGCCGCACATTACCCGGCCAGTGCGCCAGGCTCAGCACCTCCAGCGCATCCGGCGCAAACCCGGTCAGGCGCTTGGGATACTTGGCAGCGATGCTCTTGAGGAAATGATTGGCCAGCAGGGCGATATCCTCGCGCCGCTCTTCCAGAGCGGGCAACTGCAAGGTCACCACGTTGAGCCGGTAATACAGGTCTTCCCGGAACTGACCTTCGGTCATGGCCGCCTCCAGGTCGCGATGGGTGGCGGAAATCACCCGTACGTCCACCTCGCCGGACTGGTTGGCGCCCACCTGGCGCACGGTCTTCTCCTGCAGCACGCGCAGCAGCTTGACCTGCAATGCCATGGGCATGTCGCCGATCTCGTCCAGGAACAGGGTGCCGCCGTCGGCCGCCTGGAACAGCCCTTGCCGATGTTCAACCGCTCCGGTGAAGGCACCCTTGACGTGGCCGAACAGCTCAGACTCCAGCAGTTGCTCGGGAATGGCGCCGCAATTGACGGCGATGAACGGTTTGTCGGCCCGCGGGCTGGCCCGGTGGATGGCACGGGCCAGCAGCTCCTTGCCGGTGCCGCTGTCGCCACGGATCAGGATGCTGGCATCGGACGCTGCCACCAGGCGCGCCTCGGCCAGCAGCTCATCGACCCGCTGACTGCGGCTGATGATATCGGCGCGCCAGGCCTCATCCGGCGCTTCCTGGGCCGGTGCGGACAGGCTCAGCGCCTGGGCCACCTTGTCCAGCAGCACATGACCATCGAAAGGCTTGGTGAGATAGGCGAAAGCGCCCTTGGTCGTCGCATCGACCGCATCGGGGATGGTGCCGTGCGCGGTCAGCAGGATCACCGGCAGGGCCGGATAGCGGCTGCGGATCTCCGCAAACAGCGCCAAGCCGTCCATCCCCGGCAGCCGTACATCGGTGATCACCAGTGCCGGCAATGCAATGGCCAGCTGCGCCAGGGCAGCCTCGGCACTTTCCACGGCCAGGATGCGGTAACCGCTGGCGTTGAGGCGCAGGGTCAACAGGCGCAGCAGGTCGGGATCATCATCGACCAGCATCAGGGGGGCAGTTTTTCCCATCGGGACTCCAGTTCCAGTAAAAATGGAACGGGCCCCGACGGCGCTGGCCTTACTTGCCGCCGGCCGGCAGGGTCCGTTCGATGTTCTTCAGCGCTTCCAGCTTGTCATTGAGCTGGTCTACCTTGCGCTGCGCTTCCTTGAGTTGCACCGAAGACTTCTCGGCATTGTCGGCCACCCGGCGCAGATCGGCATAATGACCTGCCAGCAACTGCGCCAACGGCTTGAGCTTCTCCGCTTCGACGCTGCGATCGGCCATGACGTTCCATAGCTGGGCTTCGGCCTTGGCCAGATCGATGGGGTCCCGGGTGAGCGAAAGCGCCATCGCACGGCGTACCGTCGTGGCAGGGCCGGCCGGATAGGCGTTCAAACGCTGCACTTCGCGCCCCAGTTCGGCCGGCGACATCTTGCGCAACTGGGCGTTATAGGCCAGCAGTTCGTCGATGTTGCTACTGGACTGGATGAGCTGGACGGTCGAGGTGGGTGCTTGCGGCTGCGCCGTACACGCCGCCAGCACCATGCAGGAAGCCAGGATCAGGATCTTATTTTTCATCAGGCAACTCGATTCGGAAATGCGCCCCGCCCTCGCGCGGGACCAGATAGACCTTGCCACTATGGGCTTGCACATACTCGCGCACCACCGACAGGCCGATACCGTTGCCACGGCGCGCGCCCGGAGGCTGGTGCAGGCCCTGATAGAACGGCTCGAAGATGCGGGCCGCGTCCGTCGGCGCCACCCCCGGCCCCTGATCGATGCACTCGACCCGCACCAGGCCCGGCGCCTCGGTCAGCATGAAACGGATGAACCCGCCCTCGGGGCTGAAGCGTACGGCGTTCGAAAGCAGATTGGCCAGCACGATGGCCATCTTCTCGGGGTCCACCACCACGGTACGTGCCGCCCCTTCGATCTCCACCTTCAGCTGGCGCGCCAGCCATTGCAGCCGCTGGTCATCGATCACCTTGTGCAGCAAGGCACGCAGGTCGACCGGCACCGGATGGATGCGCTGGGCATCGAAGGACACCTCGTTATAGCGCAGCAGGTCCTCGATCTGCGTCTGCAGCGACTGCGTATTCTGGCGCAGGATGCGGGCAATCTCGCGCTGGTTCTCGCTCAACTGGCCGGCCACGCCGTCATCGAGCAGCGCCGCACCCTCGCACAAGGCCGACAGGGGCGTCTTCAGTTCATGCGAAACATGGCGCAGGAAGCGCGACTTCTCGGCCTCCAGATCGGCCAGGCGCTGGCGCAGCCAGTCCAGTTGCTGACCCAGGCGACGGATGTCGGCCGGGCCGCGCACGTCGATAGGCTGATCGAAGCGATTGTCGCCCAGCCGGCCGATGGCCTGCTCCAGCCGTGCCATCGGCCGCGACAGCCACAGGCCGAAGCAGAATGCCAGCAACACCGCCAGCACGATGGCGCCCACCACCTGGGCAGTAAGCAGCTGGCGCTGCTGTTCCAGGGCCGCGGACAGGGCATTGTTGCGGCGATCGACCTCGCGCCGGCTTTCCAGCGCGATGCGCTCGTTCAGGGCGGGCAGGCGGGCAAAGTCCTGGAACAGCTTGGCCTGCTCCCCCTTGTCCTTGCGCGAATCGGCTTCCAGCACGGCCGCCGCTTCATCGACATACAGGCCCCATTGACTGAACATTTCCCGCGGTGCCATCGGCAACGCGTCGGACAGCTCATCCACCGCCTGCCGGGCCTGGTCGCGCGCTTCGTTGAAACGGTCGTGGAAAGCGGTGTCATCCAGCACCAGATACTGGCGCGCACTGCGCTCCATGGCCACGGTGCGCTCGGCCAGGCGCTGTGCCGCCTCGGTCAGTTGCACCGCCTGCCGGGCGGTGTCCCGGCTGTTGGCCGACATGCGGTCCAGCGTGAACAGGGCGTGGATGGAGGTACCGCTGAGCAGGGCCGCAATCAGCAGGAACGCCGCCAGCAGCAATTGCCGGAACGACAAGCCGAGATAGCCGGGCTTGCGCGTGGCTGCCGATGGGGGCGGATGGGTGTGCTCGATGGCGTTCAACATGCGATTGATCTCGGTCCCTCAAGACTTGCTTCGTTACCCGGGCAAGCAGGAAGCCTCCCGGCCCGGAAGATGCCGACAGGAAACGTCGGCCATCAGCGCGCGGGCACACATTGTAATCATTTGTCGATCCGGCGGCGATCCGGCCAACTTCCCGGCGGGCAACTTCAAGTCGCGCCCGCCGGGCGTCGCACTCAGTCCTGCGGCCCGAGGAAGTCCAGCAGCATCAGCGCCACCACCTTGGTGGCCTTGCGCAGGTCGTCCAGGGCCAGGTTCTCGTCGGCCTGCTTGGCGTTGGATTCCATCAGCGTGCGCGGCCCCGCGCCGAACAGCACCACCGGGATGCCATGCTCGCCGTACAGGCGGGCGTCCGTATAGAGCGCCGAGCCGTTGGTGGTGAGCGTTTCGCCCATGACCGTCTCGGCATTGCGCAGCAGGCTCTGCACCAGCTTCTCGTGACCCGGCAGCGGGCGCAGTGCACGCGCCAGCAGCAGGCGGCGGATTTCCACGCGGATGCCCGGCAGCCCCGCCACCGCATCCTCGATCAGCTTGCGTACGCCGGCCTCGACCTGCGCCGGGTCTTCCTCGGGGATCATGCGACGATCCATCTTCAGCACCACCTTGCCCGGCACCACATTGGTATTGGTGCCACCATCGATGCGGCCGACGATCATGGTCGGATGGCTGATGCCGGGGATGGAGGAACGGATGTCCTTCAGGCCGGGCAAGGCGCCATAGATGGCATTGAGGACGGCATTGGCGGCCTGCAGTGCATCGTGGCCGGTCTCCGGCATGGAGCCGTGGGTGGCGCGCCCATGCACGGTCACCTCGAACTGCAGGCAGGCATTGTGGGCGGTCACCACGTTGTAGCTGAAGCCGGCCGCCAGCACGTAATCCGGCTGGGTCAGCTTCTGCTCCAGCAGCCAGCCGGGGCCGAGCAGGCCACCGAACTCCTCGTCGTAGGTGAAATGCAGCTCCACCGCACCGCGCAGCGAAGCGCCCAGCGCCTCCAGCGCGCGGGTAGCGAAGATATAGCTGGCGAAGTCACTCTTGGAGACCGCCGCCGCCCGGCCATAGATGCGGCCATCGGCCACTTCACCGCCGTAGGGGTCATGCGACCAGCCCTCGCCCGGCGGCACCACGTCGCCATGCGCATTCAGGGCCAGCGTCGGGCCGCCCTCGGCATAGGGGCGGCGCACGATCAGGTTGGTGATGCTCTGCATGCCATAGTCACGCACCTGCTCTTGCGGGACCGGAAACTTCTCGGCATTCCAGCCCCAGGACCGCACCAGCTCGGCCACCACATCGGCGTGCGGGGCAT
Source organism: Herbaspirillum sp. C7C2 (assembly GCF_022627865.1). Taxonomy (NCBI): domain Bacteria; kingdom Pseudomonadati; phylum Pseudomonadota; class Betaproteobacteria; order Burkholderiales; family Oxalobacteraceae; genus Herbaspirillum; species Herbaspirillum sp. C7C2. Next base: position 5,721 of record NZ_JABXGI010000024.1, read on the forward strand.
TGTTGCCGGGGGGCGTATCGGTGGGGATGCGGATCAACTGCTGCAGCACGCCGACCTCCTCGTCGAAATGCTGATCGATCCACGCGCACAGGCGCTCCGACAACTGCTGTTTGGACATGCTGATGACTCCGTGATCAAAACGCGCCAGCCACGCCAGCGCAAACCGCCATCATAGCGCAGCCGCCCCGCTCGTGACCGCCGCCAGCGCGCTTGCACGTTCCCCGCTATCATTGTGCGGCGCTGCCCAGCCGGGCTGCACCTGTCTTCATTGCAGGATTCCAAGAGCAAACAAGCGGCGGCAGAGCTCCGGCATCCGGTGCCACGCCAGCACGCACACCTTCGCCAGATATCCAAGACCCATGTCCACGCTGCCCTCCTCCCCCGGCGCCACCGATCCCAAACACCACATCGTCATCGCAGGGGAAGGCTTGCCGCCCGACCAGCGCGGCCGCGCCATCCTGGCGTTGGGCATCGCCGTCGGCCTGGCCACGCTCGACACCGCCATCGCCAACACCGCCCTGCCAGCCATGGCGCTGGACCTCAACACCACGCCGGCCGCCTCGGTCTGGATCGTGACCGCCTACCAGCTGGCGATGATGGTGTCGCTGCTGCCCCTGGCGGCGCTGGGCGAGATCGTCGGCTATCGCCGTATCTATGTCTGGGGACTGGTGCTGTTTACCGCGGCCTCGCTGCTGTGTGCTGTGGCGTGGTCGCTGCCTACGCTGGTGATGGCGCGTTTCCTCCAGGGACTGGGCGGGGCCGGCATCATGAGTGTCAACACCGCGCTGATCCGCTTCATCTATCCGACCCGCTCGCTGGGCCGCGGCGTGGGACTGAACACGCTCATCGTCGCCATCGCCTTCACGGTCGGTCCCTCGGTGGCCTCGGGCATCCTCGCCATCGCACCATGGCCATGGCTGTTCGCCGTCAACGTGCCGCTGGGTGTGCTGGCAGTGGTACTGGCCCTGCCCTCGTTGCCGCATACCACGCTGTCCACCCATACCTTCGACCTGCGCAGCGCAGTGCTCAACGCCGCCGCCTTCGGCCTGCTGATCCTGGCCATCGGCGAAGGCGCGCACCAGGCCCAGGCCAGCGTGGTCGGACTGGAACTGGCGGCCGCCATTGTCTGCGGCCTGTTCCTGCTCAAGCGCGAACTGTCGCATCCGGCGCCGATGCTGCCGGTGGACCTGTTCCGCCATGCGATGTTTTCGCTCTCGACGGTCACTGCCATCTGCTCCTTCGCCGCGCAAGGCCTGGCCTTCGTCTCGCTCCCCTTCTTCTTCCATCATGACCTGGGACGCAGCCAGGTGGAGATCGGCCTGTTGATGACGCCCTGGCCGGTGGCCGTGGCCATCATGGCCCCCATCGCGGGACGCCTGTCGGACCGCTATCCGGTCGGCATCCTCGGTGGCGTCGGTCTGGCGCTACTGTGCGCCGGGCTCTTGTCGATGACCTTCATGCCGGCCGCACCCACCGTCTGGGAAATCAGCTGGCGCATGCTTCTGTGCGGCATGGGCTTTGGCTTCTTCCAGTCACCCAACCTGAAAGCGCTGATGACCAGTGCGCCCCCCCATCGCAGTGGCGGCGCATCCGGTATCGTGGCCACAGCCCGGCTGCTCGGTCAAAGCGTGGGCGCAGCGCTGGTCGCGCTATGCTTCAATCTTTCCGAAACGCAAGGCTCGCGCCTGGCATTGGGCTTCGGCGCCGCCTTTGCAGGGGTCGCGTGCATTGCCAGCTTCCTGCGTCTGCTGACCAAGAATCCCTACGCACCACCGTTGAAAAAATAAGTTTTTCTCACCATTCCTCACGGCCGCGGCCTGCCGGATTCTCAGGCGGCGGCTATCTTTCCTCAGCATTTTGTCAGCTTCGGCGGGCGCTGCATTCTCACTCTTTTCCACACACCAACATTGGCGAGCGCAAACGGAAATTTCGACCGTTAATCCCCGCTTAATCGACCTCAAGCAAAACGCATTCTGTTACGATAATTTCAGCTAGCTTAGCCATGCAAGCGAGTTCTGCCACGTGGGAGACACTACCAATAATAGGCGTCATTTCATCAGGGAAATCGAACCGCTTTCAAAGCGGGAAACAGTGACAGGCACAGACCTGAATTCGATATGTTGAAATCCATCGCCTTAGAACAATTGCGTTTGGGCATGTATGTCCACTCCATCCCCGGGGGATGGATCAGTCATCCTTTCTGGCGCAAATCCTTCAAGATCGAGAGCCTGGAAGACCTGCAGACGCTGCGCGACTGTCCGATCGACCAGGTCACCATCGATACCGCCAAGGGCCGCGACATTGCGCCGGACCACCTGGAAGACGACCCGGAAGATGCTCACGAAGAGCATGACCCTACCGCAGCAGTCGCCGTGGCCGTACGCAAGCCGGCCCAGCGCACCGAGACCGCTGTCGAACGCGAACGTGCGGCACGCATCATTTCCTCTTCCAAGTCCACCGTGCTCAACATGTTTTCCGAAGCGCGCATGGGCAAGGCGGTGGACGTCAAGGATGCCGCCGAGCTGGTCACCGAGATCACCTCCTCGGTCTCCCGCAACGCCGACGCCCTCATCAGTCTGGCCCGCCTGAAGACCACTGACGATTACACCTACATGCATTCGGTGGCCGTCTGCGCCATGATGATCTCCCTGGCCAACCAGCTGGGCATGACTCAGGAGCAGACCAGGCAGGCCGGCATGGCGGGGCTGCTGCATGACGTCGGCAAGATGGCCGTGCCGTTGGACATCCTCAACAAACCGGCCAAGCTGACCGAAGAAGAGTTCGCCTCCATCCGTTCGCACACCGTGCAAGGCCACAGCATCCTGCAGCAGATCGAAGGCATCGGCGAGGTTCCGCTGGATGTCTCGCTGCACCATCACGAGAAGATCGATGGCAGCGGCTATCCCTTCAATCTCAAGTCCGACAGTATTTCCATCATGGCCAAGATGGGGGCGGTATGCGACGTCTACGACGCCATCACCTCCAATCGTCCCTACAAGGCGGGCTGGGACCCGGCCCGTTCGATCCGCCACATGGCCAGCAGTGCCGGGCATTTCGACCCGGTGACGATGCAGGCCTTCGTCAAGGCCATCGGCATCTACCCGACCGGCTCCTGCGTCATCCTGCAATCGGGTCGACTGGGCGTGGTGGTGGACCAGCGTCCGGACCAGTTGCTCACGCCGCGCGTGAAGGTGTTCTACTCGACCACCAGCCGCATGCCGCTGAAGTCCGACATCGTCGACCTCGCGCACGGCAGCGACAAGATCATCGCCTACGCCGACCCGGCCAAGTGGGGCATCCGCAGCCTGCCCAGCATCGACCTGCTCTAGGGCCTGCCCAAAAAGAAACGGCGCCAGTTTCATCCCTGGCGCCGTTGCTATGTCATTGCTGCCGCAAACCCGGTTCAGTCACGTTGCGCAAATGCCGCCGTCGAGGCCAGTTCATTCAACAGTGCCACGGTGGAACAGCAGGACACCTCGTAGGGATTGAGCTCACCGGTGACCGAATACTTCAGCAGCAGGGAACGATTGATCTTGTCCAGCCGGATCTTGCCCATGGTCCAGGAGGAATACTGGCGTTCGTCGATCGACTCATAGGCCAGCAGGATCACATCCTGATGTCGCGCATCGCCCAGCAGCCGGCCGTACAGTCGGTTGACCTGATCGCGTCCGCCTTCGAGTACCTGCACGAAGATGGTATCGCTATAGCACAGCACCCCGGTGATGCCCTGTTGCGGATTGCGCTGACGCGACGCCGCCAGGATGCCTTCGATGGTCTCGTGGGTGATGGTCTCGCGTGCGCGGCTTGCATAGATCAGACGAACCAGCATGATTAACCTCGTTGACGTTGGGAAATCAGCGCCAGGAATTCACGGCGCAGGTTGGCGTCACGCAGGAAAGAGCCACGCATGACGCTGTTGATCATCTTCGACTCCACGTCCTTGACGCCGCGCCAGTGCATGCAGAAGTGGTCGGCTTCCATGACGATGGCCAGGCCGTCCGGCTGCAGCTTTTGCATCAGCAGGTCGGCCGCCTGCGAGACCGCCTCTTCCTGGATCTGCGGACGGCTCATCACCCACTCCAGCAGGCGGGCATACTTGGACAAGCCGATCAGGTTGGAATGCTCATTGGGCATCACCCCCACCCACACCTTGCCCATGATCGGGCACAGGTGGTGCGAGCAGGCGCTGCGCACCGTGATGGGGCCGACGATCATCAGCTCGTTGAGACGCTCGATGTTGGGGAACTCGGTCACCGGCGGCGCCACCTGGTAGCGGCCCTTGAAGACTTCGTTGAGGTACATCTTGGCCACGCGCTTGGCGGTGTCCTGGGTGTTGTGGTCGCTCTCGACATCAATCACCAGGCTCTCCAGGACAGCGGCCAGCTTGGATTGCACCTCCGCCTGCAACTGCTCCAGTTCACCTTCCCTGATGAAGGCGGCGATATTGTCGTTGGCGTGGAAACGCACGCCGGCCGCCTTGATGCGCTGGCGAATACGGGCCGAGACCAACTGATCATGCATCGTCGGTGCGGCTGCGGCTGCCTCGGAGCTCACCGCGGCCTGGTTTTTTTCTGTTGCCATGATGGTATGCGATCACGCACGACGGGATCGCAGAGTTGGGGGTGGCGCCATTATGCACGGAAATGCGCGAGCGCATTGCCGCCCAACCTGCGTCAAGCCCGGGTCAATCCACCGGCTCGCAAGGTCTGCACTTAACTCTCGTTGAAGATTGTTTGCCGCACTTTACAAGGACCTAACCGCTGCTTACACCGTTACCCACCATCATCCCTGCCAGTGCCGCCACGCCTGCAACGGCGTCGGTGGCCACGCGCGCCGGGCATCCAGCCAGGCCGTCCAACGGGGGGATCGTCATGTCATTCCAGTTTCGCCTTGCCGGCGCCTGCGCGCTGGCCGTTTCGCTGTCGGCCTGCAACAGCCCGGCACCGATGGTCAACGGACCTACCAGCGTACGCCCTGCCTATCAGGTGCCCAACGTGGAAAACAATGGCGCCATCTTCCGCGTCTCCAGCGCCCAGCTGTTCGAGGAGCCGACCACCTACAACGTCGGTGACATCATCAAGATCGACATTTCCGAGTCGATCAGCAGCAGCAACAAGGCCGCCACCAACAACAGCCGCGACAGCTCCCTCACGCAGAAGGGACCCGGCTCGGGCGCACCGCTGGGCGGCCTGTTCACCCAGCTCTACGACGCCAACTATTCGGCCTCCGGCAACAACACCTTCAAGGGCTCCGGCGACAGCAGCAATACCAACACCATGAGCGGCACGCTGATGGTCTCCATCGTCGAAGTGCTTCCCAACCGCAATCTGGTGGTGGCCGGTGAAAAACGCATCGGTGTCAACGGCAACATCAACACGCTGCGCTTCTCGGGCGTGGTGCGCACACGCGATATCCGGGGCGGCATCGTGGCCTCCTCCAACGTCGCCGATGCCCGGCTGGAACAGGTCGGCGGCGGCTCCATTGCCGACGCCAGCACCGATGGCAACTTCTTCCGCCGCCTGCTGACGATCTGGTAAGCACGTTGACAGCGAAGGCAACAAAAGACAAACGGCAAGCCTGGCTTGCCGTTTTTCATTGCGTACTGGATAGCGTTGGATGTACGGGCCAGACGAGCGCCCCGCCCCTTATCTCAGAAACCGTTGGCGGCACCGCGCATGTTGTCTGGCGAATTGTCCGCCACGATGGGATTGCCCGGGAACAGCGCATCGATCAGGGGGGCCAGCTTGTCACCGGCGGACGCCCACTTGTCCTGGCCGAAGGAGCCCAGCCGGTATTGCGCCGTACCCAGCACGCGACCATCGCGCCGCAGGGTCAGCGCGGCATAGGTGAGATAGGGGGTATAGGCATCGGTGAAGACCTTGGTATCCCATTTGACGTAACCGACGTAACTCAGCGTCACCGGGCAGGCCAGCGCCTGGGTACCGGCATCATAGACCCGGCTTTGCACCCCGTGCTTCTGCAGCTCGCCCTGCAGGCCCGGCACGAAATCGCTCAGGGCCACCGAGCCATTCCACTCGATGCAGACATCGCGGATCGGATCCTTGCTGTAGACGATGGGATTCTGGGTGGTGTTGGGCGTCATCGCCTTGACGCTGGACGCCGCCGAGCCCACCAGGCCCACGGCATCCACCAGGGCATTGCCGGAAGTGACGACGCAACCCGCGAGCGATGAAACCAGCAAGGTGGCAGTGATGATGGTGCGCATGATGCTCTCCCCCGAGCGCAATCCGATGTGCCGCATCCCGCATGGCGCGGGTGGCCGGATCACAGGCTGCCCATCATAGCGGCGCACGGCAAGGCGACTGTTCCGTTTTACCTGTATTTACGCTGGCCACTTGCGCGCTTAACAGCAGGCAGCAAGACGCAAAGCCGCGCCGGCGCGAACGGATGCAACATGGCCCACGGTGCTGGCACAATAGCCGGCTGTGGCCACCTGTGCCATGCCCACAAGGAGATTTCCATGTCCGCTTTCATCCCCCGCACCCTGCTGGCCGCGCTGGCCCTGGTCGTGCTGCCGGCCGCGCAGGCCGATACCCTGAAGTCCGAAACCGAGGTGCGCGCCCTGACCGACAAGGTCATGGCTCAGGCCGGTGCCGGCCGTACCGACGACGCCTACGGCATGCTCTCGCCGTATGCGCTGGTCGACATCCGCGCCTTCGAAACCGCCCGCACCAACGCCCGCAGTTCGCGCATGGCCGTCGAAGCCCTGGTCGGCAATTCGGTCGGCTATGAATTCATCCGTTCGGAAAAGGTCGGTGAATCCCTCATCAAGCTGACCTACATCGAAAAGACCGAGCGCCAGGCCATCCCTTGGATGTTCATCTTCTACAAGGCGCCGGCCGGCTGGGCGGTCAGTACCTTCAGCAACGGCGCCAACGTCGACGCCCTGTTCGATCGCTGACGCCAGCCCGGCGACGCTCCACTCAGATCACGCGCTGCGGCTCCAGGTCGGCGCTCTCGATCTCGCTGGCCACGCCCGATATCTTGTCGGCGATCAGACGGGAGGAACCGCAGGCCGTGGTCCAGCCATTGGAACCATGGCCTGCGTTGAGCCACAGATTCGGATAACGGGTCGCGCCGATCAGCGGCGCGCCATCCGGGGTCATCGGTCGCAAGCCGGCCCAGTATTCCACCTTGGCCAGGTCGGCGCCCTGTGGATAAAGATTCTTCAGCGACTTCAGTGCGGTGGCGCAGTCGCGCGGCGTGACGCGCGTGTCCCAGCTGCCGATCTCGGCCGTGCCGGCGGCGCGGATATGCTGGCCCATGCGGGTGATGGCCACCTTGTAGTATTCGTCCATGACGCCACTGCGCGGCGCGCTGGCAGGGTCGGCCACCGGCACCGTGATGGCATAGCCCTTGACCGGATAGATGGGCAGGTCCAGGCCCAGCGGCTTCAACATCGGCACCGAGGCACTGGCGCAGGCCACCACGTAGGCATCGGCGCGCAGCGTGGCGTTCCGGGTGCGCACGCCACTGACCTGACCACCGGCCACCTCGATGGCCTGCACCTCTGTGGACAAGTGGAACTCCACCCCATGCGCCTGCAACCAGGCCGCCAGGGCGCGCGCGAACAAGGGGCAGTTGCCGGTCTCGTCCAGGGGCAACAGCAGGCCGCCCTTCAGTTCGTGGCGCGCTGCGTGCAGGCCGGGATCGAAGGCCACGCAGCCATCGGCATCCAGCAATTCGAAAGGCACGCCGGCTTCTGCCAGCACCCGGGTCGACAGGCCTGCATTGTCCAGTCCCTCCTGGGTACGGAACAGCTGCAGGTTGCCGCCGGTGGTCTGTTCGTAGCGGATGTCCAGGCGTTCGCGGATCTGCTTCAACTGGCCGTGGCTGTAGCGCGCCAGACGCCCCATGCGGGCCTTGTTGATGGCATAGCGCTCAGGCGTGCATTGCGCCAGGAAGCGCTGCAGCCACTTCCACTGGTGCGCATCCAGACGCGGCGTAAAGCGCAGCGCCGCCTCGATGCCCAGCCAGCTCTGCACCGACCACTTCAGCGACTTGGCCGGCATGCCCGGTGCGGCCCAGGGCGTGGCGTAGGACGGACAGACGTGTCCGGCATTACCCACACTGGTCTCGGCAGCCACTTCGGCGCGGCGCTCGACCACGACCACTTCATGGCCGCGCTCGCGGAGGAAATAAGCAGTGGTGACGCCGACGATGCCGGCGCCCAGCACGATGATGCGCATGGTTTGGACTTCTCGAAGAAAGATGAATGACGTAAATCTTATAAATTATTTTGTGGACGACAGCATGAGCACTACAGCGTCAGGCCACCATCCACATGCCACACCTGACCGGTGACATAGGACGCCGCTGGGCTCAGCAGGAAGCCGATCACGTTGGCAATCTCCTGCGGCTGGCCCAGGCGCTGCATGGGAATGCGCGCCAATGCCGCCTGCCAGGCTGCCGGATCGATGGCCGACTTGGCCGGATCACTCTTCTGAACGTAGCCCGGTGCCACCGCGTTGACCGTCACGCCTGCCGGCGCCAGTTGCACCGCCAGTGACTTGACCAGCGCCTCGATGCCGGCCTTGGCCGCCGCCGATGCCGGGAAGCCCGACTCACCCAGCCGATACACATGGGCCACGAAGGAACTCACCGCCACCACCCTGCCCTGTCCACTGGCCATCAACGGCTCGCGGCACGCCGTGACCAGACGGAAGAAGCCGCTCAGCAAGGCATCCAGCGAACGCGACCAGTCCGCCTCGGAGAGCTCGCCGATGCGCTTGCGATCGGCAAAGCCGGCATTGGCCACCAGCGCATCGAGGCGCCCGTGTTGCACCAGCGCCGTATCACGCAGATGTGCGGCGGTCTGCGGATCGGCCAGGTCGCCCAATGCCAGGGTGCAGCGCGCACCCAGAGCGCGGCAGTGTTGCGCCACCGCCTGCAACTCGGGTGACTCGCTGCGCGCATGGAGGATCAAGGCCACGCCGGGCGCGGCCACGGTGGTGGCGACCGCCGCGCCAATGCCGCGGGCAGCGCCCGTGATGAGAATGGTACGGACGGTTTCGCCATCGATGGCGGGGGAAGATGCGCTCATGGTCCTGAAGAAAAGAAGGCGCGTTCCCGGATGCCGGGAATTGACATGGATGCACGTCAGCGCAATCCCGCCATTTTAGCCAAAGCCAGTCGCGGCGTGGGCTTGCGGGCTGTCGATTGCTGTTCTGCGCGATGTGCCGGCCGACCGTTCTCCATTACAATGGCCGGATTTGCAGGATTCACGGCATGCGCCACCGGCCATGCTGGTCCATGTGATGACGCCCCTTCCCATGTCCGACCTTCTACCTGACCCATGCCAGCATGCGCCCCGGGCGCACAGGGCATGGTTCGTGCATGCGATGCGGGCATCCCTCTTCCACGGAGCCGGCCCCCGCCCTTCGCTGGAATCACGCGTTTCGTAACCAAGGAAAAACACAGATGTATCAATGGGACTTCGGCTCGCTCTGGCAATTCAGGAGCATCATCGGCATCGGCTTCGTCTATACGCTGAGCTATACGGTTGCCTGTATTGCCCTTGGCTTGCTGGTGGGCCTGGTGGTCGGTCTGGGTCGGCTGTCCACCAACCCCTTCATCTCCGGTCCGCTGCGCGCCTTCGTCGAAGTGTTCCGCTGCACCCCGGTGCTGGTGCAACTGGTGTGGTTCTACTACGCGCTGCCGGTGCTGCTGGGCATCGAGATGTCGGCCGGCACCGCCGCCATGCTGTCGCTGGCGCTGTACGGCGGCGCCTTCTATTCCGAGATCATCCGCGGCGGCATCGTCTCCATCGACCTGGGGCAGTCCGAAGCCGGCTGGGCGCTGGGCATGACGCGCTTCCAGCTGATGAAGCGCGTGATCCTGCCGCAAGCCTTCAAGCGCATGACCCCGCCGCTGGTGAACCAGTCCATCATGCAGCTGAAGAACACCTCGCTGCTGTCGGTGCTGGCCGTGCCGGACCTGCTGTACCAGGGCCAGATCATCGCCCACGAAACCTATCGCCCGCTGGAAATCTATACGCTGGTGGCGATCATCTATTTCATCATCCTGCTGCCGGCCACCATCTGGGCCAAGCGCCTGGAAAATCGCCTGTCGGCGCAGCATGGTTGAGGAGAACAGGATGAACACCCAGGTCAACAACAACGCCAACGCGATGATCCAGATCAGCAATCTCAAGAAGGCCTTCGGCGAGCACGTGGTGCTCAAGGACATCTCCATCCAGATCGGCAAGGGCAGCGTGGTCGCCATGATCGGGCCATCCGGCTCGGGCAAGTCCACCCTGCTGCGCTGCCTGAACCTGCTGACCGTGCCCGACCAGGGCGCGGTGCGCATCGGCGAGCGCCACTTCGAATTCGACGGCCGCAAGTCGCGCCTGCCCAAGGATCGTGAACTGGCCGCGTTCCGCGCCCGCACCGGCATGGTGTTCCAGCATTTCAACCTGTTCCCGCACATGACGGCGCTGGAGAACGTGATGGAAGGCATGGTCACCGTACTGCGCACGCCCAAGGCGCAGGCTCGCACGCAAGCCATGGAACTGCTGCAGAAGGTGGGGCTGGCAGACCGTGCCGACATGTATCCGCAAAAGCTCTCGGGCGGCCAGAAGCAGCGCGTCGCCATCGCCCGCGCCCTGGCCATGCAACCGGACGTGATGCTGTTCGACGAAGCCACCTCGGCACTGGACCCGGAACTGGTGGGCGAAGTGCTCAACGTGATCCGCAGCCTGGCCGCCGATGGCATGACCATGATCCTGGTCACGCACGAAATCGCTTTCGCCCGTGAAGTCGCGGACCAGGTCGTCTTCATGCGCGACGGTGTGGTGGTGGAAGCCGGACCGCCGTCGCAGGTGATCGACAATCCGCAGCAGGCGGCGACCCAGGCCTTCCTGTCACGTTTCAATGCTTGATTGCTGGTTACACTGAATTACGTTCAACGTAACTCATGAGAATGGCGTGTCACCCGTTTTCGGTGGCGCGCCATTTTCATTTCAGGTGCCATCGACAGGCGGAATGGGCGCTGAAAAAAATCGAGTTCTTGTGCAGTTTAACCAGTGCCGACTCGACATGGTTATCTGGATCAGGCAGCGTACCGCTTTCCCGCAACCGTCCTTTCAGGAGAAACGCAATGAAAACGTCTGCCAACGAAACCATCGTGGTCAGGGCGACCACCCGTGAAAAGCTGGTCATTTCCGCCAAGGCGCGCAGGCTCGGCCTGGATGTACCGGACCTGATGTGCAAGGGCGCACTGGCCTACGAAGGCGGACAGATGGATGAGGCGCTGGGCGAACTGGCCAGCCAGGCCCGACAGGCTGCCGAGCGGGCTTGTGCCGCCATCGATGAGACGCTGGACTTTGTTGCCGCCAGCAACGCCCGCCTGGCGGCACTGGAGGCGCAACGGCAGGTCAGCGCGGCGAGGTCCTGATGTTCGGTCTCACCGGGCGGCTGTGGACGGCATTGACCGCCATCATCAAACTGGAAGACAAGGTCACGCGACAAAGCGAAGCGATCCGCCAGCAACAGGCCAGGATAGAAAATCTGACCGAGCGCATGATCAGGCTCGAGACCTTGCTGAAGTGGTGATCCGCTCCAGCGAATTCAAACGCCTCAATTGACGACAAACGCCCGGCCTTCGACGGGCAGCCCCCCTCCCCGAATCAAGCAAAGTTCTCAACCCAGCCCAGTACAGGCAAAAAAAAACCGCACCATCGCTGGTGCGGTCCGAGTGCAGGCGCGCGGGGACGCCGGCCTGTACTTACAGCGGAATCTGCGGCGGCACATCTTCCGGCTTCACGCCGGAGAGCTTCTGCAGGTTGCCCAGCACGGTCGGCTTGATCTTGCCGGCAGCGCGCTCGGCCACGATCCACTTGTTGATGGTCTCGACCCAGGCCTTGTCCTCTTCCTTGGGGACGCCGATGTTGGTGGAGGTCGCTTCCAGCGGCTGCGGCACGTACATCTTGCCCAGCGCCGGGTTCTTCTTCAGGATGTTCAGCGCCAGCAGCCACACCAGTACCTGCGCATCGACACGACCGGTCTGCAGCGCCAGGGTGGCATCGTCGGCCTTCTCCAGGCGCACGATGGTGGCATTGGGGCAGACGCGGCTGATCATCTGGTCGTGCGAAGAACCGATGTCCACGGCGATCTTCACTTCCGGCTTGTTCAGCTCGGCCCAGGTCTTGAATTCCTTCTTGGAGACCACGGTGAAGGCATTCAGGAACAGCGGTTCGGTAAAGCCGATCACCTCGCGGCGTGCCGGCGTCGGATTCATGCCGAAGAACAGGTCGATCTTGTGGGTCTGCAGATCCAGCACCGAGTTGCCCCAGGTGGTTTCGGTGATGTCCAGCTTGACGTTCAGGCTGGCCGCCAGGCTCTTGGCGAAATCGATCATGAAACCGCCCCACTCACCGCTGGCCAGGTCCTTGTTGTAGTAAGGCGCAGCACCACGCACGGCACCGATACGCAGGGTCTTGGTACGCTGCACGCGGGCCAGGGTCGGTTCGGTCGAGCCGGTCGCAGCGGCGGCCTGGGCGAAGACATTCGGAATGGCGCTGGCAGCGGCAAGGCCGGCCACGCTGGTGATGAAACTGCGACGGTTGGTCATTTCTCTGTTCTCCCTGATTTGGCGGATGGCGCGGCCGCCGCGTGGACGGCAGCGTTGCGCAAGTGGTCTGCGCCCGGCCCACGCCGGACGGCGTCGACGATTTTAGCCCAGCCGCAGGCGGCCCGCCCGGGCAATTGCCGGCAGCAGGGACCCGAGTGGGGCTGACTCCCAGCAGGCAGGAAAAATTTCCCGGCTACCGCACAAACAGTGGCGGACTCACACCGTTGAACGAAATCTGACAGCCTGCGCATGCGCGCAAGCCCGGTTGAAGATTTTCTTACAGCCACGCCATCCGGGTAAAACCGGGTAAGGCCGACGCTCCACGGAAACCCGCGCGCTTAATCTGGGACCTCTCGCATCGATGCCGCACGGCAATGCCACGATTGCCATGCACACACACGCGAGGACCAGTCAACGGGGGGATTTCATGCGTATTGAACAAACCAGCCAGCATAGGGGCGGCATCGTGCTCGCCTGCCTGAGCGCCGTCGCCCTGGGTGGCTGCGCCAACTTCAGCGAAGTCAGCGCCGGGCAGGACGAGCTCTATCAGGTCTCGGCCACGGGCGTGAGCTACACCATGTCCATCCCTGCCCTCACCGCGGCAGCGCGTGAAAAGGCCCGCGACTTCTGCGGCCGGCAGCAGATGCAGGCCGACCTGCGCCAGCTGGTGCGCGGTTGGCGACCGATGCAGGTGGACCTGTATTTTCGCTGCCAGCCCACGGGCGTGAGCTTGCAGGCGCTGCTGGACTAGGACCTGGTCACATTCAAACAGGCCCTAGGCCGCCGGAAAATCGCGCTCGCGCAGCGGCAGGCCATCGGCATCGATCGCCTCGGCCAGCTTCACTGCGGCTACACCCAGCGAAGCGACGGCATCGGCAGCATCGAACAGGGCGACCTGCACATCCCCGTCGACAGGCTGTACCGAACGCGCCAGGAGTCCCTGCGCGCCCCGCAGCACGACCTGCAGCTGGATCTCGCCCTCTGCATCGTCGATGGCAAAGAAGGCGCTGGCCTGCGCGGCCTGCGCACCTGCCTGCGCCAGCCCAGCCTCCAGTTCCGACAGCATCTGCAGCGTGCGATATTCCGCATTGCCGGTCTGCTTGGCACCGTGGAACAGGTCCTGGTACAGGAAGTGCAGCTGGCACTGCGCCGCCTCGCCGGATTGCCCGGTCAGGCATTGCTGCATCAGCGGCGTGATCTGCTCGCTCCACTGGCGGAAGCGCTGCGCGCGCGCTTCGAAATAGGCATCGGCTGCCGCCTCTTCCGCCGGAATGGCGTAGAAGGGATCGTCCACGTCCTTCAAGGCAAAGCCCAGCAGGAAGCGTAATTCGAGCGCCTCATCGTCAGCTCCGAAGGCGCTCTCCGGCCAGCCGCGCATGCTGCGCTCGATGGCCGGCACGCCCAGTATCTTCTTGTCGGTGAGCGAGGCGAAGGCGTCGCGGTTCATGGCCTCGACTTCGCTGAAGCTGAGCCCATTGATTTCTTCAGGATGATAGAGATGGTGGACCAGCACCACGCGCGCGCCGGGGCTTTCCAGGCCGGCCTCCTGCAGGCTGGTGCGCAGCGCATCGAAGGCATCGCCATCGGTCAGCGCCAGCGCTTCCTTCAGGCCGCCACGGGTGCGCACCAGCAGCGGGATCAGGAAGGCGTTGATCTCCAGCTCCTTCTCCCCCCGTCGCAGCACGATGATGTCCGCGCCCTCTTCCACCACCTCGCGCAGGAAGGCATGACCACGCTGGTCGTCGTAGCGCAACTGTTCCAGTGCTTCGTAGAGGGTATCGTCGTCGCGCTCGCGCAGGGTATTGCGCACCATGCGCTCCAGCTCTTCCTGACCGGTACGGCGACCGCGACGGTCCGGCGCACTGGCGGCCACGGCGCTGGCCAGGGCCACCATCTGCTGCACACGCAGTTCGTCTTCGTCCAGGCTCTGCGAGGCCGCGTGGGCCTGATGCTGGCGCCGACGTGCCGCTTCGGTGGAGACATGGGTGCGGGGCTTGTCGCGGACCGGTCCCTGAGCGGGCGGTTTGGCCGGTGACCTGGACGGGCTGGCGGCCGGTTTCCGGGCTGCGTTCGAGGGTGATTTGCCGGAGGGGCGCTTGGCTTGATTCATGTCTTCCTCGCTCAATGCAGCGGTAATTTTTCAGAACTGGAACGGCCAGGCAAGGTCGCCAGGAACATTCCCGCCAGGGCCACCGCAAAGGCCGTGGCCTGCAGCGCCGACAGGTTCTCGCCCAGCGCCAGCACACCGACCACGGCAGCCGATATCGGCAGCATCACCGTGAACACGCCCGCGCGCGCGGCCGGCACCACCTTCAGGCCGGTCATCCACAGCCACACGGTCCACACACTGGCCGCCAGCGCGTAGAACACCAGCAACAGCCAGATGTTGGCCGGCACCGAGACGAAGTCGAACTGCAGCGCGGTATAGAGGCCCATGGGCGTCATCAGCAACAGCCCCCACAGGTTGATGACGGCGCTGATGCGCTTGGGCGTGAGTACGGCGGTCAGCTTCTTGCCGATGACCGCATAGGCGGCCTCGCACAGCACCGCACAGAACACCAGCACATTGCCGAGCCACGCGTATTGGCCGTGGCTGGCTGCGGCCCCTGCTCCGTGATGATCCTTGGCCAGCGACAGCAACCCGATGCCGATGGCGCCGCAGGCCACCGCACCCCAGACGCGCAGGCTGATCTTCTCCTTCAGGAAGACCCAGCTCATCACCGCCACCACGGCCGGTATCGCCGACATGATCACGCCGGCCGAGACCGCATTGGTCATCGACACACCAGTGATCATGCACAGCGTGAAGAGAAAATTGCCGAGGAAGGATTCGAGGAAGACCAGCCAGCGCGATTGCGCGCTCAGGGGCTTTTCATCGGCCGGCTTCTTCAGCCAGCGCAGCATGGCGATGGCGCCGATGCCAAAGCGCAGCCAGGCCAGCAGGAACACCGGCAGCATCGCCGCCAGCGGTTTGGTCAGCGCCACGTAGGCGCCCACCATGGACATGCTCAGGATCAGGCAGCCGTAGCCCATGGGGCGGCTGGGGGTGTAGCTCATGTGCGGTTTGATGTTTGTCTCGGGACCAGGCGCCATGAAATGTGGCGCGCTGGGGGAGCCAGCATTTTACCCGCTCAAGAGCAATGACCGAAACGCGAGGGCATGACTGGTCCCGCGGTCAGTGCAACAGATAGGCCACCAGCCGCTCCGCACCGACAAACAGGGCGATAAGCAATAGCAGTCCGATACTGAATACCTCCCACGCCACAGGTGCGGAGTGGATTTCACCTTTGCATAAATCCCGCCAGAGTTTCCGAAAGAAATTCCTCATGTGCCTGCCTTCCGATGTGATTGTCGATGTTGGCGTCATCCTGGGGTTCGACGCGCCATCGGGAAGGTACGCGAATATCTGCTGGAAAAAGGCAAATCCTCCTGGAAAGGCCGCGGTGTCAAAACATTTCGCACCGCGTCCAAAATTACTGCGAGATCGACGCTGCCGATGTCACCACGCCGCCAGAATCCCGCCCTTGAACTCCGTCTCGATGTACTGCTTCACCTCCGGCGACTGGTAGGCCTGCACCAGCTTGCCCAGCCAGGGCTGGCCGCGATCCTTCTCGCGCACGGCGATCAGGCAGGCGTAGGGGCTGTCGCCGCTTTCCACCACCAGGCTGTCGCGGGCGGGATTGAAGCCGGCCTTGGAAGCATAGTCGGCATTGATGGCGGAGGCATCGAGGTCGTCCAGCGTGCGTGGCAGTTGCGCAGCGTCGATCTCGACGAACTTCCACTTCTTCGGATTTTCGGTGATGTCGATGGGGGTGGCGTTGGTGCCGATGAGCGGGTCGATGCCGGCGCGCAGCTTGATGACGCCATGCTTCTGCAGCAGCAACAGCACGCGGCTTTCGTTGGCGGGGTCGTTGGGGATGCCGATCTTGGCGCCGATGGGGACGTCCTCAAGCTTGCGGTACTTCTTCGAATAGATCGCCATCGGGCCGATCATGGTCTTGCCCTCGGCATACAGTTTGTAGCCACGTGCCTTGATCTGGGCATTGAGGAAGGGGCGATGCTGGTAGCTGTTGGCGTCGAGTTCGCCCGCATCGAGGGCGGCGTTGGGCTGGATGTAGTCGTTGAACTCGATGATCTTGACCTTGTAGCCTGGGTTGTCGCGTTCGAAGACGCGTCGTGCCTGCTCAAAGATCTGTGCGTGCGGACCACTGGTGACGCCGACGCGGATCACCTGATCCGGTGCGGCCTGTGCCGTCCCGCCGATGCTGGCGAGCGCGCACAGGGCGATGCCGGAAATCCATTTCGCTGCGTTGAACTTCATTCTCTTCCCCGATTGAAAAAGGTCCAATGTAGCGACCGCTCAAGCGGGGCGGAAGGAATCATTTCCGCTTTGCATATGTGCTGCGCGCATGTGCCAGCATGTGCCAGCACGCGCCAGCACCCGGGGTGGAATCAGGCGTGTTCGACCGCAGCGGTCCTCCGGAAGCTCGCGCCTACGTGCTCTTGCGGCAGGGTCGCGGCGCGCTGGAAGAGTTTTTCGCGCAGGCTGCCCTGTGCGTATTCGCGCTTGTAGGAGCCGCGCTCCTGCAATACCGGAATGACCAGGTCGACGAAGTCTTCGAAGCTCTCCGGCGTCACCGTGCGGGTCAGGTTGTAGCCGTCGATGCCGGTGTCGGCGACCCAGCTTTCCAGTTCGTCGGCGATGCGATCCGGGGCGCCGACGATGCTGGCATAGCGGCCACCCAGTTCGAGTTGCTGCAGCAGCTTGCGCTTGGTCCAGTTCGACTCCGGTTGCGTGACCGTCTTGGTGAGCGACTGGATGGCATTGGTCTTGGCAGCGCGGATCGGTTCATCCAGGTCGTAACGCGAAAAGTCGATCCCGGTGCCGGCCGAGAAGTGGGCCAGGCCGGCCTCGGGACTGGCGTAGCTGGCGTATTCGCGATAGCGGTCCTGGGCTTCCTGTTCGGTGCGGCCGGTGACCACGGTCAGGCCCATGAAGATCTTGATCGCCTCCGGATCGCGCCCCTCGCGCACGGCGCCGTCGCGGATGCTCTGCACCAGCTTGCGGGTGGCGTCCTTGCTCTGGCTGGAGATGAAGACGCACTCGGCATGACGCGCGCCGAAGGCCTGACCACGCCCGGAGGAACCGGCCTGGTACAGCACCGGCGTGCGCTGGCGCGAGGGTTCGCTCAGGTGGATGCCTTCGACGTGATAGTAGTCGCCATGGTGGGCGATCTTGTGCACCTTGGCCGGGTCGGCATAGATGCGGCGCGCGCGGTCGCGCAGCACGGCACCGTCTTCCCAACTGCCTTCCCAGAGCTTGTAGACGACTTCCATGAATTCGTCGGCGCGGTCATAGCGCTGATCGTGTTCCAGCTGTTCGTGCAGGCCCATGGCGCGGGCGGCGCTGTCCAGATAGCCGGTGACGATGTTCCAGCCCACGCGTCCCCTGCTCAGGTGATCCAGGGTGGACATGCGGCGTGCGAACAGGAACGGGGCTTCGTAGCTCAGGTTGGCGGTGATGCCGAAACCCAGGTGGTCAGTCACGGCAGCCATGGCCGACACCAGCATCATGGGATCGTTGACCGGCAACTGGATGGTTTCGCGCAGGGTGAGGTCGGTATTGCCCTGGTAGACGTCGTAGACGCCGACAATGTCGGCCAGGAACAGGCCATCGAACTTGCCGCGTTCCAGCAGGCGCGCCAGGCCGGTCCAATAGGCGATATCGGTGTAGTCCTGCGAGCGGTCGCGAGGGTGCGTCCACAGGCCGTGGTTGATGTGACTGACGCAGTTCATGTTGAATGCGTTGAGGCGGATTTCCTTCCTGCTCATGATGGCTCCCGGATGGCTCAGAGCGCGCCGTGGCGCGGTGGATTCTGGCCGTTGAGCACGTAGTTGCCGATGGCGTGGTATTTCCAGCGCACCGGATCATGCAGGGTGTGGGTACGGGCATTGCGCCAGTGGCGATCGAGGTTGTGCTCCGCCAGGGTGGCCTGCGAACCGGCCAGTTCGAAGAGCTTGCTGCCGGCGGCCAGCGAGACATCGGTGGTCAAGACCCGCGCTTCGGCCACGGCGATGGAGGCAGCGGCCACACTGTCTTCGGTCGGCTCTGCGGCGGCGGTGTCGAGCCGGTCACCGGCACGCTGCAGCAATGCCTCGGCGGCATGCAGCTGGATGGTCAGGTCACCCACTTCACGCAGGGTCAACGGATCGTCACCGGCGCGTTCGACGCCGCTGTCGATCCAGGGACGCGAACGGGTGCGCACGAATTCCAGCAGATCGGCATAGGCGGCGCGGGCGATGCCCAGGTCGATGGCGGCGTGCAGGATCTGCGCCAGCGGGCCGATCTGGGTGGGGCGCGTGAAGGCCGAGGCAAACCCGATCACGGCGTCGGCCGGGACCTGCACGTTGTCGAATACGGCACTGCCGCTGCCGGTGGTGCGCTGGCCGAAGCCGGACCAGTCATCGATGACGGTCAGGCCGGCGGCATGGCGCGGGACGATGGCCAGTTGCTGCACGCCCTGTTCGTCGATCACCGAGGTCGGGACCCAGTCGGCATAGAGTGCGCCGGTGGCGTAGAACTTGCGACCGTTGATGCGATAGCCCGGGCCGTGCGGGTTGCGTGTGAGGCTGGTCTTGCGCTCGTGCGAGGTACGGGTGCCCAGCTCGGCCAGGGCATTGCCGAAGCGGTCGCCCTGCAGCACGCGCTCGAAGAAGAAGCGTTTCTGCGTTTCGTTGCCGTTGACGCGGATGAGCTCCACCGCATAGAAGTGGTTCTGCGGAATCTGTCCGAGCGAGCCATCGGCAGCGGAGATGATGGCGATCACCTCGGCCAGCGTGCCATAGGACACACCGGCACCACCGTATTCACGCGGCACGCTGATGCCCCACAGGCCGGAACGCACGTAGCGCTCCAGCTCGTCCCAGGGCAGCTTGCGTTCGCGGTCGCGCAGGCCGGCTTCACGGCGGAAATCCTCGGCCAGCTTGCGGGCAGCGGCCAGCGCCTCGGCCTCGTCGCGGATGCGGGCGACCAGGCGGGTGGAGGTCGCCGAGGGCGGCGGCAGGGTATCGAGCAGGGTGGCGGAAGCAGCGGCAGTCTGGGTCATGGCGGGCGATCAAGTTCGGGGAGAAGTCAGGGCTGGTCGGGGCAAGCTCAGCGGGAAATGGGAGCCCGGTGGCGCAAGCCTTGCGTCAGCAGACGTTCATTAGAGCAAAGCGACCTGTGAATCCGAACGAAGCATTACGCATGTGCTTGCTTGCTTTTCGCATGCTGTCCGTGGCGCGACCAGCGCCGGACCGTGGGTTGATACCCTCGGGCAAGCGCGGCAGCACTGTATTTCCAACCAGTATTCGGGGGCGAAATGCGTTAGAATGCGCCGACGTTTCAGCTTAAGTCTTTATCAAGAATCACCGCCATGCTCACCCTCACCGAACTCGAAGATGCAATCAACTACTGGCGCCAGCAGCGCCCGGCCAGCGGAGAGGAGTGCGCACTGTCCCCCGAAGTCAATGCCCTCGCCGGCCTGTACGCGCTGATGATCTTCCATCGCCGTCATGAGGTCGACCTGGAACAGATCGATGCACAGGCACGTCAACTGATCGAGGCCTGGCTGGCCAGCTGACCGGTGCCGCCGGGCATTTGCCGGCACTTGCATATTGGTCCGGTCACGTTCCCGTAAGCGCGCTATCCTAGACTCCTTGACGATGTGGTCGCCCTGGCGGTGACAGGCACTCCCTGAAAGGATGAACGATGCGCAAGGACCCCGAACAGACAGCCCCGTCCGCTCCCCGCAAACCCGCCAGCCGGTCCGCCGCGCCGGCGGTCAAGCCGCGCGTGGCGCTGGTGCTGCAGGGCGGCGGCGCGCTGGGGGCTTACCAGGCCGGTGTCTATCAGGCCTTGCACGAGCACGACCTCACGCCGGACTGGGTGGTGGGGACCTCGATCGGTGCCATCAATGCCGCCCTGATCGCCGGCAATCCGCGCGAGACCCGCATCGCCCGTCTGCGCGAGTTCTGGGAGACGGTGGCCCACCCCGACCTGTTCGACCTACGCCAGGTGCCCGACGCACTGCGTCCCTGGGCCACCCGCGTGACCACGCTGGATACCTTCCTGCGGGGTGCCCCCGGCTTCTTCCGGCCGCGCCCGCTCAATGCCTTTTCGCTGGGCCTGCCGGTGTCACCCGAGGAGGCCAGTTTCTATAGCACCACCGAACTGGGCGAGACCTTGTCGCGGCTGGTGGATTTCGATTACCTCAACAGCCAGTCCGGTATCCGCATGACGGTGGCGGCGGTCAAGGTCACCTGTGGCACGCTGGTCAACTTCGACTCCCGCGAGCAGCCGCTGGGACCGGACCACGTCATGGCCAGCGGCGCCCTGCCCCCGGGTTTCGCACCGGTACGGGTGGATGGCGAGCTGTACTGGGACGGTGGCCTGTACTCCAACACGCCGCTGGAAGCCGTCCTCAACGATGAGCCCCGCACCAACCTGCTGTGCATGATGGTGGACCTGTGGCATGCCGACGGTCCCGAACCGCGCACCCTGGAAGAGGTGCAGACGCGGGAGAAGGACGTCACCTTCGCCTCGCGCTCGCAGCGCCACATCGATGCCTACCTGCAGCAGTACCACCTGCGTCGCGCCGCCCATGCGCTCTACAAGCGCCTGCCGCGTGAGATGCTGACCCAGGAAGACAAGCAGATGATGGCCGAGCTCGGCGCCGACAGTACCATTCACATCGTGCGGCTGGCCTATGCAGGGCGTGACTGGAACATGGCTTCCAAGGACGTCAATTTCGCCCGTGGCTCCGTGTTATGGCGCTGGGAACAGGGTTATCAGGACGGCCTGCGCGCCATCGCCCTGGGCAAGGGCTGTGCCTTCAGCGAGACCGATGCCGGCATCGTGGTGCATGACCTGCCCAGCGGTCACACGCAGGTGCAGCCGGAGAAAACGACCGAACGTTCGGCTTGATCGCCCGCAAAGCCGCTGCGGGCGGGGCGTCGCATAATTCCCACGACCTCCGGACTATTTTTGTGCGGCGCACAAATAACACTTGATTTCACCAAAGAAGTGCATAAAATAGGAATTGTTGCGGCGCACAAATCATGATTGTTTGTTGATTCTGGTCGAAAGCCGCTCTCGAAAGCCGATTGTTTGATCGTCACGCTCGTCGGCAAGCTCATTTGTCATATCTATCACCTAGGAGATGAACATGTTTTCGTACCAAGATCAGTTTTCCGCCGCTACCAAGGCCAACCTGCAAGCCCACCTGGACCTCATCAACAACCTGACCGCCAAGGCCTTCGAAGGCGTGGAAAAGATCGTTGAACTGAACCTGTCGGCCACCAAGGCCACCCTGGAGGAAGCCACCGCCGCCGCCAAGCAGCTGGCCGCCGCCAAGGACCCGCAGGAACTGCTGTCGCTGGCCGCTGCACAAGCCCAGCCGGGCGCCGAGAAGGCCACCGCCTACAGCCGTCACCTGGCCGGCATCGTGTCCTCGACCCAGGCTGAATTCACCAAGGCGGCTGAAGCCCAGATTTCCGAAACCAGCCGCAAGCTGTCGGCCCTGATCGACGAGATCAGCAAGAACGCGCCCCCGGGTTCGGAACAGGCCGTGTCCATCCTGAAGGCCACCCTGACCAACGCCAACGCTGCCTACGAGCAACTGTCCAAGAACTCCAAGCAGGCTGTGGAAACCCTGGAAGCCAACCTGGCCAACGCGACCAAGCAATTCACGGCTGCAGCTGAAAAGACCGTCGCTTCGGCCCGCGCCAAGAAGTAAGCCAGACAGCAAGCCAACGCGTCAGGCAATACGCAGCAAGGCAAACGAAAAACGCCGCTCCGGGCAACCGGAGCGGCGTTTTGCTTGGGCGGTCCGACGATCAGGTCTGCGCCACCATGTCCAGCGCCAGCGCCTCGGCCACACGGATACCGTCGATGGCGGCCGACATGATGCCCCCGGCATAACCAGCACCTTCACCGGCCGGATACAAACCCTTGGTATTGAGACTCTGCAGGCTATGGTCGTCGCGCTTGATACGGATGGGCGATGAGGTGCGCGTTTCGATACCGGTCAGCACGGCATCGTGCATGGAATAGCCGCGGATCTGCTTTTCGAAGGCCGGCAGCGCTTCGCGGATGGCCTCGATGGCGTAGCTCGGCAACGAAGGATTGAGGTCGCCCAGCTTCACGCCTGGCTTGTAGGACGGCTCCACGTTGCCCAGTTGCGTCGAGGGACGGTTGGCGATGAAGTCGCCCACCAGTTGCGCCGGGGCATCGTAGTTGCTGCCACCCAGCTCATAGGCGCGACTTTCCCACTCGCGCTGGAAGGCGATGCCGGCCAGCGGATGACCGGGATAGTCGGCCGGTGAAATGCCCACCACGATGCCGCTGTTGGCATTGCGCTCGTTGCGGGAATACTGGCTCATGCCGTTGGTGACCACCCGGCCCGGCTCGGAGGTAGCCGCCACCACTGTGCCACCCGGGCACATGCAGAAGCTGTATACCGAACGACCGTTGGAGGCATGGTGCACCAGCTTGTAATCGGCCGCGCCCAGGATGGGATGGCCGGCCCCGGGACCGAAGCGGCACTTGTCGATCAGCGACTGCGGGTGTTCGGCGCGGAAGCCGATGGAGAACGGCTTGGCCTCGATATAGACACCGCGCTCGTAGAGCATCTCGAAGGTATCGCGGGCGCTGTGGCCGATGGCCAGCACCACATGGTCGGCCTCGATCTGTTCGCCGGTGGCCAGGGTCAGGCCACGGATGCGGCCATCCTCGATCAGTACATCCTCGACCCGCTGTTCGAAGCGGAATTCACCGCCCAGCTTCTCGATCTTGTCACGCATCAGCTGGATCATCTTGACCAGACGGAAGGTGCCGATGTGGGGCTTGCTGACGTACATGATTTCCGGCGGCGCATCGGCGGCGACGAATTCGGACAGCACCTTGCGACCGTAATGCTTGGGGTCCTTGACCTGGCTGTAGAGCTTGCCGTCGGAGAAGGTACCGGCACCGCCTTCGCCGAATTGCACATTGGACTCGGGCTTGAGCTCGCGCTGGCGCCACAGGCCCCAGGTGTCCTTGGTACGCTCGCGCACGGTCTTGCCGCGTTCCAGGATGATGGGGTTGAAGCCCATCTCGGCCAGGATCAGCGCGGCGAACAGGCCGCACGGCCCGAACCCGATCACCACCGGGCGCTTCTTCAGGGTCGCCGGGGCGCGGGTGACGAAATGATAGGAAGTGTCGGGCGTAGGGCCGACATTGGTTTTCTTCGCGTTGCGCTGCAGGACTTCGGCTTCGTTCCTGAGCGCGACGTCGATGGTGTAGTTCAGGGTGATGGCCGTCTTCTTGCGGGCATCGTAGCTGCGCCGAAACAGGGTGAAGGACAGCATCTCGTCGGCCTGGATGCCCAGGCGGTCGAGGATGGCGGCGTTCAGTTCATCTTCCGTATGGTTCAACGGAAGGCTTAGCTCAGAGATGCGCAGCATGTGCGGAGACTTTCAACAAGGCTGGGGATGCAGGAGGTGGCGCGCCACGGCGGCCGGTAGGGTCACGGCGGGCGGGCTGCGCGAAAGGCGACATTCTACTCCAGCACGCTGGCCGACCCCAACCCGACGCCGCCCGACGCCAGTTGCGCGCGCGAGACAGCCTGGTGAGCGGCCCGCAAAACTGGTTGCACTACGCAATCATCTGGCCGTACATTGATTGCATATCGCAACCATAAGACTGAATCGGGAGAACACCATGGACTACGACGGCCTTCAGCTACCGTCACGGGAACACACCATCCGCCAGTTGCGGGAGCTCTCACGCAAGCTGGTGCGCGAGCTGGGCTTCATGCGCAGCACGCTGGCCGGCAGCGACATGGCGCCCTCGGCGGTGCACGCCATCATCGAGATCGGGCTCAATCCCGGCATCCAGGCGCGCGACCTGGGCGAGCTGCTGTATCTGGACAAGTCCAATACCAGCCGCCAGTTGGCCAAGCTGGAGGCCCTGGGCCTGGTGCGCCGTACGCCACTGGCAGCTGACGGGCGGGCCTTCAGCCTGGCGCTGACCGAGGCCGGGCAGGCCCTGCGCAAGAAGATCGACAAGTTCGCCACCGACCAGGTCTCGGCGGCGCTGCGGCGGATCGTGCCGGAAGACCAGCAGGGTCTGCTGCGCGCACTGGCGCTGTATTCGCAGGCCCTGTCGCGTGAAAACCCGAATGCCGCAGCCTCGCAGGAGAAGCAGCCGATACCGTTGTGCCTCGGCTACCAGCCCGGCTGCATCGGCGACATCGCCAGCCTGCATGCGCGCTATTACGCCGAGGCGGCCGGTTTCGGCGTGTTCTTCGAGCACAAGGTGGGTAGCGAACTGGGTGCCTTCGCCCAGCTGCTGCCGGCCGCCGGCAAGCAACTCTGGACGCATGTGGAGCAGGGACGCACCCTGGCGTCGATCGTCATCGATGGTGATCCCGCCAGCGGAGTAGCCCACCTGCGCTGGTTCATCGTCGATGACAGCCTGCGCGGCGCCGGCGTGGGCCGGCGCCTGCTGGAGGAGGCCATGGCCTTTGTCGATGCGCATGGATTCGCATGCTACCTGTGGACTTTCCAGGGGCTGGATGCGGCGCGCCACCTGTATCTGGCGGCAGGCTTCACGCTGGCCGAGGAGTCGCCCGGGGAGCAATGGGGCAGCCGGGTGGTGGAGCAGCGCTATGTGCGGCCAGCGCGTGGCAAGGTGACTGAAGTGACTGAACCGGCCCGGCGCTGATCGAGCCGGTATCGCAAAGTATCAATCTGCCCGGAGTTGTTACCGCAGCCGGATGCAGTGCTGCGCCCGCCCCGATGCCGGCGCGGCGCACACCCGCACCAGGAAACAACTGGAAACACAACATTACAGTCTTAAAGAAGAGCGGCTCCTACAGTGGCTTCACGGCGCGACCACAGCGACGCGCTGCATCCACCGCCATGCTGTCCATTACAGGAGTCCATGATGAAAACCACAACAAGTCGCATCGCCTTCGCCTTTGTCACCACCCTCTCCGCCCTGGGCGCCACCCTGGCCGCCGCCCCCGCCGCCCAGGCGCAGGTGGTGGGCGTGGATGTGCGCATCGGCACGCCACCACCGGCCCCGCGCTATGAAGTCGCCCCGCCGCCCCGCCACGGCTATGCCTGGGCACCGGGCTACTGGGCCTGGAACGGACACCGCCACGTCTGGGTGGGTGGGCACTGGGAACGCGTGCGCCGCGGTTATGCGCGCTATGAGCCGGCCCACTGGCAACAAGGCCCGGGCGGCGGCTGGCACTTCATTCCGGGTCACTGGGCGCGTTGATCGCATCGAACGCACCGGCTGACAAGCCCGCGAAACGAGCCGGGTCCAGCGCCGCCACCAGATCACGCGGCAGCGGCAAGGGCTCGCGCTCGATCATCGACGCCAGCAGTTCCGCCATCAGCGGTGCCCAGATCAGGCCCCGCGACGCATAGCCCAGCAAACCGTAGAGCCCCGGATCCTGCCCCGGCAGTGCTCCCACCAGCGGCAGCCGGTCGGGCGCGATGCAGCGCTGACCGACCCGCCCGCCCAGGTCGGGATCGGTGGCATCCGGCAGCCCCGGCTGCCCATGGTGCTGGTCGATCTGCGGCAGCATGTGACGCAGACGGTTGAGATTGTCCGCATGGCTGTCGACCCGCAGGGCGGGATCGTCGAAGCGGTCGTAGCTGGCGCCCATGCAGACTTGCCCGGCATAGGGCCGGGTCAGGTAGCCGTCACCACACAGGGCGTACGGCAGGTCGGGAAATCCTTGCGCCGGCAGATGCGTGACCTGGCCGCGCACCGCGTTCAGTGGCAGGTCGGCCGCCTGGGCCAGCGCCCTGGCCTGTGCACCGGCAGCCAGGATCACCACCGGCGCCTGGGCGATCACGCTGCCCGCTGCATCCAGCGCCTGCCATTGCGCGCTCGCCTGCTCGCGCTGCAGGCGCGCCACGGCGCGACCGAAGTGAGTGGCAAGCTGTCCATATGAACGGGCCTGCGCCAGCAGGCGGCGGCAGACCGAAGGCGGATGCAACCAGCCCGCTTCCGGAAAGAAATAGCCCCCGCCCATGGTCGGCATGCCCAGCGCAGCAGCCGTGTCGGCAGCCGACATCCAGCGTGCATAACGGGCGGGGTACTGCCATTGCTGCGCCCCCTGTTCGAAGGACCAGGCCTGCTTGGCATCACGCCCGAACTGCAGGATGCCGCAGCATTCACCGGTGATGGCCGCGCCCTCCTTCAAGCCCACGCCCCCCAGTGCCTGCCAGCGTTGCGCTGCGAACAGGAAGGCCGCACGCGTCAGGCGCGCCAGCGGACTGTCGTCGCGTGCCAACGCGGGCATGAAGAGACCGCCGTGATTGCCGGAAGCAAGTGTGGCCACCTCCGGCCCGGCATCCACCAGATCGATGCGCCAGCCACGTGCGGCCAGACGTTCGGCGATGGCCGTGCCGGCCAGGCCGGCGCCGATCACCAGTGCATGACGGGGCTGGCGCGGGTGACGCTGCAACGGGGTATCGCTGGTGGCCACATGCGAAGCCGGACGCGCCCACATCGGCGCGTAGCGCAAGGTCAATACGTCGTCACCAAGCGGGCCACGTGGGTGAACGGAAAAGCCGACCTGGCGCATTGCCGCCGTCAAGGCCACTGATGCCGCCTCGTCAATGCCCCACACCATGGCCTGAGCGCCGGTCCAGGCCAGGCGCGCCAGCCGTTTGCAAGCATGCGCATGCCAGGGCGGAGCAGCGGCGTCGAAGCGCTGCGGATCGGCATGCAGGTAGAACAGATCGACTGGCGCCTCCAGCCGCGCCAGCTCTTCTTCCAGTGCGCCCCAGATCAGCGTCAGCACCACCCTGCCCTCGTCCAGCAGCAGCCGGTGCGTGCCGGGCAGCGGCAAGGGCCAGGCTTCGCGCAAGTCCTGTGCATAAGTCAAATCTGAATGGAGGGCCTCCGCCGTCGGCGGGTGCGGCAGGATGGCGATGTAATGCAGGCGCTGCACTGGCCCCTGCGCCCGCTGTCGCGCGAAGGCATGCCAGGTGGCGAAAAAGGCATGGCCCAGACCGAAATGCAGGTCCAGCACCACGGCCGTGGACTGCTCGCTCAGGCAGTCAGGGATCGCCACCGGGCCGGCCGCAGCTTGCGCGGCGTCGGCACGCCAGGCGGCCAGCAATTCCGGGGAGGCAGGTTGGAGGGGGCAGGCAGGCATTATCGGGACATCCAGGGGCGGGATCGATCAAGGCCGCCATTCTACGCCGCCCGCCTGCGCAGACCTTGCGCCTTGACAAAGCCCACCGCTCTCCATAATCTGCATACAGAACACAGAAAAAGCGAACCTACACGCAATGCTCAAGATTGCCGCCCCCGCCCAGCTCATCGAACAGGTCTACCACGCCATCCTGGATGCCATCTGCACCGGTGCCATCGCGCCCAATAGCAAGATCACGCAGGAAGGCCTGGCCGAACAACTGGGCGTGTCGCGCCAGCCCATCCTGCAGGCATTTCAGATCTTGCGACGTGAGGGCTTCATCACCGATGCCGGTCGCAAGGGGGTGATGGTGACCGCCCTGGACCCGCAGCGGCTGCTGCAGCTCTACCAGGTGCGTGCGGTACTGGACGGCCTGGCCGCACGCGACTGTGCCGCGCACTGCAAGCAGGATGCGGCCCGCCGCGCCGCCACGGCCAGCGAGGGCCTCTCCCTGATCGCAGCGGCCCGCGCCCTGCCGGACATGGACGACCTGTCGGCGCGCATCCGGGCCGACATGGATTTCCACCAGTTCCTCTATCGCAGCAGCGGCAATCCCGTCATCGCCGAGACCACCGCCCTGCACTGGCAGCACATCCGCCGCGCCATGGGTGCCATCCTGGCCGGAGATGTGCGCTCGCACCAGATGGTGTGGGACGAGCATGAGGCGATCCTGCAGGCCGTGCTGGAGGGCAAGCCGGCGCTGGCCGACAAGCTGGCGCGCGAGCATGCCGAAGGCGCGGCCGAACACCTGGCGCGGGCGCTGGATGGCGCACAACAAACTGAACAAAGAGAACAGACAGGCCAGGCCGGCCGCCAGGCCTGACCGCTTCACCCTCCCCTTCATTCGCTCGCAGCACGGCTGCGCCCAGCCATGCTTGCCATCTTCAATATCGTCTTTCCGATCTTTTCACTGATCTTCCTGGGCTGGATCTGCCGTCGCCGCAACATCCTGTCGGCCGGCGCGGCCAGCGAGCTGAACCGCTTCGTGATCTGGCTGGCACTGCCGGCCCTGCTGTTCGATTCCATGTCGCGACTGACAGCGGCCGACTTCGCCAACCTGCGCTTCATCGGCGTCTTTGCGGCGGGCGTGGCACTGGTGTTCCTGCTGACCGCATGGTTGCGCCTGCGGCAGAAGGCGGCGGCGGCCGACGTCATCATCGACAGCCTGGGCAGTTCCTACGCCAATGTCGGTTTCATCGGGATTCCCCTGTGCTACCTGGCCTTCGGCCGCGATGGCCTGCCGCCCTCGGTGATCGCGATGATGATGACGGCCTGCCTGCTCTTCGCGGTGGCCATCGTGTTGCTGGAGACCTGCCTGCATGCCCAGGCCGGGCTGGGGCAGACGGTGCTCAAGGTGGGTCGCTCGCTGCTGCGCAACCCCATCATGATCGCGCCGGTGGCCGGGATTGCGGTGGCCCTGAGCGGGGCCACCATCCCCAGCGGCGTGCAGCAGTTGTTCAAGATTCTGGGGGGAGCGGCCAGCCCCTGTGCACTGGTGTCGCTGGGGCTGTTCCTGGCGCAGCCGGTACAGCGTGGCGAGGGCGCACCGGTGTGGCTGCTGGTGGCCTTCAAGCTGCTGCTGCAACCGGCGGTGACGGCCGTGCTGGCCTACTGGATCTTGCCCCTGCCCCGGGTGTGGGCAGACAGTGCGGTCTTGCTGGCGGCCATGCCGATCGGCACCGGGCCGTTCATGCTGGCCGAGCTGTATCAGCGGGAAGTGACGGCCATGTCGCGCGCCATCCTGATCTCCACCACGCTCTCGCTGCCGACCATCGCCGTGATCCTGGCCTGGATCGCACACCACTGAAGGTGATACGCAGTACCGGCCACGACAGCGCCGGCGCGCTTACAGCATGGCCCGTTCCTCGCGCAGGATCTGCTCGAACTTGTCGGCCGGCACCGGCGGGCTGAACAGGTAACCCTGGATCTCGTCGCAACCGTAGTGACGCAGGTAATCCAGCTGTTCGTCGGTTTCCACGCCCTCGGCGATCACGCGCAGCTTCAGGTGGCGTGCCAGCGAAATGATGGATGCGGTGATGGCGGCATCGTCGGCGTCGATGGTGATGTCGCGCACGAAGGAGCGGTCGATCTTGAGTACGTCGATGGGGAAACGTTTCAGGTAGGCCAGCGAGGAATAGCCGGTGCCGAAGTCGTCGATGGACAGGCGCACGCCAAGCTTCTTCAACCCCGCCAGGATGCCGATGGCGTGCTCGACATCGGTCATCATCAGGCTCTCGGTCAGTTCCAGTTCCAGCGAGGCCGGCGGCAGGCCGGTGTCTTCCAGCACGTCGGCAATGGAGGAGACCAGGTCCTTCTGCAGGAACTGGCCCACCGAGAGGTTGACCGAGACGCTGATGTCCTCATGCCCCTTCAACTGCCACTGGCGGCACTGCACGCAGGCGGTACGCAGGACCCAGGCGCCGATAGGCAGGATCAGGCCGGTCTCCTCGGCCAGGCCGATGAAGCGTGCCGGCGAGACCATGCCCAGTTGCGGATGCTGCCAGCGGATCAATGCCTCGCTGCCGATCACGCGGCCACTGGCCAGGTCCACCTTGGGCTGGTAATGCAGCAGGAATTCGCCGTGGTCCAGCGCATTGCGCAGGTCGCCTTCGATGCGCAGGCGTTCCAGTGCCTGCTCGTTCATCGCCGGGGTGTAGAACTGGAAATTGTTGCGACCGGTCTGCTTGCCGCGATACATGGCGATGTCGGCGTGCTTGATCAGGGTCTCGCCATCGGTGCCGTCGTTGGGATAGCAGGCCACGCCGATGCTGCAGGTCATGAAGAGGGTATGCCCGCCCAGCGTCACCGGTGCCGCCACCGCATCCATGATGCGTTGCAGGCTGCGCGTATCCAGTGACAGCTCATCCTGCTCCGGCAGGATCATGATGAATTCGTCCCCCCCCAGGCGTGCCACGGTGTCGGCTTCGCGCACCGCCGCGCGCAGTCGCCCGGCCACCGTGCGCAGCAGGGTGTCGCCGGCCTTGTGGCCCAGCGTGTCGTTGACGAACTTGAAGCGATCCAGGTCGACGAACACCACCCACAGGGCCTGCTTCTGTCGCTCGGCCACGCCGATGGCCTGTTCCAGGTGGTGCCGCAGCATGTGGCGGTTGATCAGGCCGGTGAGCGTATCGCGGCTGGCCTGGAATTCCAGTTCGGCTTCATAGCGCTTCATCGAGGTGATGTCGTAGAGCGCAGCTACGAAGTGGGTGACCTCGCCGCTCTCGTCGCGTACCGGGGCAATGTAGAAATCGTTCCACAGCTCCGAACCGTCCTTGTGATAGTTGCGCAGGACCACGTTGTGCTCGCGCTGCTCGCGCATGGCGATCCAGACGGTCTCGAAACCTTCGGGATCGCTGTCGCGTCCCTCCAGGAAGCGGATGCTCTTGCCCACCGCCTCGGCGCTGCTGTAGCCGGTGATGCGGGCAAACGCCGGGTTGACGTATTCGATGGTGTAGTCAGGCTGTTGGGCCGACAGGATCAGGATGGCATTGGCACTGGCCTCAATGGCCTGATGGCGCAGGCGCAATGCGCGCTCGGCCAGCCGGCGCGCCTTGATGTCGTCCGACAGCAGGGCATTGGTGGTGCGCAGCTCGGCGGTCTTGTCTTCCACCAGTTGCTGCACCCGGTGTGAACGCATCGACAGAGCACGCATGTAGGCCGCGCCCAGCAGCGAGGCGATCACCCCCACCAGCAGGATCAGCAGCGAACCGTAATGGTCGGCGAAGACCGAGCGCGGGGGGATGCTGATCTCCATGTGCCAGGTCTGGCCGGCGATATCGAAACGGGTGACGGTGCTGGAAGGATGGCGAAACAGGGTACCGGGCTTGAGCAACTGATCCAGCCAGTGCGTCTCCCGCGGTGCGCTGTCATGGCGATACACCAGGTTGCCCGGCTCGGCCTGGGGGCCAACATAGATGCGCAGGCCGATCTCGTGATCCGAGGTCAGGCCGGCACCGTCGAGGATCTTTTGCACCAGGCCATTGAGTTCCAGCACCGCCGTGGTATCGCCCACCAGCAGGGCGCGCCGCGCCGCGTGGTCGGTGGGCTGCACGCCGCCCCGGTAGACCGGCTGGATCACCAGCAGGCCGCGCTCGTCCGGGCCGGACTGGGCCAGCTGGAGCGGCAGCGTCGAGGCCGGCCGGCCGCTGACCACGGCGGCGTCCAGGGCATGCCGGATGGCGGCGTTGCCGGAAACGTCCAAGCCCAGCGCGGCTTCATTGCCGGCGATAGGTTCGACATAATCCACCACCAGATAGGAAGCCTGTTGCGGCGCGCTTTGCAGACGACCATCCTGCAGGGTGGTGATTTCGAATCCCGGCTTGGCCCCCTGGCGCAGGGCCTCGAAGACCGGCCGGTCTTCGTCGGACACGAAACGCTGCACGCTGAAGGCGCGCACATAGGGATAACGTTCCAGCAGCGGACGGGTGAAGCTCTCGAACTGCTCGCGGCTGGGGTCGCCCACGGTGGCATAGAAGTGGTTCACCACCGACTGCACCTGGACCGCTTCTTCCAGCCCGCGCTGGATGGTAAAGGCGCGCAGACCGGCCCGGCGCTCGAAGTCCAGGTTGACGGCATCCTCTTCCAGGTGGCTGGTGGCGACGAAGACCGTCACGGTGGCGCACAAACCCAGCATCAGCGTGAGCGATGCCGACAACGTTGCCCCCAGCTTGTTGATCACACGCTGCATAAACGAATCGTTATATCTCTAGTGAGCCCGATCATAATCCGGACTATCCCTCGTTATCGGCCGTAGCGGATTTATTTTTAATCGGCACACTCCCGGCGGGCGCTGATCCCATCGCCGGGTCGTTTTCATGTTTCCCCGCGGGAACATGCGGCCGCCTGCGCGGCCGGTCCTGCTCAATAGGCGGCCGGTGCCGCATTGCGCTTCTGCTGCGCCTCGCGCGCCTCCCGCTCGATCTGCTGGGCCTGCATGAAAGCGTCGAAGGAGCGCTCGATGGTGGCGCGCTCGACGTCGCGGGTGATGAAGACGATGCGGCTGCGGCGATCCTCGGAAGGCCACTGCGGCAAGGTGGTGGTGGGATGGAAGATGTGCTGCACGCCATGGATCACGGTCGGCAGTTCCTCACCCTTGAGGTTGAGGATGCCCTTGATGCGCAGGATGTTGGGCCCCTTGAAGCCCACCAGCAAGCTCAGCCATTCATCGAAGAGCACCGGATCGATGGGTTCGTCGAAGGTAAAGCAGAAGGCACGGATATGGTCGTCGTGACGGTTCACGTCGTGGGCGTGATCATGCTCGTGCTCATGCTCGTGATGCGCGTGTGCATGCGCGTGGCCGTGATCATCATGTTCATGGTCATGATGACCGTGGTGATGGTGGTCATGCCCGTGATGGTGGTGCTGGGCCGCTTTCTCGGCGAAGGCTTCCTCGTTGAGCCAGCGCGCCACGTCGGGCATCTTCTCGCCCGGCTTGAACAGGCCCGCATCCAGCAACTCGCCGGCCGCGATCTGGCCCACCTGCGGCTGCAACTGGCGCGCACCGGGGTTCAGCGTACGCAGGCGCGCCTGCAGGGCCGACAGCGTGGCAGCGTCGGCCAGGTCAGTCTTGGTCAGCAGCAGGCGGTCGGCGACCGCCGCCTGTTGCACGGCTTCCGGATGATTGTCCAGGGTCGACATGCCATTGACCGCATCGACCGTGACGATCACGCCATCGAGACGATAGCGCTCCGAAATGAAGGGGTCCGTCATCAGCGTGTGCAGGATGGGCGTGGGCGAGGCCAGGCCGGTGGTCTCGATAACCACCCGGTTGAACTTGCGCTGGCCGCCTTCGGCGAAGCGCCAGGTGATGTCCTTGAGCGTCTTCTTGAGATCGCCACGGATGGTGCAGCACAGGCAGCCGCTGCTCATCTCGACGATGGTTTCTTCCTGGCTATGCGCCACCAGCAGGTGATCCAGCCCGATCTCGCCGAACTCGTTGATGATGACCAGCGTGTCCTTCATTTCCGGCTGGGTGATCAGGTGATTCAACAGCGTGGTCTTGCCGCTGCCCAGGAAGCCGGTGAGCAGGGACACGGGAATCGGCGCAGCGCCGGCGGGTACGGATGGGTTCATGTTGTAAAGACGGAATGAGAATGGACAGTCCAGTCACCATGCTAACCGATGCGTCAAGGGGGCAGGCCGGAACGGGCAAAAAAAAGACGGACCGTATCGGCCCGTCTGGTGTTGTGCGATTCCCTCGCGCTGCTTACCCGTGCAGTTCACTCATTGTCGTGCGCATCCAGCGGCACCTTCTCCGGCTGCGGCTGGGCCTCGCCCTTGCCCAGGCCCGGCAGCAGGTGCCCCAGCTTGCGCGCCTTGGTCCCAAGGTAGCCGATGTTGAAAGGATTGTGGTTGGCGATCAGGGCAATGCGCTCGGCCACGGTGATGCCGCTCTCTTCCAGCGCCTTCACCTTGCGCGGGTTGTTGGTCATCAGGCGCAGGCTGGTGATCTTCAGGTGGGCCAGCATCGGCAATACGATGGTGTAGCGCCGCATGTCCGCCGGGAAGCCCAGGCGTTCATTGGCTTCCACGGTATCGGCGCCCTGGTCCTGCAGGTGGTAGGCGCGGATCTTGTTCAACAGGCCGATGCCACGGCCTTCCTGGCGCAGGTAGAACAGCACGCCCCGGCCTTCCTTGGCGATCTTCTTGAGGGCGGCCTCCAGCTGGGCGCCGCAGTCGCAGCGCTGGGAGAACAAGGCGTCGCCGGTGAGGCACTCGGAATGCACGCGGCCCAGCACCGGTGCGCCGTTGCCGACATCGCCCAGGGTCAGGGCCAGATGTTCCTTGCCGGAAACTTCATCGTAGAAGGCGTGCAGCTCGAAGGTGGCCCAGGGCATGGGCAACTTGCACGAACTGACGAAGACCAGTTTTTCTTCCGGCACGGCGGCGGCCGGGGCGATGGATGAGGACATGACAACCTGCTTTCGAATCGAATGCTCAGAACCGCGTATCTTACCTTGCGGCCGGGTTTCTTTCAGCGCCCCGCTATCCCATACAAGCCACCTGAGCGACTTGTATGGAGAATTTGAATCGCTCTCAAACAAGAAAAAGCCCCGCACACGGCGGGGCCTTGCAGTGCGAAGCCGGCCGGCTTACACCAACCCGTGCGCCTGCTGGTCGGCGTGGTAGCTGGAACGCACCATGGCGCCCACGGCGGCGTGCACGAAGCCCATCTTGTAGGCCTCTTCCTCGTACATCTTGAAGGTGTCGGGGTGCACGTAGCGGCGTACCGGCAGGTGGTCGCCACTGGGCATGAGGTACTGGCCGATGGTGAGCATGTCGACGTTGTGGGCGCGCATGTCGCGCATGACCTGCAGCACTTCCTCGTCGGTCTCGCCCAGGCCGACCATGATGCCGGACTTGGTCGGCACTTCCGGATGCAGGTCCTTGAAGCGCTTCAACAGGCTCAGCGAATACTCGTAGTCGGAACCGGGGCGGGCTTCCTTGTACAGGCGCGGCGCGGTTTCCAGGTTGTGGTTCATCACGTCCGGCGGGGCCATCTTGAGGATTTCCAGGGCGCGGTCCATGCGGCCACGGAAGTCCGGGGTCAGGATCTCGATGCGGGTCTCGGGCGACAATTCGCGTACACGCTGGATGCAGGCCGCGAAGTGGGCGGCACCGCCGTCGCGCAGGTCGTCGCGGTCCACGCTGGTGATGACCACGTAGGACAGGCGCAGTTGGGCGATGGTCTTGGCCAGGTTTTCCGGCTCGTTGGGGTCCAGCGGGTCGGGACGACCGTGGCCGACGTCGCAGAACGGGCAGCGGCGGGTGCACTTGTCACCCATGATCATGAAGGTCGCAGTGCCCTTGCCGAAGCATTCGCCGATGTTGGGGCAGGAGGCTTCCTCACAGACCGTCACCAGGTTGTTGGCGCGCAGGATGTCCTTGATCTCGTAGAAGCGCGTGGTCGGCGAGCCGGCCTTGACGCGAATCCAGTCCGGCTTCTTCAGCTTTTCGGCGGCCACCACCTTGATGGGAATCCAGGCGGTCTTGCCGGCGCCCTTCTGCTTGTCCAGCGGGTTCACGCGGGCCGCACCGGCGGCATTGGCATTGGAGGAGGAATCTGCTGCGGAAGTGATTTCGGTCGTCATGTCGGTCGTTCCGGCCCCGGGCGCGCTCAGCGCGTGAGGCTCAAGCCATGCCCGCGAAGCGGGCGATCAGTTGGTCGGCAAGCAAGTCCTGGACATCGGCCAGGCGGGCCTGTCCGGCCCCCAGGGTCTGCATGTCCACGGTGGCCAGGCCTTCGTAGCCACAGGGGTTGATCCAGGAAAACGGCGCCAGGTCCATGGCCACGTTGAGCGATACCCCGTGGTAGGTGCAGCCGTTGCCCCGTATCTTCAAGCCCAGCGCGGCCACCTTGGCGCCCTGCCAGGGGCCGTCGGCGGCGTAGATGCCGGGCGCCCCTTCCTTGCGTACACCGGCGAGATTATACGCCGCCAGCGTGGCGATCACCGCCTCTTCGATGTTGTGCACGAATTCACGGGCGAACAGGCGCGCCCCGCTGCGGTTGCGGCGCAGGTCCATCAAGAGGTAGATGACCACCTGTCCGGGGCCATGGTAGGTGACCTCGCCCCCCCGGTCGGTCTGCACCACCGGGATGTCGTGCGGGTTCAACACATGGGCGCGGTCGGCGCCCAGGCCCAGGGTATAGACGGGGGGATGTTCGACGATCCAGAGCTGGTCGGGGCTGTCGGCGGTGCGCGCATCGGTGTAGGCGCGCATGGCGGCGAAGCTGGTCTCGTAGGACTCGACGCCGCGCCGTACGAGCTCTGGACGGCGGGCCGTGGCGGCGGGCGTGGTGCCGGCGCTGGCGGGGGGTAGTGCGGTTTGCATGCCCGCCAGTGTAGCGAAATTCGGACAGGGCCGTGTCAGAACCAGCGGATCAGTCCGTGCGGCAACAACTTGCTGATGCTGCTGATACGCACCGTGTCGTCACCCTCAGCCACCGGCAGCAGCGGCGCCTGGGGAGCGATGCCAGCACCGGACAGCCAGCTGCGCCAGCCCGCGACGCGCAGGGGCGACACCGTGAACTCGGCCGCGCCGTGCACCGCTTCGAGGATCGCCAGCCCGCGTCCGTGGTAGTCGAAGCAACGTCCGGCCGTGAGCCAGATGTCCTGCCGGCAGCCGGCAATGGTCAGCCACACCAGGCCGCTGGTGACGCGGATGCGCACCCCACCGCGCAGGCGGCGGGTCTGCGTCTGTCCTTCCAGAAGCCGTTCCGGAATCGTCTGATCTGCGAATGAAATTGCCATGGCGGGTACTCCCTTGCGAAAATCCAGACAAGCCGCGTCCCTGCCGCACTGCCCGATCGGGTGCGACTTTCAGAGGGAAAATGCCTGAAGTGATGGTGAATGAGTCACCATTGTAGGAAAACCCTGCAGGCCCACAAAACGATATATATTGCGTTTCTTTGCGAATGGAATTCACAAGGAGCCCACCATGGCCGATCTCCGGAAACTGCCCAACCTGGCCGCCCTGCGCGCCTTCGACGCGGCTGCCCGCCACGAATGCTTTTCGCGCGCGGCCGAGGAGGTGCATGTCACCCCCGGCGCCATCAGCCACCAGGTGCGTGCGCTGGAAGAAGACCTGGGCCTGCAGCTCTTCAAACGCCACGGCAAGCGCATCGCCATCACCGAGACCGGCCAGCGCTTCGCCGCCACCATCCGCAAGTCGCTCGGTGAAATCGCCCAGGCCGCCGAACATCTGCGCAGCCTGAACCGCCAGCAGCGCCTGGTGATCTCGGCCACGCCCTCGTTCGCCTCGCGCTGGCTGGCGCCGCGCCTGTGGAAGTTCATCGATGCCCATCCGGAAATCGAGGTGGTGCTGCAATCGGGCAGCCATCTGGCCGACCTGCGTCTGGACGGGGTGGATGTGGGCATCCGCTTCGGTCGCGGACAGTACAGCGGCGTGGTCACCGAAAAGCTCAGCGACGATTACTACTACCCGGTGGCCGCGCCCGGCTATCGCGGCGACGGTGGCCGTAGCCGCAAGCTCACGCGCCCGGCTGACCTGGCCCATTGCACCCTGTTGCGCATGGATACCCGCGAGTCCTGGCAACCCTGGCTGACCCTGGCCGGGCTGGATCTGCCGGAACCCAGCGGCACGCTGGTGGTGGAAGACTCCTCACTGACCCTGCGCCATGCCGTCGAGGGCAAGGGCGTAGCGCTGTCGCGACACACCATTGCCTGGCAGGAAATCGCCAGTGGCACGCTGGTACGCCTGTTCGACGTGGCCCAGTTGTGCGAGGAGGCGCATTACCTGGTGCACCTGCCGGAAGGACTGGAAAAGCCCGGCGTGGTGGCCTTCCGCCAATGGATCTTCGAGGAGATGCAACGCTTCCAGGCCATCCCCGGCTGGCCGGGCGATGTGCCGAAAACGCCAGCCCGCAAAAAAGCGAAAAGTCCATGAAAAAACCGGCGCATTCCGAAGGACTGCGCCGGTCTTTGCCGACCTTGCGACACCGCGAACCGGATCAGAGCACGAACTTGACCATCTCGTGCGTGGACAGCGCGCGATAGATGTTGTCGAGCTGGGTGCGGCTGGTCGCGCGCACGGTCAGCGTCAGCGACAGGTACTTGCCCTGGGTGGACGGCCGCATCTCGACCTTGCCCGCATGAAACTCGGGATCGTGCTCGATGACCATGGCGACGATGGTTTCGGCGAAATCGTCATGGGTGATCCCGACCACCTTGATGGGGAAGTCGCTGGGATATTCGATCAGGGATTCTTCAGGGGAAATAGTGGGCATAGTCATGGCAAACCGCCTTGGCGTTGTCCGCTTCGGCGCTCCTGGTTTCAATGCTCCCAGATGGGGATGAACCGGCGCGCTTCAAGCGGAGGGTCAGGTGAATACGGGTGGGGGATACCTGCATTCTACGCCATGCCGGCGACCCCACGTGCAGAAAACGTCAGGGTCGCCATTGACCACATTGCCGACACGTTTACAGACGGGCCTTGGCTGCCTGGTAGGCCGCATAGACCTTGCCGAACACCGGACCCGGACGTCCGCTGCCTACCGGCTGGCCGTCCAGCTTGACCACCGGCAGCACTTCCTTGCTGGCCGAGGAAATGATGAGCTCGTCGGCGGCCAGCACTTCCTCGCGGGTGATGCGACGCGACTGCAGCACGATGCCCTCTTCGGCGCACAGCTCTTCCATCAGGCCGTAGCGGATGCCTTCCAGGATCAGGTTGTCCTTGGGCGGCGCCGAAATCTTGCCATCCTTGACCACCCACACATTGGAGGACGACGCCTCCGACAGGAAACCGTCACGGAACTGGATCGCCTCGGTCACCTGGTTTTCGGCGGCGAACTGCGCGGCCAGCACATTGCCCAGCAGCGAGGTCGACTTGATCTGGCAATTGAGCCAGCGGCGATCTTCCATGGTCACGCAGGCCACGCCCTGCTCGATGGCCGAAGCCGGTGGCAGTGCCATGGGGTTGGTCATGATCAGGACCGTCGGCACCACTTCCTTGGGGAAGGCGTGGGCGCGCTTGGCCACACCCCGGGTGACCTGCAGGTAGATCATCTGGTCGTCCAGACCGTTGGCCTGCACGACCTGGTCGATCAGGGCGTTCCAGCCGGCCTCGTCATGCGGATTGGGAATACCGATGCTGTCCAGGCTGCGGAACAGGCGCGCCAGGTGCTGGCGACCACGGAAGGCCTTGCGGCGATACATGGGGATCACCTCGTAGATGCCATCGCCGAAGATGAAACCGCGATCCAGCACCGGGACGCGGGCTTCGGACAGCGGCGTGAGTTCGCCATTGAGATAGACGATGGGATCGTTCATGGTGGGCTTTCCAGTAATCGTGGGTGAGCGGGTGGATGCGGCGAACCGTGCCGCGATGAATCCATTCTGTCACGCCCTCTCTGCCGAGCTTATGCAAAAACGGTATGGTCGCGCCAACCGGTGAGGTCACGACGCGATGGGCTGCATCTGTACCCGATGCCCCGCGCCCTCACCCTCGCCCGCTGCCGCCGGCACGAACTTCCAGCGCACATCGTGGAAGCGCGCCAGCGTCTCGCGGTGCGCGATGCTGATCACGGTCACGCCCGGCAGCTCGCGCGGCAAGGCGGCATAGAGCGCCTCTTCGGTCTCGCCATCCATGGCGCTGCTGGCTTCATCCAGGAACACGATGCGCGGACGATTCAGAAACACCCGCACGAAGGCCAGCCGTTGCTGCTCACCCGGCGACAGTGCCTGGCTCCAGTTGGCCGCCACATCCAGCCGGTCGGCCAGGTGTGACAGGCGGCACAGGGCCAGGTAACGGGTGATGAGGGCATCTTCGAAACTGCCTTCGGCCGCCGGATAGGAGAGCGCGGCCCGCAGGCTGCCGATGGGCAGGTAGCTGCGCTGGGGCAGGAACATCACCGGGGCATCCTGCGGCAGGCTGACCTGGCCATGACCATAGGGCCAGACATCGGCCATGGCGCGGATCAGCGTGGACTTGCCACACCCCGAGGGGCCGCTGATGAGCACGTGCTCGCCCGACTCCACCCGGGCATCGAGGCTGCGCATCATCGGCGCACCATCCGGGAAGGACAGCTGCAAACCCGACACCGTCACCGCACTGCCCGCATGCGGCGTGACCTCGATGGTGCGCGCCATGCCGGCCGCACGCTCCACATCGGCATGGAAGCCCGCCAGCCGGTTGATACTGGCCTTCCAGCTGGCCAGCGTGGTGAAGGCATTGATGAACCATGACAGCGCATCCTGCACCTGGCCGAAGGCATCGCTGATCTGCATCAGCACACCCAGCGAAATGGCGCCCGAGAAGTAGCGCGGCGCCGATACCAGCATGGGGAAGATCACGGCGAACTGGCCATAGAAATTGACGGCCACATTGAGCTTCTTGGTCAGCCGCATGATGTCCCACCAGTTGCGGCGGATATCGTCCAGGCGTGCCGTGAGCTGCGTGCGTTCCTGCGCCTCGCCGCGATACAGGGCCACCGCCTCGGCATGCTCGCGCACGCGGATCAGACCGAAACGGAAGTTGGCCTCGAAGCGCTCCTGGTTGAAGCTCAGCCCCACCAGCGGACGACCGATCCACCACACCAGCCCGGACCCGACGGCGGCATAGGCGATGACGAACCAGACCATGTAACCGGGAATGACCCAGCTGTGACCACCGGCCGAAAAACTCAGCGGGCCACTGACCGACCACAGGATATGGATGAAGGAAAACAGGGTGACGCTGCTGGAGATGAATCCGAGCACCAGCGACAGCGTATCGGAGGTCAGCGCATGCAGGTCCTCGGCAATGCGCTGGTCGGGGTTGTCCGAGAGCCGCCCCTCCTGCCCCTGCTCGATGCGGTAATAGGCGCGATGCGCCAGCCACTGGTCGAGATAGCGGGTGCTCATCCAGTAGCGCCAGCGGATCTGCAGCGCCTGCTTCAGGTAGACGCTGTAGATGGCGATGGCCACGAACACGAAGGCCAGTCCCGAGAACTGCCACAGCAGCGATTTGAACTGCGGATAGTCGCGCGATTGCAGCACGTTGTACATGTCGCGGTTCCACGAGTTCAGGCGCACGTTGATGTAGACCATGCCCAGGTTCAGGGCAATGATGGACAGCAGCAGCGCCCAGGCCTTCCACTTTTCTTCGGACACCCAGAACGGCCGGATGAGCCGCCATATCTGGGCGCGGGTGGCACGGTTGGCGAGATGGCCGGGATCGGCCGGTGGCGTGGAAGCGACTGCAGGGGACGGGTGTTCGGTCATGTCGTGGTCCTGGCGGTTGTTTTGCTGCCCAGCTTGCCGCAGAAGACTTAACGCAGGCTTAAGCACCCTCTCCCCGCCCATCCCGTGGGACTGCGCAGAGGCTATCGCTTCCATCGGAAGATTCAATCCAGGGCCATGGCGATTGCCGCTAGACTGCCCTCTTCGCACCATGTTGCCGGTCATCAGCGCCATGTCCGAAGGTGGACTAATACCATCGTCTGGTAGGCGCCTGCGGGCTGACCCGCAATAATCGGCAGCATCGGCAGCATCGGCAACATCGGCAGCATCGGTCACAAGTCACTGTCGCGTCACCAGTCCATCATTCCAGGGAGCCTGTCATGCATCCACTTACCCCCAAGCGTCGCTCACTGAGCGTCGCCGCCCAATTGTCGCTGAGCTTTGCGCTGGTACTGGCGATGATGCTGGTGCTGACCGTGGTCAGCATTACCAAGGTCAATGCCATCGAAGGCAGCCTGGCGCGGGTCAGCGAAGACAACAACGTCAAGCAGCGCTACGCCATCAACTTCCGCGGCAGCGTGCATGACCGCGCCATCGCCCTGCGCGACCTGACCCTGGTGGGCGATGCCGAGGTCAAGGACGTGATGGCGCTGATCGACAAGCTCGACGCCGATTACCAGCAGTCGGCCAAGCCGCTCGATGCGGTCTTCGCCAGCATGAGCGTGCGTCCCGACGAGCGCGCCAGCCTGGAACGCATCAAGGCCATGGAAGCCCGCGCCATGCCGCTGGCCGCCAAGGCCATCGCGGCACGCAAGGCGGGTGACATCGAGGCTGCGCGCCAGTTGATGCTGGGCCAGGTCAAGCCGGCCTTTGTCGAATGGCTGGCCGCGATCAACCAGTTCATCGACCTGGAAGAAGGCATGAGCCAGGCGGAATCAGCCAAGGCCCGCAGCACCGCACGCGGCTTCCAGGCCTTCATGCTGATCCTGCTCAGCGCCGCGCTGGTGGCCGGCGTGGTGCTGGCCACGCTGATCACCCGCTCCATCCGTGGCGCACTGGGCGCCGAACCGGACGAGGTCAAGCAAGTGGCGCTGGCCGTGGACCGTGGGGAGCTGTACCACGAGGTGACGCTGCGCCGTGTCGGCAATGCGCGTCGCCAGAGCATCATGGAAGCCCTGGCCGAAATGAGCGGCAACCTGCGCAACACCGTCAGCGAAGTGCGTGATGCGGCCGCCGGTGTGGCCACCATCAGCGCCCAGATCGCCGCCGGCAACAGCGACCTCTCGGCCCGCACCGAAGACCAGGCCGCCTCGCTGGAAGAAACCGCCTCGGCCATGGAGCAGCTGACAGCCACCGTCAAGCAGAACGACGGCCATGCCCGCGAAGCCAACCAGCTGGCCCGCAATGCCTCCGACATCGCCAAGCAGGGTGGCGCCATCGTCGAAGAGGTGGTCGATACCATGGCCGCCATCAACACCTCGTCGCGCAAGATCGTGGACATCATCGGGGTGATCGACGGCATCGCCTTCCAGACCAACATCCTGGCCTTGAATGCCGCAGTGGAAGCGGCCCGCGCCGGTGAACAGGGCCGTGGTTTCGCCGTGGTCGCCACCGAGGTGCGCAGCCTGGCCCAACGCAGCGCGGCGGCCGCCAAGGAAGTCAAGCAACTGATCGACGCCTCGGTCAACAACGTCGAAGCCGGGACCCGCCTGGTGGAACGTGCCGGCGAGACCATGGAACAGATCGTGACCAGCGTGCAGCAGGTGACCGATGTGATGGGCGAGATTTCCACCGCCAGCCATGAGCAGAGCGTGGGCATCGAGGAAGTCAACAAGGCCATTGCGCTGATGGATCAGGTGACCCAGCACAATGCCGCGCTGGTGGAACAGGCCAGCGCCGCCGTGGCCACGCTGCAGGAGCAGGCGGTGAACCTGAACCAGGCGGTGGGCGTATTCCAGCTGGAAGCACCGGACGCGCTGGTGGCGGCACCGGTGGCGGGGGTGTCCACGGCAAGGACAGCGCAAACCGCACCGCTGTTGCGTACCGTACAGGTCCCGCTGCAAGTGGCACCGGCACTGCCGATGGAAAAACTGGCGGCCTGATGCTCAAGTGAAGTGATCTGGTGATCAGGTGGCCTCGGTCCGTGCCACCTGCTCTTCCCCTCGCGAGCGGGCAGGCGCTGCTGGCGCTCCCCTGCGCACCACCCTCCCCCTCACAACTCCCCCAGGA
Organism: Herbaspirillum sp. C7C2; assembly: GCF_022627865.1. Taxonomy (NCBI): domain Bacteria; kingdom Pseudomonadati; phylum Pseudomonadota; class Betaproteobacteria; order Burkholderiales; family Oxalobacteraceae; genus Herbaspirillum; species Herbaspirillum sp. C7C2. Next base: position 49,462 of record NZ_JABXGI010000024.1, read on the forward strand.
AGTCCTCCACGAACGCGCGCATGCGTGCCTGCCGTGCGCTGGCCATGGCCGCTCCGCTGGCGGTCTGGAAGCCCTCCTGCAAGCGCAACAGCTTGGCCGGGAAATGGTCCAGCGCGAAGCGACGATCCTCCAGTACCCGCCCGTGCGCCTGTGGGTCCAGCGGTTCATAGAGCGCCGACCCCATCCGCCCCGCCACATAGAAGCAACGTGCCACGCCAATGGCGCCGATGGCATCCAGCCGGTCGGCATCCTGCACGATCTTCGCCTCCAGCGACTGCGGCGTGATCTGCGCCGAGTAGCTGTGGGCCTGCACGGCATGGGCTACGCGGTCGGCGTCTTGCGCGGTCCACCCCAGCGCGTCCAGGATTTCCCGCGCGCGTTGCGCCGAGAGCGTCGAGGCCTGGGCGCGCAGGGGCGAATCCTTCTCCACCCGCACGCAGTCATGCAAGAGCACGGCGGCCAGCAGGATGCGCAGGTCACCGCCCTCCTCCTGCTGGAGGCGACGTGCATTGTTCCAGACCCGCAGCAGGTGCGAAAGATCATGCGAACCATCAGCGGCGTCGTCGAGGACATAGGGCAACAACGATAGGGCCAACTGCTCCTGTGGCAGGAAGGCGACGGCGGCTTGAGAGAGATTCATGGCTGCAACAGATGAATGGATGGCAATTCATCAGTATCGCCGATCAGGGAACTTCAAGCGCCGACCACCATTCCGATTTTCCGACAAGTGTTTTTGTCTTGTCCGATACACCTGGGCCCCATGCCTATGAGATGATGCGGCTTCCATGGCGTCCACCCTATCGCGGGCTAGCCCCGGATCACGATAGCGGCCCTGCTGCCGCAACGATCCGCCAGCCACGCATGAAGCCGCGCCGCAGGCCAACCTGGCCTGTCCTGCGCCCGCCGCAGTATCGCCGTCGCCCGCCGCCCCCTTTTTGGAGTTTGTTGCATGTTCAGCTGGTTCGAAAAACTGGTCCATCCCTACCCGGAAACACATCCGCTGCCGCCGCCACGCGGCTTCATGCGCTTCATCTGGTTCTGTACCCGGGGCGTACGCCCCTACATCGCCGCCATGACGCTGATGACGGCCATCATCGGTGTATTCGAGGCACTGCTGTTTGCGGCGCTGGGCCGCATCGTCGACTGGCTGGCCAAGGTCGAACCGGCACACCTGTGGGCGCAAGAGGGACACACGCTGCTGTGGCTGTTGCTGATCCTGGCCGCCAGTCCGCTGCTGATCGCACTGCAGACCATGTTCAAGCACCAGACCCTGGCCGGCAACTTCCCCATGCTGCTGCGCTGGAATTTCCATCGCCTCATGCTCAGCCAGAGCATGAGCTTCTACCAGAACGAATTCGCCGGCCGGGTCGCCACCAAGGTCATGCAAAGCGCGTTGGCGGTGCGTGACTTCTGCATGATCGTGGGCGACATCCTGGTCTTCATCACCATCTACTTCGCGACCCTGATCGGCGTGGTCGGCAGCTTCGACATGTGGATGCTGGCGCCCTTCTTCGTCTGGCTGGCAGCCTTCGCGGTGGCACTACGCTACTTCGTGCCGCGCCTGTCGGCGGTGGCACGCAACCAGGCCGATGCGCGTTCGCTGATGACCGGTCGCATCACGGACGCCTACACCAACATCGCCACCGTCAAGCTGTTCTCGCATGCCGGCCGCGAGGCTGATTACGCCCGCAGCGCGATGCGCGAATTCCTGACCACGGTGCATCGCCAGATGCGGCTGGTTTCGGGTTTCGAGGTGGTCAACCACATCCTGAACATGATCCTCATCATCGGAGCCAGCGGGGTATCGCTGTACCTGTGGACCCAGGGCAAGGTGGGCATCGGTGCGGTGGCCGCCAGCACCGCCATGGCGCTGCGCCTGAACGGCATCGCCCACTGGGTGATGTGGGAAATGTCGGCCCTGTTCGAGCACGTCGGTACGGTGCAGGACGGCATCAATACGCTGGCGCTGGCGCATGACGTCAAGGATGCGCCGGATGCCAAGCCGCTGAAGGTCGCGCAGGGCGAACTGCGCTTCGAGGGCGTGAGCTTCAGCTATGGTGGCGCGGCGCCACGTCCGGTGGTGGACCGCCTGGACCTGGTGATCAAACCCGGCGAAAAGATCGGCCTGGTCGGCCGCTCCGGTGCCGGCAAGTCGACCATCGTCAACCTGCTGCTGCGTTTCTACGATATCGAGGGTGGCCGCATCACCATCGATGGCCAGGACATCGCCCACGTCACCCAGGACAGCCTGCGCGCGCAGATCGGCATGGTCACCCAGGACACCTCCCTGCTGCATCGTTCGGTGCGCGAGAACGTGATCTATGGCCGTCCCGACGCCAGCGATGCCGAGATGGTCCACGCCGCCGAACAGGCCGAGGCGCATGATTTCATCGGCACCCTGGCCGATGCCAAGGGCCGCACCGGCTACGACGCCCATGTCGGTGAGCGCGGCGTGAAGCTGTCCGGCGGCCAGCGCCAACGCATCGCGATTGCCCGCGTGATGCTCAAGGACGCTCCCATCCTGCTGCTGGACGAGGCCACCAGCGCGCTCGATTCGGAAGTGGAAGCGGCCATCCAGACCAGCCTGTACAAGCTGATGGAAGGCAAGACCGTAGTCGCCATCGCGCACCGTCTGTCCACCATCGCGGCCATGGATCGCCTGATCGTGCTGGACCAGGGGCGCATCGTCGAGCAAGGCACGCACAGCCAGCTGCTGGCAGCCAACGGCTTGTATGCGCGGCTGTGGGCGCACCAGAGCGGTGGCTTCCTGGGTGAAGAGGAAGACGAAGCAGCAGCGGCCTGATGCCATCGCTGTATAAATGATTTATATCATTTATGCAAAGCCGGGCCGGAAATGAAAATGGGCACACTCTGTTGAGTGTGCCCATTTTTCTTTGCCTGACGAAGATCCGCATGAACATCCATGGCGGTTCCCATCTCATACCGTTCGGACTGATGGGAGACCTATCGCCCTTTCCGCAGACCCTTACTGCAGATTGAACGAAGCCGTCTTCACCTCCTTGGAATCCAGGCCCACCTGCACCTGGAATTCACCCGGCTCGGCCACGTATTCCAGCTTGGCGTTATAGAAGGACAGCGCCTTGCGGTCGATGCTGAAGCGCACCTGCTTTTCTTCTCCCGGCTGCAACATCAGCTTGCGGAAATCCTTCAGTTCCTTGACCGGGCGCACCACCGAGGCCGCCACATCGCGGATGTACAGCTGCACCACGGTCGCACCGGCGCGGCGGCCGATATTCTTCACGGTGACGCTGGCCTCCACCTTGCCATCGGCCTGCATGGTGGGCTGCGACAGGCTCACCTCGGAGAGCTTGAACTCGGTATAGCTGAGGCCATAGCCGAAGGGATAGAGCGGGCCATTGGGCTCGTCGAAGTATTGCGAGGTGTAGTTGCCGGGCTTGCCTTCGGTAAAGGGACGACCGACACGCGCATGGTTGTAGTAGCTCGGGATCTGCCCCACCGAACGCGGGAAGGTCAGCGGCAGCTTGCCGGAAGGATTGACGTCGCCGAACAGCACATCGGCAATCGCATTGCCACCCTCGGTGCCGGTGTACCAGGTCTCCAGCACGGCCGAGGCGTTCTCGCGTGCCCAGTTCAGGTCCAGCGGGCGGCCATTCATCAAGACCAGCACCAGCGGCTTGCCGGTGGCCTTGAGCGCCTTGAGCAGATCTTGCTGGCTCTGCGGCAGCGACAGCGAAGTACGGCTGGAGGATTCATGCGACATGCCACGCGACTCACCCACGGCGGCCACGATGACGTCGGCATTGGCGGCCGCCTGCACGGCTTCGGCGATCATCGCCTGCGGGCTGCGCTTGTCCTGCACCACCTCCGGATCATCCCAGTTCAGGAAGTTGAGGTAATCGACGATGTGCTTGTCTTCGGTGATGTTGGCGCCACGGGCATAGACCAGCCTGCCCTGCGTGCCCACCGCGGCCTGCAGGCCCTGGCGCACGGTGATGGTCTGCTTGTCGCGACCGGCGGCCGACCAGCTGCCCAGCATGTCGATGTGCGAATCGGCCAGCGGGCCGACCAGCGCGATGCGGGCATTCTTCTTCAGCGGCAGCGTGGCGTTGCGGTTTTCCAGCAGCACCATGGACTGCTGCGCCACTTCACGGGCCGCGGCGCGATGCAGGCGTGCATCGGCATAGACATCGGCCGGATCATCGGCCGCACGGCCGATGCGCACGAACGGGTCCTTGAACAGGCCCAGGTCGTACTTGGCGCCGAGGATGTCGCGCACGGCGTTGTCCAGTTCCTGCTGCGAGACCTTGCCCGAGCGCACCAGCTCCGGCAGTTGCTTGATGTAGACCTGGTCGGCCATGCTCATGTCGGTGCCGGCCTTCATGGACAGGCGCGCCGCTTCGCTATCGTTCTGCGCCACGCCGTGGTTGACCAGTTCGGTGATGGCACCGTGGTCAGACACGGTCAGGCCCTTGAAGCCCCAATCGCGACGCAGCAGGTCCTGCAGCAGCCAGGTGTTGGAGGTGGCCGGGGCGCCATTGATGGAATTGAGCGCCACCATCACTGCACCGGCGCCGGCATCGATGGCGGCGCGATACGGCGGCAGGTAGTCGTTGTACATGCGTTGCGGGTCCATGTTGACCACGTTGTAGTCGCGCCCGCCCTCCACCGCCCCATACAGCGCGAAGTGCTTGACGCTGGCCATGACGCGATTGGCGGCGATGGGACGGGTCTCGCCCTGCAATGCGCGCACCGAGACATCGGCGATGCGCGAGACCAGGTAGGGGTCTTCACCGAAGCCTTCCGAGGTGCGGCCCCAGCGCGGGTCGCGGCTGATGTCCACCATCGGCGCGAAGGTCATGTCGATGCTGTCGGCCGCGGCTTCCTCGGCAGAGGTGCGCATGGCCTTGGCGACCAGGTCCATGTCCCAGCTGGAGGCCAGGCCCAGCCCGATCGGGAAGGTGGTGCGATGGCCGTGGATCACGTCGTAGGCGAAGAACATCGGGATCTTCAGGCGCGAGCGCATCGCGCCTTCCTGCAGCGGCCGGTTCTCGGCGCGGGTGACCGAATTGAAGGTGCCACCGACGCGGCCGGCGGCCAGTTCTTCTGCCAGCTTCTTGGCGGGCATTTCCGGGCCGATGCTGATCAGGCGCAACTGGCCGATCTTTTCTTCCAGCGTCATCTGGCGCAGCAGGTCGTCGATGAAGGCGGTCTTGTCACCCAGCAAGGCGGGGTTGGCTTGCGCATGGGCCGCGGGGCCACTGAGCGCGGCGCTACAGGCCAGCGCGCACAGGGTCATGGCCAAGGCCAGGCGGGGGCGGCGCACGGGCGCGGCTTGCCGCTCGGTAAGCTTGTGGGACACGGGTTTCCTCTCTTTTTCTAAACTTTGGCGGCGCGCTGCTCTCTACAGGGTGCAGCGGCCCGTCGAAGGCGGTCTGGCCGGCGGGATCAGTTATTGCTTGTCTTCTATGATGCTTAGCCGGTCGGACGGTTCGCTATATTATTCTGTTTTGATGCCTGTAGGACAGACAGGACCATGGCGGTGACCAGCCCGTTTGTGCTGGAATGCCGCCTCTTTGTGGAGAGATGCATTGATCAAACGTGGATTGAAATGGAATTTCCTGCACGGCATGGTGCTGACAGCCTCGCTGCTGGCAGCCTCGGTGCAGGCGCAGAGCAACCAGGGCTTCGACCTCAACCAGGCCGTGGCACGCGCCAGGGCGCTGGCTGACAAGCCTTACCAGAAACCGGCGAGCAATCTCTCGCCGACCTTTGCGGCGATGCAGTTCGCCGACTACATGAAGATCCAGCCCAAGAGCGAGAAGTTCGAATGGCGCGACCAGAAGACGCCCTTCAAGCTGGCCTTCTACCACCAGGGCATGCAGTTCAACGCGCCGGTGGCGATCCACGAGATCATCGATGGTCGCGTGCAGGATGTGGGCTACAGCACCGACCGCTTCAACTTCGGCGACCTGGCGCTGGCCAAGGACAGCACCGCGCATCTGGGCTATGCGGGCTTCCGGGTGGTCTATCCGCTCAACCGCGATGACAAGGAAGACGAGGTCATGAGCGTGCTGGGCGCAAGCTATTTCCGCGTGATCGGCAAGGGCCAGGTCTATGGCCTGTCGGCGCGCGGCCTGGCCATCGATACGGCCATGCTGAGCGGCGAGGAATTCCCGCACTTCACCGAATTCTGGATCCAGCGTCCAGCCCCGGGCGAGAAGCAGCTGACCTTCTATGCGCTGCTGGATTCGCCACGCGCCACCGGCGCCTACAAATTCACGCTGACCCCGGGCCAGGATGCGCTGCTGGATGTGCAGGCCCGCGTGTTCCTGCGCGGCGAAGTGGGTCGCCTGGGCATTGCGCCGCTGACCAGCATGTTCCTGTTCGGCCCCAACCAGCAATCCTCGCGCCGCAACTTCCGTCCGGCCATCCATGACTCCAACGGTCTGGCGATCCACACCGGCAATGGCGAATGGCTGTGGCGTCCGCTCAACGATCCGCAGAACGTGGAAGTGAGTTCCTTCGAGGTGACCAATCCGCGTGGCTTCGGGCTGCTGCAGCGGGGCCGCGATTTCTCGGCCTTCGAAGACCTGAAGGACCGCTACGACCTGCGTCCTTCGGCCTGGATCGAACCGCGTGGCGACTGGGGTCGTGGCGCGGTGCAACTGGTGGAAATCCCCACCGCCGACGAGACCAACGACAACATCGTGGCCTATTGGCTGCCGTCGCAATTGCCGGCCCGCGGCACGCCGGTGGCCTACGACTACCGCATCCACTGGACCATGGACGAGCCGGCCATCCTCAACAACGAGGTGGGCTGGGTCAAGCAGACCTTCCATACCGATGGCGAGCTCACGCAGGCCAACCTGATCCGCGCCTTCGACGGTACCACGGCCCTGCTGGTGGACTTCACCGGCGGCCCGCTGGGCAAGCTGCCGGCCGGGACCCAGGTGCAGCCGCAGGTGAGCGTGTCCAACAATGGCGAGCTGATCGATGCGCAACTGCAGCCCAATCTAGCCATCAACGGCTGGCGCCTGACCTTGCGGGTGAAGATCCGCAACGTTGCACAGGCGGTGGAATTGCGGGCCGCGCTCACCGCCAACGGCAAGCCGCTGACCGAGACCTGGAGCTATCAGCTGCCGCCGCGCTCGGACGTGCAGCGGACCTTCTGATCCCGAGGCACAGAAAAAGTAAATTATTTATATCAATAAAAATGGGCTGCAAGTGATGTCACTTGCAGCCCATTTTTTTCGGCGTCGCGCCACGCGCCTTACATCACGCGCTGCGCAAGCAGGCGATCAGCTCTCCACCGACTCGCCGCGCAGGCGGGCGATGACGCCATCCAGGGCATCGAGGTCGTTGAAGTTGATGATCAACTGCCCCTTGTTGCGGGCGCCGGTCTTGATGCTGACCTGGGTCGCCAGGAGGTCGGAGAGCTCTTCTTCCAGCCGGGCGATGTCACGCGACTTGTCGCGGGCTTCGCGTGGCTTGGCGGCCTGTTCGGCGGAGGCGCGGGTGACCAGCTTTTCGGCGTCGCGCACCGACATGCGCTTGGCCACGATCTGGTTGGCCAGCTGGATCTGGGTCGCCGAATCCACCGCCAGCAGCGCACGGGCATGGCCCATGTCGATGTCGCCGGCCATGAGCATGGTCTGCACCGGCTTGGCCAGGTTCAGCAGGCGCAACAGGTTCGACACCGCACTGCGTGAGCGGCCCACGGCCAGCGCTGCCTGCTCGTGGGTGAAGGCGAAATCGGTGATCAGGCGATGGATGCCCTGGGCTTCTTCCAGGGGATTGAGGTCCTCGCGCTGCATGTTTTCGATCAGCGCCATGGCGGCGGTGGTCTGGTCGTCCACGTTCTTCACCAGCACCGGCACTTCGGTCAGGCCTGCGATCTTGGCGGCGCGGAAGCGGCGCTCGCCGGCGATGATCTCGTAGACGTCGCGGCCGTTCTTCTGGCCGATGGCGCGGATCAGGATGGGCTGCAGCAGGCCCTGTTCCTTGATGGAAGCGGCCAGCTCGTTGAGCGCGCCCTCGTCCATGCGGGTGCGCGGCTGGTACTTGCCGGCCTGCAGCTCGGTGACGGCCATCACGCTGGGCAGGCCGGCCTTGGCCGCTTGCGCCTGCGCTTCTTCGGTGATGTCGGAGGAGCCACCCAGGAGTGCGTCCAGTCCGCGTCCCAGTCCCTTGGATTTTTTCGGTAGAGTTGCCATGCGATTGCCTGATGAAAACGATGCCTGATTACAGCGTCTTGATGCGCTCGACCATTTCCGCGCCGAACGCGATATAGGCCTGCGCACCCTTGGAGGAAGGATCGAAGGTCACGCCCGGCAAGCCGTACGACGGCGCTTCGGCCAGTCGCACATTGCGCGGGATGACGGTCTTGAAGACCTTGTCGCCGAAGTGCTGTTCCAGCTGGTCCGAGACCTGTTGCGACAGCGTCATGCGCGGGTCGAACATCACCCGCAGCAGACCGATCACCTTCAACTCCGGGTTCAGCTTGGCATGCACCTTCTTGATGGTATTGACCAGGTCCGACAGGCCTTCGAGTGCGTAGTATTCGCACTGCATCGGGATGATCACGCCATGCGCCGAGCACAGGCCGTTCAGGGTCAGCATGGACAGTGCCGGCGGGCAGTCGATGAGGATGAAGTCGTAGTCTTCCGCCACCTCGGCGAAGGCAATCTTCAGGCGCGCCTCGCGCTGCTCCAGTTCGACCATCTCGACTTCGGCACCGGCCAGCTCACGATTGGCCGGCAGCACGTCGAAACCGCCCGCCTCCGAACGCTTGCGCACGCTGCGGATATCGGACATGCCCAGCAGCACTTCATAGATCGACGCTTCCAGCGTGGCCTTGTTGATGCCGGCGCCCATGGTGGCATTGCCCTGGGGATCGAGGTCGGCCAGCAGCACGCGCTGGTTCAGCTGCGCCAGACCGGCGGCCAGGTTGACCGCGGTGGTGGTCTTGCCTACGCCACCTTTCTGGTTGGCGACACAAAATATTTTTGCCATATCTTTTTTATGTGAGCGTTATTGCGTGGTCAACTTGATGCCGAAACCGATCAGGAAGATCCCGGCCGCACGTGAGGCCAGCTTGGCGATGGTGCGATTGCGGGCCATGCGACGGGCGGCGGCATTGCCGACGAAGATCAGGAAACTGCCGTAGAACAAGGTGCAGGTACTGATCACGGCGCCCATCGTGAAGAAGGTGAGCGAGCCCTGTTGCGTGGCGGGGTCCAGGAACAGCGGGAAGAACGCCATATAAAACACGATGGCTTTCGGGTTGAACAAGGTGACCAGAAAGCCGCGCCGGAATTCTGCGGCGTTGGAAAAGGGTACGACTGTACCACCGCCCTCGCCTCTTGCAAACAAAAGACGCCCGCCGAGGTAGGCCAGGTAGGCCGCGCCCAGGTATTGCAGGCCGTGGAACAGCAAGGGGTTGGCGTGCAGCAGCGCGGCCACGCCGGCCGCCGCCAGGAACATGAGCACGATGTCACCGAGCATGAGACCCGCCTGCGCCATGAAGCCACCGCGCAAGCCACCCTTGGCCGCGCAGGTCAGCACGCAGAAGGTACCGGGGCCGGGCAGCAGCAGGAACACCATGGTGGCGGCAATCAGTTGCCAGATATCGGTGATGCCGAGGGAATGAAAGATCGCCTGCATGGTGGGTCTCCTTGAATGTGAGCGGCCCGGGTTGCTGCCCGGGCCGCCGGCCTGATGTCAGGTGCCGTATTACGGCTTGCTCTTGACCACCCGCGCGGTATCGAAACCCTGCTTGGTGGCGTTGTTGAGTGCGTTCTCGTATTGCTCGTCGCTGATGGTCGGCGTGCGCGAGAGAATCCACAGGTATTCGCGCGAGGGGCTGCCGACGGTGGCCAGCGTGTATTGCTCGTCCAGGTCCATGATCCAGTAGTCGCCCCAGACCATCGGCACCCACGACAGCCAGGCTGGCGCAAAGCGCACTTCCAGCTTGCTGTTGTTGCTGCCCGGGACCACCCGCGCCACGCCTTTGGCTTCATCGATGCCATCGGCGGTCTTGCAGCGGTTGGTGACGTCGATCATGCCATCGTCACGGCCAGCATACTCGGCGCTGGTGCCGGAGATGCATTTTTTCTGGAAGCTGTTGGGAATCTTGGCGATTTCGTACCACTTGCCCGCATAGCGCTTCAGGTCCACGGAGGGCACGGTCTTGACTTCCTGGGCGCTGGCGGTGGCGATGACGCCATAGGCTGCCATCGAGACCATGGTGGCCACCAGGGCCTGTTTGAGTTTGTTCATCAGGTCGCTCTTTCCATGAAGATGAGATGCCGTTCGGCATCCAGGCCCGGCACCTGCAGGGGCTGCACTCGCTGCACCTTCCACCCCGCCGGCAACCGGTCGATTTCCTCTTGCGGCAGCACACCCTTGAGGGCGATGTACTTGCCACCTTGTTGCAGGAGGTGGTTCGACCATGTGACGAAGTCCTTCAGTTCCGCAAAGGCGCGCGACGTGATGACATCGTACTGTTGCTCGACTGGCAACTGCTCGACGCGGGCATGCAGGACCGTCACATTGCCCAGTTGCAATTCAGCCTTGACCTGGTTGAGGAAGGCGGTCTTCTTCTGGACCGTATCGACCAGGGTGATCTTCATCTGCGGCTCGGCCTCGGCGGCCCAGATCGCCAGCACGATGCCCGGCAGGCCACCGCCGGCACCCACATCCAGCACGCGCTGCGCGCCGGCAAAGGCGGTCATGGCCGAGAGCGAATCCAGCAGGTGGTGCGACACCATCTGGGCCGGGTCACGCAAGGCGGTCAGGTTGTAGACCTTGTTCCACTTCGCCAGCAGGGCCTGGTAGGCCATCAGCCTGGCGATCTGCGCCTCCGAGAGCGTGAGCCCGAGGGCCTGGGCCCCCTCTTTCAGGGTGCGGGTCAGTGAGGACAGGTCTGCAGTGTTGCTCATCCGTGATGCCTTGTTATTGATCTGGGTCGGTAGTGCCGCGGGCAGTAATGTGAAGCTTTGCGCAGCTTCAGGCCGCCTGGTTGTCGCTGGCGGCCAACTGCTTCAGGCCGCCCTTCTTCAGATGCACCAGCAACAGCGACAGCGCCGCCGGGGTCACGCCGGAAATGCGCGAGGCCTGGCCCAGGGTTTCCGGACGGTGCTTGTTGAGCTTCTGGCGTACTTCGATGGACAGTGCCTTGACGTCCATGTAATCCAGATCGGCGGGCAGCTTCAGGTTTTCGTTATGGTCCTGGCGGCTGATCTCGTTGGCCTGGCGGGCGATGTAGCCGGCGTACTTGACCTGGATCTCGACCTGCTCGCGCACCGGGCCGTCTTCGATGCCGGGGCCGGCCAGGGGCTGGCCTTCCGTGCCGGTCAGACTCATCAGGCTGTCATAGTTGACGTTGGGACGGCGCAGCAGGTCCAGCAGGTTGTATTCGCGCTCGATGGCCTTGCCCAGCACACGTTCGGCTTCGGCAGCGGCGAGGATGCGCGGATTCACCCAGGTGGACTTGAGGCGTTCCATTTCACGTGAAACGGCTTCGCGCTTGCGTTCGAAGGCTTCCCACTGGGCGTCGCCCACGCAACCCAGTTCGCGGCCGATTTCGGTCAGGCGCAGGTCGGCATTGTCTTCGCGCAGCGAGAGACGGTATTCGGCACGGCTGGTGAACATGCGATACGGCTCCTGCACGCCCTGGGTGACCAGGTCGTCGACCAGCACGCCCAGATAGGCTTCGTCGCGGCGCGGGGTCCAGGCGTCACGGCCCTGGGTCTGCAAGGCGGCGTTGATGCCGGCCAGCATGCCCTGGGCGGCCGCTTCTTCGTAACCTGTGGTGCCATTGATCTGGCCGGCGAAGAACAGGCCCTGCACCTGGCGGGTCTCCAGCGAGGACTTCAGGCCACGCGGGTCGTAGTAATCGTATTCGATGGCATAGCCGGGGCGCAGGATGTGGGCGTTTTCCATGCCCTTCATCGAGCGCACCAGCTCCAGCTGCACGTCGAATGGCAGGCTGGTGGAGATGCCATTGGGGTAGAACTCGTGGGTGGTCAGGCCCTCGGGTTCCAGGTAGATCTGGTGAGAATCCTTGCTGGCGAAGCGATGGATCTTGTCTTCGATGGAGGGGCAGTAACGCGGGCCCACGCCTTCGATGACGCCGGTGTACATGGGGCTGCGATCCAGGCCGCCACGGATGATGTCGTGGGTACGGCTGTTGGTATGGGTGATCCAGCACGGCATCTGGCGCGGATGCATGGCGGCGTTGCCCATGACGGAGAACACCGGTACCGGATCGAGATCGCCCGGTTGTTCTTCCAGGATGGCCAGGTTGATGCTGCGGCCATCGATACGCGGCGGCGTGCCGGTTTTTAAACGGCCTTGCGGCAGCTTCAATTCCTTCAATCGGGCGGAAAGCGAGACGGCTGGCGGATCACCGGCACGGCCGCCGGAATAATTGTTCAGTCCTACGTGGATTTTCCCGTCCAGGAAGGTACCCGCGGTCAATACCACTGCGTGGCCTGCGAAGCGGATGCCGGCCTGGGTCACGGCGCCGACGACGCGGTCACCTTCCAGCATCAGGTCATCCACTGCCTGCTGGAACAGCCACAGGTTGGGCTGGTTTTCCAGACGGGAGCGGATCGCTGCCTTGTACAGGATGCGGTCAGCCTGGGCGCGGGTAGCGCGCACGGCCGGCCCTTTGGAGGAGTTCAGGATGCGGAACTGGATGCCCGCCTCGTCGGTGGCAATGGCCATCGCCCCACCCATGGCATCGACTTCCTTGACCAGGTGGCCCTTGCCGATTCCGCCGATGGAGGGATTGCAGGACATCTGGCCTAGCGTCTCGATGTTGTGCGTCAAGAGCAGGGTTTTCTGGCCCATGCGTGCTGCGGCCAGTGCAGCCTCGGTGCCGGCGTGACCGCCGCCAACGACAATGACGTCAAATTGTGTGGGGAATAGCATGATGCGGGCCTCGTGGTGAGGTGAGAACAGAGGCGAGATTATAAGACCTTTTATCCGGAGGGGTCGGCAGGCAGGTCCCTGGCTGTTGGTTTACCGCACTTCCCTGCCCTGTCTAACGCTATCGGCGATGACTTCCGATAGGTATAGCTGATCAATGAAACAGCATCGCTACTGTTTCACGTGGAACATCGGGAGGATGTCTTTGTGCTTAGATGAAATTCAACGAGCAAATAAAAACGGAGCCATCGGCTCTAATGCCGTTCAGTTAAGCTTGTTACCAGCTCGAAAGCTCGCTCAGACTTTGTTTGCACCACCGCTGACCGTTCGTCCTGAGTAGCGGCGTAGCCGCGTATCGAAGGCGCGCCACAAGCTGAGCAGCGCCTTCGA